>DHCD01000092.1:0-30874 GCA_002398105.1 Syntrophomonas sp. UBA4911
TAGGAGGGATGTTTTATGAAAACAGAAATAAAAAGGCTATTTACCGTAATGGCAACGGTTGTGTTTTTAATGGCTCTGCCCCGTACTGTCGGGGCAGCTGAAAATTCAGCCGATCCTGGAAATACGGCATTTATACTGCTGTGTTCCGCTCTGGTAATGCTGATGACCCCAGGGCTGGCTTTGTTTTATGGCGGGATGGTACGGAAAAAGAATGTGCTCAGTATTCTCATGCAGTGTTTCGCGGTTCTGGCTATAGTTTCGATACAGTGGGTTTTATGCGGTTATAGCCTGGCTTTCGGTTCTGACCATAGTGGCTTGATAGGAAGCCTGGAATTTTTAGGATTGCAGAATATAACCACCGATTCTTTGGCGGGAAGCATACCGCAGCTGGCCTTTATCGGTTTTCAGCTTATGTTCGCGGTGATTACGGGCGCGATTATATGCGGTTCCTTTGCTGAACGCATGAATTTCACTGCTTTCATTATCTTCATTTTGCTGTGGACCACCCTGGTCTATGATCCCCTGGCTCATTGGGTCTGGGGAGGAGGATGGCTGGGACAGCTGGGGGCGCTGGACTTTGCCGGAGGTACTGTCGTTCATATCAGTTCAGGTTTTTCCGGTTTGGTAGCCGCTCTGATACTCGGACGGCGCCTGGGTCAGGAAAAAGAAGCGATTGTTCCCCATAATCTGCCCATGACAGTGACCGGGGCTGCCCTATTATGGTTCGGCTGGTTCGGCTTTAATGCCGGCAGTGCCCTGGCGGCCGAAGGACTGGCTTCGCTGGCGTTTCTGGTCACCAACACCTGTGCGGCCACGGCGGCGTTTTCCTGGGTGGCGACAGAATGGATTCACCACCGCAAACCTACTGTGTTTGGGGCAGTCAGCGGTGCGATCGCAGGCCTGGTAGCCATTACCCCGGCTGCCGGCTTCGTAAGCCCGTTATCTTCCATCATAATGGGATTGCTGGTCGGGCCCATCTGTTACCTGGCCATAAGCAAAATGAAGGAAAAACTGGCTTATGATGATTCTTTGGATGCCTTTGGCATCCACGGTGTAGGCGGGACTTTCGGTGCTCTGGCTACCGGCGTTTTCGCCAGTACCGCCATCAATCCCGCAGGCGCCGACGGCTTTTTGGCCTCAGGGGATCTTCATCTGTTGCTGGTACAGCTTACCGCAGTAGTGGCTACCTATGCTTTTGCGGGAATAACGACCTTTTTAATTTTAAAGTTTATTAACTTGTTCCTGCCCTTGCGGGTAAGCAGGGCGGAAGAAGAGATGGGTCTTGATCTGTCACTGCATGGAGAAGATGCCTACAGTCAGGTCGACCTTAATGACGATGGGCAGATCCTGGCGGGATAATCCTATTTTGATTCCCTGCAATAAGTTGAGCAGTGGAATCAAATTTTTTCCTCAGATTTAAGGCAGGCTTTGTCCCAGGGCTTTTAGAAATACTTTAGGTGTGCAGCGATAGGCATTCTTCGCCCCATGCCGAAGGCCTTGGCGGTTATCTTCAGTCCGGGGGCGGCCTGCCTTCGCTTGTACTCGTTCTGGTCTACGGTCTGAACCACCCATTTTACGGTAACCGGTTCAAAGCCCAGTTCAATTATCTCTTGGGGCGAATAGCCTTCCTCAATGTAATAGTGCAATATACGGTCAAGAATATCATAAGGAGGAAGTTCATCCTGATCCGTCTGTCCGGGTTTTAGTTCAGCTGAAGGGGGTTTGCTGAGGATTTCCTGAGGAATAAGCTCCCCGTCGCGGTTAATATAATGGGCCAGGTCATAGACCATGGTTTTGGGGACGTCAGCCAGAACATTTAATCCTCCGCTCATATCTCCGTAAAGGGTACAATAGCCTACGGCCAATTCGCTTTTGTTTCCGGTGGAGAGAAGCAGATAACCATACCTATTGGATAGAGCCATTAAAATATTACCCCGAATGCGGGCCTGGATATTTTCCAGCGTTACCCCGGCGGTTTCCTCAGCCAACGCGTTATCCAGAGCCCTGACATAGGAATGATAAATATCCGATATGGGAAACACGCTGCATTCAATACCCAGGTTTTGTGCAAGTTTTCGGGAATCATCAATACTGCCGGAAGATGAAAAGGGCGATGGCATGGAAAGGACCCGGACATTTTCCTTACCTACGGCTTGTACCGCCAGACAGGTGGTAAGTGCGGAATCAATGCCTCCCGAGAGACCGATCAGCACCTTTTTAAAGCCGCATTTATGCGCATAATCTTTTATGCCCAGACATAGTGCCCGGTAGACCGAATCAATTCCGTAATCCTGGAGCTGGTGGGTCTCCGAACCCGGAATCCGAATATCAATCGTTGCCAGGTACTCTTCATAAGCGGGGGCAATTAAAACCGGTCTGCCCCTGTGATCAATGCACATACTGCGGCCGTCAAATATAAGCTCGTCATTGGCTCCTACCTGGTTGACATAGATAAAAGGCAAAGCATAACGGCGGGCGTGATTGCAAATAAGACGGCATCTGGTTTCTTCCTTCCCGGCATGGAAAGGGGAAGCGGAAATATTGATCAGGAGGGTCGCGCCCGAGGCGGCCAGAACCGCTATGGGATCAAAACTGTAAATGCTCCGGGAATTCCAGAGCTGAGGGTCATTCCAGGCATCTTCACAGATGGAAATACCCAGCACTTCGCCTTTAAAAGGTACGGTAAAAATATCTGCAGCCGGGTCGAAATACCTGGCTTCATCAAAAACATCGTAGGTAGGAAGCAAGGATTTATGCTGGGAAGCCAGAATCTGCCCCCGGCAAACCAATAGGGCGGAATTATACAATCCCTTGCCGGTACGGTCATTTATCTGCGGCATACCAAACAATATTCCGGTATGGGAATAGCTCCCGGAAACAGCAATTATTTTTTGCAGGGCCTGTTGGTTCTGTTCAATAAACCAGGCCTTTTCCAGGAGGTCGCGGGGAGGGTACCCGGGCAGAAACAGTTCCGGGAAAACGACTAAATCACTGTTTTCCCGACTGCCCTGTTCCCAAGCTTCCATCATCTTAAGCATATTCCCCTGAATATCTCCAACCGTCGGGTTTAATTGAGCCAGGGTAATTTTCATGGCCGGTAATCCTTTCTGCAAGAATGCGGTTCTTGCTAAAAGGTTAACATCGGCAAACTGATTAAGCAATGGCATTAATGAGTTTTCAGGCCTGGCTTGGTGAAAATCAACAGCGCCAGGCAATGGGAAAAGGTTCCACACACATTTAACCCATAAATTAATATCCTATAGCGAAGGCAATGGCGCTAGGGACATGAATCCCTAAGCGCCATTTTTTGTTGCCGGGGGTGGCACTTAAGACGGTTAAGTGTGGTTATAAGGAAACGTTTCCTCCGGTCGGCTGAAATTGAGGGGAGCGGAATAAAATGTGTGGAATTGTGGGCTGGATAGACTGGGAAGAAGATTTGACTGCGCAAAGCTGTATTTTAGATAAGATGAGCCAAGCTATTGTACACCGGGGGCCGGATGCGGACGGGGTTTATTTGTCTGCCCGTGCAGCCCTGGGGCATCGGCGCCTGGTGGTGGTGGATCCTGAAGGGGGGGCTCAACCAATGACCCGCCAGCGAGGGAACAATAGTTACACCATTACCTATAACGGAGAATTGTACAATACCCTGGAATTGCGCCGGGAACTGGAAGCACGCCAATATACTTTTCTTAGCCGTAATTCTGATACCGAAGTGCTTTTGCTGGCATTTATCGAATGGGGTGAAGAGTGTCTGCAGCGTTTAAACGGCATATTTGCTTTTGCCGTCTGGGATGAGCTCAATCAGAGTCTTTTTTTAGCCCGTGACCGTCTGGGAGTGAAACCGCTTTTCTATGCCCGGCAGGGAAGACGCTTCCTTTTTGCTTCGGAATTGAAAGCGCTGCTGGCGCATCCAACCGTAAAAGCCGAGATTACCAAAGAAGGACTGGCGGAAATCTTTGTCATGGGACCTTCCCGCACCCCGGGTCAGGGAATTTTTAAAGGAATTGCGGAACTGAAGCCCGGCCACTGTTTGTTATACCAGGAAAAAGGATTCCGGATCAAGAAATATTGGGACCTGGTAAGCAGGCCTCATGAGGATGATCTGGAGACAACAGCCGGAAAGGTGCGCGAATTGCTGGGAGATACGGTTGCCAGACAGCTTGTGGCTGATGTCCCGGTATGTACCCTTCTTTCCGGCGGTCTGGATTCCAGTGCCCTTACCGCTTTAGCGGCCAGGGAATTCAGGCAAGCCGGACGGGGGCCGTTGCCTAGCCTTTCAGTTGATTATGCAGAGAACCAGGATTATTTTAGGACCAATGAATTTCAACCGGACGCTGATTTTTCATGGGCAGGAAGAGTGGGGCAGAAGCTGGGGACCATACACCGTCAGATCACAATCGACAACCAGGAACTGGCGGATGCTTTAGTCCCTGCCGCATGGGCTCGGGACTTGCCTGGAATGGCCGATATTGATTCTTCCCTTTATCTCTTTTGCCGGGAAATCAGGAAAACCGCTACGGTTGCTTTATCCGGTGAATGTGCCGATGAGATTTTTGGCGGCTATCCCTGGTTTCATCGGCAAGAAGCAATCAATACCCCATACTTTCCCTGGATCAGAATGCTTCCTGAACGGCTGCGATTATTGTCAGCGGATGTAGTAGCTGCAATCAGGCCCTGGGATTATATCACCGCCAGGTACCGGGAGGCGCTGGAGGAAGTTTCCCGTCTTCCCGGTGAAGAAGCTTCTGAAGCCCGTATACGGGAAATATCGTATCTGAATATTACCCGCTTTATGCCTACTTTGCTGGACCGCAAAGATCGTATGAGTATGGCCTGGGGATTGGAAATACGCGTTCCCTTCAGCGACCATCGCCTGGTGGAATACGTTTGGAACATCCCCTGGCAGATGAAAAATTGCGGCGGGAAAAGCAAGGGGATACTGCGGCAGGCATTAAGGGGTATTCTGCCGGCTGATGTTTTGCAAAGGCCTAAAAGCCCCTATCCGCGCACTCATAATCCCTCCTACCGGCAGACCCTTCACAACCGGGTTTTAGAAATAGCGAATGATTCTTCTTCCCCGCTGCCGGAGCTGGTGGATATTAATGCGGTCAAAAGTTCGCTGACCGCTTCCGGTAACCTGTTCCCCCGGCCCTGGTTCGGGCAGCTTATGGGAGAGACCCAGTATCTGGCTTATCTGGTTCAGCTGGATGCCTGGCTCAGAGCTTATAAAGTAACCGTTAGCTGATGTGTGCAATCCATATTAAAACAGCAACATCAAGCTGCCAAGTATACAATATATCTGGCTTATAACTCTTGTCAGCTTAATTGCTGTGGGTTTAGAATAGTTTAGCAAGGTAATGAACGCATTTTCAACTCAATAATTATTCAAGCGGACAAAGGCGTCCAGCCAGGTTTTACATAGCTATGACAGAACCTGGACTGGACGCTTTTTTGTTTTTGCCCTGAACCCAAGTCGTAGTGAGGTTGGAAGGCAGGTGATGCTATTGGGTGGACGGATTATTGTTGCCGACGACATACTGCCGGAACGAAAGATGATCGTTGAGACGTTAAGCCGGGCTGGTTACCAGATCAGTGCTGAAACTACAGGCATGAACCATACCTTTAGACGAACCCGGGCGCTTTATTGTGATCTGGTTATTGTCGATAGCGGCCTTGAAGGCGGCAAAGGCCTGAAAACTGCGTCCATAATCAGTGAGGATCAGTTAGCCGCTGTTTTACTCCTGGTAGACCGGGAGGTATTTCCACCGACGTACCAGTTCCATTACCTGATGAAACCCCTGAACCAGGATATTCTGATTCCGGCGGTAGAATCAGCCCTCATGTATTGGCGGCGGGAATTGGAACTGAGGGAAGAAATCAAAAAACTGAAAGAGACCCTCCAGACCCGTAAGATCTTGGATAAGGCCAAAGGCCTTCTCATTGCCCAAATGGGTATGAATGAAGGTGAGGCCCACCGTTGGATCCAGAAAGAAGCCATGAATCGGGGGCAGACCCTGCGCCAAGTGGCCCGGGAAATTATTAATAATCTGCCTGCCGGTGGCGACCGATTAGAAAAGGAGTGATTTTAATGACTAAAGACAAGAAAGCCGAAGTCATGGACAAAGTGAAAGAATATGGGGTTCGCTTTATCAGGCTTCAATTTACGGATATGCACGGCATACTTAAAAATCTCGCCATACCTGCAAGCCAATTGGTAAAGGCTCTGGATGGAGAATTAATGTTTGACGGCTCATCCATTGACGGCTTTGCCAGTATTGAAGAATCCGATATGTTTTTGGTCCCTGATGCCGATACTTTCAGCATCTTTCCCTGGCGTCCCAGCAACGGCGCCGTAGCCCGAATGATCTGTGATGTTTATACCCCGGATAAGGAACCTTTCATTGGCGACCCGCGAATCAACCTGAAACGGGTGGTAAAAGAGGCGGAAGAGATGGGGCTGGTCATGAATGCCGGACCGGAGTGCGAGTTTTTCCTTTTCCTGGTTGACAAACAGGGTCAGCCGCTGCTTCATACCCAGGATCAAGCCGCCTATTTTGATCTGGCCCCTTTAGATCTGGGAGAAGATGCCCGACGGGATATAGTATGCACTCTTGAGGACATGGGATTTGAGATTGAAGCTTCCCATCATGAGGTAGCGCCGGGGCAGCATGAGATTGATTTTAAATACGGTCCCGCGGTGAAAATAGCGGATGATATTATGACTTACAAGCTGGTAGTAAGAGCAATTGCCGAGCGGCATGGACTGCATGCCTCTTTTATGGCTAAACCGATCGGCGGTGTTAACGGTTCCGGCATGCACTGCCACCAGTCTCTATTCACTCTGGATGGGAAAAATGCTTTTTATGACGCCAATAGTCCCAGACAGTTAAGCGACATTGCCCGCTGGTACATGGGAGGAATCATTAAACATGCCCGTAGTTTGGCTGCTGTTACCAATCCCGGGGTAAATTCCTACAAACGGCTGGTACCCGGTTACGAAGCCCCGGTTTATATTGCCTGGTCGGAAAATAACCGAAGTTGCCTGATCCGGGTTCCGGCCAAGAAGGGGGTCTCCACCCGGATAGAAGTACGTCATCCCGACCCTACCTGTAATCCTTATATGGCTTTGGCCGCGATGCTGGCCGCTGGAATGGACGGTATCAGGAATAAGATTGAACCACCGCTGCCGGTGGACGCCAATATTTATCGTATGAGCCGACAAGATCGGGAAGCTATGGGGATAGAAAGCCTGCCCGGCAACCTGGGTGAAGCCCTGGAGGAGTTGTCCCGGGATGAGGTTATCATAAATGCTCTGGGGCCCCATATATATACCCGCTTTCTGGAGGCCAAATACGATGAATGGCAGCGTTACAATATTGAAGTGCATCCGTGGGAAGTCAAGGAATATCTGCATCGCTACTGAGAACAAAGGTAGAAGAAAGGAGTGAACATGGTGCGGCTAAAAGAAGGAGAGGTTAGAATCCCAAGCGGCTGTGCTATTGCCGGGATATTGAATCAGAAGGGTACTTGCTTCAGCGGCGACAGGATTATATCCTGTATCGCCAGCATGCGCCAGCGCTCCAATGGCTTGGGAGGAGGATTCGCTGCTTATGGCATTTACCCGCAATATGAAAAGCAATACGCTCTGCATCTTTATTATGACCATGAAAAGGCGCGCAGTGAAAGTGAAACTCTGCTTAATCGGAATTTTAAAATATGCTACGCAGAGCCTATCCCGGTAAGGAAAAATTCCCGGGTGGGTGAAGCTCCGCTGGCATGGCGCTATTTTGCCGACCCGCGGGAAGAGCGGCTGCAGGAGCAGGGAATGGACGAGGAAGAATTTATGGTAGGAATGGTTATGCAGATTAATTCCGGCATAGCCGGAGCCTTTATAGCTTCCAGCGGACACAATATGGGAGCATTCAAGGGTATGGCTTACCCCGAGGATATAGGCGATTATTTTCGCCTGGATGAATACCGGGCCTACCTATGGACTGCCCATGGCCGTTTTCCCACTAATACACCGGGCTGGTGGGGGGGGGCTCACCCCTTTACTCTGCTGGATTGGTCGGTAGTGCATAACGGGGAGATTTCCTCCTATGGCAGCAACCGTCGTTTTTTAGAGATGTTTGGTTATCGCTGCAGTTTGCAGACCGATACTGAAGTTATAGCTTATATTTTTGACTTTCTGATGCGGCGAGAGGGACTCGGCCTGGATGATACCGTAAAGATCATTGCCGCTACCTTTTGGGAAGATATGGGGGACCGAAAACTGGCCTGGCTGCGGCATAGATATTCCAGTCTGCTGCTGAATGGTCCTTTCTCCATTATCGTTGCTACCGGTAACGGTATGGCGGCAGTAAACGACCGCATTAAGCTGCGTCCCCTGGTCGCTGCCTGTAAAGATGATTTTCTCTATATCAGCAGTGAAGAAGCAGCCATACGCAAAGTAGAACCCGTCCTGGATAAACTATGGTCTCCTTCCGGCGGGGAGCCGGTGATAGGGTTGATTGACAACAAAGTTGGACTATTAGAACCAAAGCTGAATGGCGTTTTTATCCGTTCAGCCTAAGGAAGGTGAAAGCAATGGCGCTCACTATGTTAGCCCCGGTCTTTAAAGTGGAAAGGGAGGAGAGCCGCTGTATCAAGTGCGGCGTTTGTGTTCAGCAATGTGCCAACGAGGTGCACCATCTTGATAATGGCTGGATGTGGACCAATGATGAGGAATGTGTAGCCTGCCAGCGCTGTGTGTCGCTTTGCCCTGCCCAAGCCCTGGCTATAAAGGAGTATCCCCTGAGCTTCAGAGTTAACAGTCACTGGACTCCGGCCACCATCAGGGAAATATATGCTCAGGCTGACAGCGGCGGGGTTCTGCTTGCCGGTATGGGCAATCCCCGATCTTATAAATCGTATTTCGACCACTTGCTTTTAAACGCCAGTCAGGTAACCAATCCCTCCATAGATCCTCTGCGGGAGCCTATGGAATTAAATACCTCTTTGGGAAATAAGACCGGTTCCTCTGAATTATCGGAGAAACCTCTCATCAGCCTGCGCCTGCCGATTATGTTTTCGGCTATGTCGTTTGGTTCGGTAAGTCTTAATGTGCATAAATCCCTGTCCCGGGCGGCATATGCGATGGGCACTTTGTGGAACACGGGAGAGGGGGGCCTGCACCCGGATTTATTTTCCTATAAAGATAACGCGGTGGTCCAGGTTGCTTCCGGACGTTTCGGCGTTCACCCCGCCTATCTGGAAAATTCGGCGGTGATTGAGATTAAGATCGGCCAGGGAGCCAAACCGGGTATTGGGGGCCATCTGCCCGGCGCCAAGGTTAGTGAGGAGGTGGCCCGGACCCGGATGATACCGGCTTGGTCCGATGCCATATCCCCGGCTCCTCATCATGATATTTACTCTATTGAGGATCTGGCCCAGTTAATAGAAACTCTTAAAGTGGCTACCGGATATAAAAAACCGATAGCGGTCAAGGTGGCCGCTGTTCATAATATCAGTGCCATTGCTTCGGGGGTGGTAAGAGCGGGGGCTGACATCCTGGCCATAGACGGTTTCCGGGGGGCTACCGGAGCAGCGCCCATGAGAATAAGGGATCATGTCGGCATTCCCATAGAAATAGCATTGGCCCAGGTGGACAGCCGCTTGCGGGATGAAGGTATTCGCCAGCAGGTTTCCCTGGTAGCAGCGGGGGGAATCAGAAACAGCGCTGATGTGGTAAAGGCCATAGCGCTGGGGGCGGACGCCGTGTATATTGCTACCGCAGCACTCATCGCCCTGGGCTGCCACTTATGCCAGATGTGCTTTACCGGCAAATGCAACTGGGGGATAGCTACCACCCGACCGGATCTCAGCCGGCGTTTAAATCCGGAAGTGGGAGCCAAGCGGGCTCAAAACCTGCTTCAGGCCTGGGAACATGAAATCAAAGAGATAATGGGGGCTATGGGCATAAATGCTATTGACAGCCTGCGCGGCAACCGCCTTATGCTGAGGGGAATCGGGCTTGGACCTGAGGAGCTGAAAATCCTGGGAGTTAAAGCGGCAGGGGAAGAGGGGTGACAGCCATGAAGATAACAGCTATACCTGATTATTGCCTGGGCTGCGGCCTATGCAGAATTTACTGCGCTGCTGCCCATGATGGCTTCCAAGGCAATGTTCTACGGGCTTTCAAACATGGTTCTCCCCTCCCTCGAATTAATTTAATCAATTGGCAGGGACTAACCTATTTTAATGTCTGCCGTCATTGTCAGGATGCTCCCTGTATAAATGCCTGTATCAGTGGCGCCATGCAGAGAGATGAAAATGGTCGGGTCTATGTGGATAACAGCCGTTGTGTCAGTTGCTATACCTGTATTCTGGTCTGTCCCTTCGGCCACCCGCAAGTTTCCCGGGAAAGGCCGGGGATACTGAAATGTGACCTGTGCCGTGAAAGCAACCGTGAACCGGCTTGTCTAAAGCATTGCCCCAATGAAGCTATTATTTGGGATGAGGAAAGCGGCCCAACCGGCAGCGCTAAAAATAAAGTGCATGGGGAATAGAATTTGATTATGAATCGGTCAGGAGGAATGAGTGATGAGATACTTGATTGTTGGCAGTGGTATTGCTGCCGTGGGAGCAGTGGAAGGGATAAGGCGCTTTGACCGGCGGGGGGAAATAACCGTTTTGGACGGAGAAAAACGGGGGGCCTATACCCGCCCTCTTATTTCCTATTATTTAAGCGATCCGATTCACTATGCCGACTTATCTTTCCGGCCGGACTCGTTTTTTCGATTAAACCAGGTGGAAATGATTAAAGCCCGGGGCATTAAAATAGACCGCCGAGCCAGGATACTGAACTTGGATAATGGAATGCAGCTCGCCTATGATCGCCTTCTGCTTGCTTGTGGAGCCTCACCGGCGCAGCTTGAACTTTCTGATCTGAACCAGCGATGGGTGAGCAATTTCTATACTTTAGAGGATGTGGAAAGGCTGAATATGAACATCAGAGAGGGCCAGCAAGCGGTAGTAATAGGCTCCGGGCTGATTGGCGTAAAGGCGGCCGAAGCTTTGCTCAAGAGAGGGCTGCGAGTTACCCTGGTCGAGAAAGCCCAGCATATACTGCCCCAGGTTTTGAGCCCGACAGCGGCTGCCCGGTTGGGCGTATATCTGGAAAAGGCCGGAATCAAAATAATAGCAGGTGACGAACTGGCGGCAGTTTACCCCCAGCACCGGATACAGCTTAGCAGTGGAACGGTTCTACAGTCGGATCAACTGATAATGGCGGTCGGGATCCGGCCTAACACTGAACTGGCTTTTAGCGCCGGCCTGAAGGTCGGCAAAGGTATTGTGGCCGATAGCTACCTGCGTACTTCTGATGAATATATCTTTGCCGCCGGAGATGTAATAGAAACCCCGAATCTCATTACATCGAACCGTGAAATTATGGCTCTTCTCCCCCATGCCCACCGGGAAGGATACCTGGCCGGGGCTAATATGTCAGGCCAGACCTTGTTCTATCGGGGCGGAGTGGCAATGAATTCGGTAAAATTGCAGGGATGGAGTCTCTTTGCGGCTGGTATTCCCAAACCCGGAGCATCAATATTTTACTGGCAGGAAGATGATAAATATCTGGAAATTCATCACCACCAGAACTGCCTGCAAAAATTCATAGCCATTAATCTGCCGGAAGTAGCAGGCCCGCTATTGAGTATTATCGAAACTCAGTTGCCTATTCCGGAAAAAATGTGGCAGGAGTATGTGGAGTGCTATCCTACAATAGCCAATTTGCCTGCCCTCTACTGGCAGAAAATATGGAAGGGTGAAAAAAATGACAGTATTGAATGCTGACCAATATTCTCAGGAAGAACTGCTGCAAAGGCTGAATAGTGCTGATGAAAGGGAAATAGAGGTAATCAATCTGTGCGGACAGCGCTATATTGGCTGTGGTTGGCAGCAGAAAAAGAGTCTTATTTTAAAAGGAACAGCCGGCAACAACCTGGGAGCTTTTGCCGCCGGACCGGAAATAATGCTGTATGGCAATTGTCAGGAAGGGGTGGCCAATACTATGAGTGAAGGGCGCATCATTGTTCATGGTCGTGCCGGTGATATTGCCGGGTATGCCATGCGGGGCGGAGAACTTTTTATTCGCGATGATGCGGGCTATCGCCTGGGAATTCACATGAAAGCCTATCAGGATAAAAAGCCGCTGATCGTAGTCGGAGGTAGCACCGGAGCATTTACCGGTGAATATATGGCCGGAGGAACTATCGTTATCTTAGGTTTAAACCGTGATCAGGAACTGGTGGGAAAATACTGCGGAACCGGCCTTTATGCCGGAAGCATCTACCTGCGGGGTGACTATCCGCTAAAGAATCTGGCTCCCAGTGTAGAGGCCCAGGTGATGGAACCTGACCGACTGGGTGAATTGGAGCAAGCCCTGGAGGACTTTGCCCTCTATTTTGGATATTCGTTAAACTTTATCCGGCAAGAGCCGTTTACCCGTCTTACCCGTAAAAGCGACCGCCCCTTTGCTTCTCTCTATACCGGCTTCGTCAGCTGATCCTTCCGTATATCTTAATAATGCCAACATCCGGAATAAATATATGCACTATCTGGCCTGAACATGAGTACATAATTTTGTATACTCATTATTTATAGCATAGAAATTAGTTTATCGACGGTCTTTTTTGATATAATAATGAACATAAACGTTTTAGCGGGTTGGGAGGTAGTGTTATGGCCCTTACCACAAACGAGGTTGAGCATGTGGCTTTACTGGCCAGATTGGCCCTTAATGATGAGGAAAAAAAGGAATTGGCCGAACAGCTTAGCTTAATATTGGATTATGCCGACCGTTTGAATGAGATCAATACCGATGAAATAGAACCGTTAGCCCATATCCTGCCGGTTTACAATGTTTTCCGCGAGGATATGGTGGGGGCAAGTTCGCCTCGGGAGGATATACTAGCCAATGGACCGTTGCTGGAAGACGGCCAGTACAAAGTTCCGAAAATAGTATAGGAGGGTAACTGGCTGTGGAGTTATATGAACTTGGTTTATATGAATTACGGGACAAGTTAAACCGTGAAGAAGCTTCAGTCCACGAGATCATAGAATCGGTATTGCGGCGGATTCACCAAGTGGATGGCAGGGTAAAAGCGTTTGTTACTCTGGATGAAGAAAACGCGCTGCAAAAGGCTGACCAGCTTAAACGGGAAGAGTTACGCCGGGGGCGGATAGCCGGACTGCCTTTCGCTCTGAAGGATCTTATCTGTACCCGCAGTTTAAGAACTACCTGCTGCTCACGTATGCTGGAACAATTTGTACCGCCTTATGATGCTACGGTAGCGGCCCGGCTTAATGCCGAGCAGGGCATATTGGTGGGCAAATTGAATATGGATGAATTTGCCATGGGCTCTTCCACTGAATTTTCCGCTTTCTTCCCCACTCATAATCCCTGGGATCTGGAGCGGGTGCCGGGAGGGTCTTCGGGGGGCTCGGCAGCCGCGGTAGCTGCGGATGAAGTGCCGTTTGCCCTGGGAACTGATACGGGTGGTTCTATTCGCCAGCCGGCGGCTTTCTGCGGGGTAGTAGGCTTAAAACCTACATATGGCCGGGTTTCCCGCTGGGGAGTGGTTGCTTTTGCCTCTTCCCTGGATCAGGTAGGGATATTCAGCAAGGATGTAGCCGATTGTGCTCTGGTTATGAATATAATCTGCGGCTACGACCCGCTTGATTCCACCAGTATTAATATGAAAGTACCGGATTATACCTCGTTTTTGAGCACTGATATAAAGGGCATGAAAATAGCTTACCCCCGGGAATATTTTCAGCAGGGGGTAGATAAAAAAAACCGGGAGCTGGTAATGGCCGCCCTTAAAAAATATGAGGAATTGGGCGCCATTGTCGAGGAGGTCTCTTTGCCGCATAGTGAATATGCCTTGCCGGCTTATTATATTATTGCTCCGGCTGAAGCCAGTGCCAACCTGGCTCGTTTTGACGGGGTCCGTTACGGGCTCCGGGACTTTGAGGCTGATAATGTTACCGACATGTTTTCCCGCAGCCGGGCTGCAGGCTTTGGGGCTGAAGTGAAACGCCGGATTATGCTGGGTACCTATGCCCTAAGTTCGGGATATTATGATGCCTACTACCTTAAGGCCCTGAAAGTAAGGCGCTTAATCAGTAATGACTTTGAGCAGATATTTAAAGATTTTGATATTATAATTTCTCCCACCACCCCTACAACTGCTTTTAAGCTAGGGGAACAGAGCAATGAACCCTTAACATTGTATATGAATGATATATTAACCGTTCCCATCAATTTAGCCGGTTTACCCGGGATATCAGTTCCCTGCGGTTTTAGCGACGGCCTTCCCGCAGGCATGCAGATAGTTGCTAAACCTTTTGATGAAGGCAGCCTGATCAGGGCGGCTTATGCCTTTGAACAGAACACTGCTTATCATACGGTCAAACCTTCGCTGGGGGGTGAATAATTAATGAACAGCAATTACGAAACCGTGATTGGGCTGGAAGTACATGCGGAATTAAAAACCGCGACCAAGATATTTTGCTCCTGTTCCACTGCTTTCGGGGCCGAGCCCAATACTCAGGTTTGCCCGATTTGTTCCGGTTTCCCCGGTATGCTGCCGGTTCTGAATAAGAAGGCGGTAGAAATAGCTATTAAAGCCGGTTTGGCCTTGAATTGTGAAATTGCTGCCCTATGCAAATTTGACCGAAAAAATTATTTTTATCCGGATTTACCCAAAGCTTATCAGATTTCGCAATACGACCTGCCCATCTGTAAAAACGGGTACCTGGAAATTGATCTGGAAGGCGAAAAGAAGAGGGTGGGCATAACCCGGGCGCATATGGAAGAGGATGCAGGCAAGCTGGTGCATCAGGGCAATATCACCAGTACCCCTTTTTCTCTGGTCGACCTGAATCGTTCCGGGACACCGCTCTTGGAAATAGTATCCGAACCGGATATGAGGAGCGCACAGGAAGCCCGGGCTTATTTGGAAAAGCTGCGTTCCATTCTGCTTTTTGCCGGTGCCTCCGACTGCAAGATGCAGGAAGGGTCACTGCGCTGTGATGCCAATGTATCAGTACGTCCCTGGGGGCAAAAAGAGCTGGGAATCCGTACTGAAATCAAGAATTTGAACTCTTTCCGGGCTCTGGAAAGAGCTATTGAATATGAAGCTCAAAGGCAGATAGAAGCTATTGAAGACGGTGAAGCGATTATTCAGGAGACCAGAACCTGGGATGAAGAAAAACAGATAACCAGGGGGATGCGCAGTAAGGAAGAAGCCCATGATTATCGTTATTTCCCCGATCCGGACTTGCCGCCCCTTAAGATAGAACGGGAATGGGTGGAGCAATTAAAGGCAGATCTGCCTGAGCTTCCCGATCAGGCCCAGCAGAGATTGATGGAGCAATATGGATTACCTCCATATGATGCTGCCATTTTGACCTTAACTCCTGAATTTCTGGAGTATTTTGACCAGTGTCTGTCTTTATATAATGATGCCAAGCAGGTATCCAACTGGATGATGGGGGAACTGAGCAAATATCTGAATCAATATGATATAGAGATTCATGATTGCAAGATCAAACCAGTTGCTCTGACCAGACTGTTGACTCTCATTGATGAAGGCACGATCAGTGGCAAAATGGCTAAAGATGTTTTTGCGGAAATGTTTGCTACCGGCAAGGAGCCGGATGTAGTGGTTAAAGAAAAGGGTATGGTGCAAATTTCCGATGAATCAACCCTGCTGAAGATGATTGACGGGATTATAGAGGCTAATCCCGGAGTAGTTGAGGATTATCGTAAGGGAAAGGAAAAGGCTTTTGGGTTCTTTGTAGGCCAGGTGATGAAAGCTACCAAAGGCCAAGCCAATCCGGCCGTTGTTAACTCTTTGTTAAAAGAACGCTTAAAAAGCGAGTGATGGGGGAGCGAATTTATCAATGAAAATGGATGATATTCAAAAAGATTGGTTTAAAGAAAAAGATGCCCGGGTGTATGTAGTGGATACTACCTTAAGGGACGGGGAACAGACTGCCGGAGTGGTATTCACCAACCAGGAAAAAGTGCAGATAGCCCGTTATCTGAATCAAATGGGGGTTGACCAGATTGAAGCAGGGATTCCGGTAATGGGAGGATTTGAAAAAGACTGCATCAAGGAGATAGTGAGCCTGGGCCTAAATTCCAGTATAATGGCCTGGAATCGCGCGGTTATTTCGGATATAGAGCAGTCGATTTGCTGCGGAGTAGATGCGGTAGCCATATCCATATCCACTTCGGATATTCATATTGAACACAAATTGCAGACTACCCGCCAGGATGTGCTGAAACGCATGGACGATGCAGTCAAATTTGCCAAGGATAATCAGCTTTATGTATCAGTCAATGCCGAAGACGCCTCCCGGTCAGATATGGCCTATTTAACGGAATTTGCCCTGACCGCCAAGCGTGCCGGCGCTGACCGGCTGCGCTTCTGCGACACCGTAGGGACGCTTGATCCTCTTGCTACCTACCGCTATATCAGCACTTTAATCGGAGCGGTAGGGATAGATATTGAGATGCACACCCATAATGATTTTGGCATGGCCACTGCCAATGCTCTGGCGGGAGTATATGCCGGAGCGAAATATGTGGGAGTAACGGTTAACGGCTTGGGAGAAAGAGCGGGCAATGCCTGTCTGCAGGAAGTAATTATGGGGATGAAATACCTGATGAAGCTGGACCTGCCCTACAATACCACCCTGTTCCGGGAAGTGGCGGAATATGTAGCCAAGGCTTCAGGACGGGATTTACCGGTGAGCAAACCTATTGTCGGCTCTAATATTTTTGCTCATGAATCAGGGATACACGGGGATGGAGTATTAAAAAATCCCCTTACTTATGAGGCGTTCAGCCCGGAAGAAGTTGGTCTGGAAAGGCAGATAGTGATAGGAAAGCATTCCGGGTCGGCCGCCATTCGCTCCAAGTTTACCCGGGAGTACGGCATCAAGCTCCAGAATGACGAAGCCCAGGAAATACTGGCCCAGGCCCGGCAGATGTCTATAGATAAAAAACGTTCCTTGTTTGATAAAGAACTCATGTATATATATGAAGAATACCTGAGGGCTAAGAAGAATGAGAAAGAATAATCAGAGGATATTAAATATTAACCGAAGGGAGAAATAAAGGCGTTGGGGAAGACAATAGCGGAGAAGATTTTGAGCCAAAAGAGTGGAAAGGATGCCAAGGCCGGTGATATCGTTATTGCTGATCTGGATTTTGTTATGGGGCAGGATGGAACTTCTCCCCTGGCTATAAAAGCCTTTGCGGAAATGCGGGCTACTAAGGTTTTTGATCCTGCCCGGGTGGCCATGGTAATTGACCATAGTTCACCCAGTCCGCTGGAAGGGGTATCGGAGCTGCACCGGCAGATGCGGGTATTTGCCGATAAGCAGGGAATAAACTTTTACGATATAGGCGATGGGGTTTGTCACCAGCTCATGCCGGAACAAGGGCATATAATCCCAGGTGATCTGGTGATAGGGGCGGATTCCCATACCTGCACTTATGGAGCCATAAATGCTTTCTCCACCGGGGTAGGCTCCACCGATCTGGCAGCTGGTCTCATAGCAGGCAAATTGTGGTTTAAAGTACCGGAGGCCTTTAAATTTGTGTTAAACGGTATTCTGCCGGCCGGGGTATTTTCCAAGGATTTGATTCTGTATTTGATTGGTGATGTAACTGCCGACGGAGCTACCTATATGGCGGCGGAGTATGGTGGTGAAGCCATTGACGCCCTTTCGGTGGAGCAGCGCTTTACCATCAGCAACATGGCTATAGAGATGGGGGCCAAATGCGGTTTGATGGAAGCTGATGAGAAAACCGTCAATTGGGTAAAGGCTCACAGCCAAAAGGAGTTTGCAACGGTAAAGGCTGACGACGATGCGATATATGCCCGGGTAAAGGAATACGATGTTTCCACCCTGGAACCCCAGGTAGCCAAGCCGCATACCGTAGACAATGTATCCCCGGTAAGCCAGGTAGCCGGAACTCCAATTCAGCAGGGAGTTATAGGTACCTGTACCAATGGGAGAATTGAGGATTTGCGCATTGCGGCCGGAATTCTAAAAGGACGCAAAATCGACCGGCACACTCGCTTGATTGTAGCTCCGGCATCACGCCAGGTAATGCTTCAGGCTATGCGGGAAGGTTTACTGGAAATATTCGTTGAGGCCGGTGCGGCCGTGGTGACACCGGGCTGCGGCCCTTGCGTAGGTACCCACAACGGCGTACCTTCTGACGGAGAGAATGTTATTTCTACCGCTAATCGCAATTTTAAAGGGCGAATGGGTAATAATAAGGCTTTTATATACTTGGGTTCACCGGCTACGGTTGCCGCTTCAGTACTATTCGGCAAGATTACCGACCCCAGGGAATTTGTAAAGTAATTTTTAATGATGAATTATGAATTTTTAATTGCGGAAGGAAAAGCGAGCGCTTTTCCCGCTAATATAAATTTTATTGAAATGCGGAGCATTTCTACCTTAATTTTAAATTTATAATTAAAAATTCAAAATTATATTGCAGGAGGATAAGGATGGAGTTAAAAGGCAGGGTACACAAGTTCGGTGATGATATTAATACCGATTATATAATTTCCGGTCGCCATAAATTCAAAACCCTGGATATGAAAGAGCTGGCTAAACATGTTATGGAGGATTTAGATCCGGATTTCTATGCCAAGGTTGCAAAAGGCGATTTTATTGTCGGGGGAAGGAATTTTGGCTGTGGTTCTTCCCGGGAACAGGCTCCGCTGGCTATAATCAATGCTGATATAAGTGCGGTGGTGGCAAAATCTTTTGCCCGCATTTTCTATCGCAATTGTATAAATACGGGTTTACCGGTAATAGAATGTGATACCGACCAAATTGACGAGGGCGATGAACTGCAGATAGATTTGCAGGCTGGGGTATTGCATAACCGGACTAAGGGGATAGATATCAAGATTGCACCTCTACCCTCGGTAATGCTGCAGATCCTTTCCGAAGGCGGCCTGATTGAACATTTCAAAAAATACGGTACCTTTAATTTTAATTAAAGATATTAAGGAGGAAACTTCATGCAGGGAGAGAAAATCTCAGTTCGGGATGGAGTATTGCAGGTTCCTGACCACCCTATGGTTCCATTTATTGAGGGTGACGGCACCGGTCCGGATATATGGGCGGCAGCATCAAGGGTTTTTGACGCCGCAGTTGCCAAAGCTTACAACGGGGAAAAATCAATTGTCTGGAAAGAGATTTATGCCGGTGAAAAAGCATATGACAGAACCGGAGAATGGCTTCCCCGGGAAACGGTGGATGTCATCCGGGAGTATATAATTGCTATAAAAGGTCCCCTCACCACGCCGGTGGGCGGTGGAATACGTTCTTTAAACGTTGCCCTGCGCCAGGAACTGGATTTATATACCTGCCTGCGTCCGGTACGTTATTTTAAAGGGGTGCCTTCACCGGTAAAACATCCGGAATATGTTGATATGGCTATCTTTCGCGAAAATACCGAGGATATATATGCCGGAATTGAGTATGCTCGTGATTCCCAGGAGGCCAAACGATTGCTCCGGTTTCTGCTGGATGAGATGAAAGTCAACAAAATACGCTTTCCTGAGAGTTCCGGGCTTGGTATTAAACCTGTATCCGAAGAGGGCAGCAAACGCCTGGTGCGTGCAGCCATCAACTATGCTCTGCATAATGGGCGCAAGAGCGTAACCCTGGTGCATAAGGGCAATATAATGAAGTATACCGAAGGGGCATTTAAGAATTGGGGTTACGAAGTAGCGGAAGCAGAATTTGGCGACCAGGTTTTTACCTGGAACCAATATGACCGAATAAAGGATAATGAAGGCGAACAGGCTGCCGATGAAGCTCAAAAGGCGGCGGAAAGTAAAGGCAAGATCATCATCAAAGATGCTATCGCCGATATGTTCCTGCAACAGATTCTTACCCGGCCCAAAGAGTTTGACGTGGTGGCTACCCTTAATCTCAACGGCGATTATATATCGGATGCTCTGGCGGCCCAAGTGGGAGGAATAGGTATAGCGCCGGGGGCCAACCTCAACTATGAAACCGGTCACGCCATATTTGAGGCTACTCATGGTACTGCTCCCAAATATGCGGGGTTGGATAAGGTTAATCCTTCCTCGGTAATACTGTCGGGAGAGATGATGCTGCGTCACCTGGGCTGGAATGAGCCTGCCGACCTTATTATTAAGGCCATGGAGAACACAATTGCCAGCAAGGTGGTTACTTATGATTTTGCCCGGCTTATGGAGGGGGCTACCGAGGTCAAATGTTCGGAATTTGCCAATGAGTTGATCAATAACCTGTAAATATCGGTTGGGAAGAGGAGTCAAATGAGAATAATTGATTTATATGGGAGAGAAAAACCGATCCTTTCCCTGGAGATATTTCCCCCCCAAGCTGATTACCCGCTGGAGACTATTTTTGCGACCCTTGACCATTTGCAAACACTTAATCCCGGTTTTATCAGTGTTACTTATGGCGCCGGAGGGGGCGACCGGGGACGGACCGTGGAAATTGCGGCCCGGATAAAAAAGGAATACGGGATTGAATCCCTGGCTCACTTGACCTGTGTCCGTCATACCCGGGCAGAGGTCAATGCAACTCTGGACGAATTGATAAAAGAGGGGATCCACAATATATTAGCTTTGAGAGGCGATTTACCGGAGGATGAACCCTATTTTGACTTGAGCCGGCAGGAGTATCGTTTTGCCTATGAATTAATCCATGATATCAGAAAGAAAGCAGCCTTTGGGGTAGCTGCCGCGGCTTATCCGGCCGGGCATCCCGAATGCCTGCGGCTAAAGGATGATTTACTGAACCTGAAGCATAAAGTTGATTGTGGGGTAGATTTTTTAATTACCCAACTCTTTTTTGACAACCGCATATACTATGATTTTATGGATAAAGCTCTGACCGCGCAGATAGACTGTCCGGTTATACCAGGAATTATGCCGGTGTTGAATGCCCGGCAGATAAAAAGGACCATTTATCTTTGTGGAGCGTCTATACCAGCCCCGCTTTTAAAGCTGGTGGATAAGTATGAAAATGACCCTGAGGGGATGGGTAAAGCAGGGATTGAATATGCCAGCAGGCAGGTGCAGGACCTGCTGGAAAGCGGAATACCCGGCATACACCTCTATACCATGAATAAATATCGTCAGATAGCAGAGATAGTAAATAATGTGGGCCTTTAATTAGAAAATAGACGCCCTCTTGGAGGACAATTGATGCTGGTTATACTTGCAATTAAGGGTGCAGATTACGCAGATTAATGCAGATTTATTATAAAAAAGACGCGGAGACCGCGGAATCTTTAAGGAAATACGCGGATTTTATTAAAATTTTTTCCGCGTTCTTCCTTTTAAATTTCCTGAATTCCGTGTCAAAAAACTAGCAGAACTGCTGGACTATTTTCATTTCTGGTCGCGGCTTTGAGAGCCATGGGGGGTTAATACGAATGTCCGAGTGGCATTAACCCGGCTAACCAACCTGCCGGTGGGCGTCTTCATAAAGCTGATACAGTTGTTCCAGAGCCGACTTAATATCCGGAAACGAGGCTTCCCGGGCGGCTTTTTCAACCAGGGCGGCGCTGCCGGAAATTTCTTTGAAGCCATACATCCCGGCCGTACCTTTAATATCATGGCTGATACTTTTTATAGCTTGTAAATCACGATTTTCAAAAGCCAGCTCAAGATTATCAACCATCTCTTCAAGCTGGGCCATAAATTCGGGTAGTAGTTCGTTTATAAAGTTATTAAGTTCGGGGTCGTGGTTACGGCCGGGAGGCATACCGGTATTGAAATGCTGCTTGATTTCCCGAGCCAGTTCCTCCGACTTAAAAGGTTTGGCAATGTAAGAGGTGCAGCCGCTGGCCAGACATTTCTCCCGGTCACCGGCCATGGCATGAGCAGTCATGGCTATTATAGGAATATCCCGCAGTTCTTCATACTGGCGTATCATACGGGTAGCTTCATAGCCATCCATTACCGGCATTTGCATATCCATCAAAAGTACATCGAAATGTTTTTCCTGTAAAAGCCTTAAACAGTCCAGCCCGTTATTGGCCAGAGTTACTTCAAAACCATAGTTCACCAACATCTGGGAGACAATTTTCTGGTTAAGGTCGTTATCTTCCACCAATAAAATCTTGATCGGATTAAAACCCAGCACCAGCTTGTCCTCGAAACGGTCATCGCTATAAAGACGGGACTCATGAGCGGTCTCGGGCTGAGAGATGACTTCCACCGGTATTCTTATGGAAAAGGTAGTCCCCACTCCTTCCTCACTGTTAAGTTGAATAGTGCCTTTCATCAAATCTACATACCTTTTGCTGATGTACAGACCCAGACCGGTACCTCCATACTGGCGGGAGGTGGAATTATCCACCTGAGTAAATGGATTAAAAATATTTTCGAATTCATATTCGGGAATACCGATACCGGTATCGGAAATTATCATAGAGATATAAGACCGGTCGTCCTTTTCTTCCCAAACGGCAGTAAAGCTTATGTATCCCCGATTGGTAAATTTAATGGCATTATAAAAAAGGTTGGTTAAAATTTGGCGCAGTTTGGCTTCATCTACCCGGATGAGAGCGGGGATATCGGCAGAGATGTCAAGCTTGACCTGCAGCCCTTTATTCTTGAGCAATGGCTCTATATTATTGACCAGACGGTTGAATATATTTATGGGGTTACATACCCGGGGATGCACCTCCACCAGGGATAGCTCAATCTTGGACATATCCAGGATGTCATTGATTATATTGAGTAATTGCTCTCCGCATTTACGGATAATCTCCACGTTTTCATTCTGTATATGGTCCAGCCGGCTCTCTTGCAGCAAATCAACCGCTCCCAGAATACCTATCATAGGAGTGCGTATTTCGTGGCTCATATTAGCCAGGAACTGGCTTTTAGCCATATTGGCAGCCTGCGCCTGTTCCCGGTTTTTTACCAGTTCGGTTATATCAGTTGATATAACAACTACCCCGCTTACGCATCCGCTCTCTTGCAAAGAATCAATGCGATGCATGAAATGACGGGCAATACCATCAATATAGAAAATAGTTTCTCCCTGCCAACTCTGCCCGGCCAGCACATCGTTGAGCATTTGCCGGAAATTCGCTTCTCCTATAGCCAGTATATCCCTGATATCATTGTTGCGGGATTGGGATGCGGATTTGGAATTAATGAGCTCCTGAGCCTGCCTATTCAGGAACAGTACTTGGCCTTGGGTGTCCAGGGCGATTATACTTTCTTGAATATTTTCCAATATATAAGCCTGGTAGTGAGCCCGTGTGTCAGTAATTATTTTTTCCGTTACATCTACCAGATTGGATTCAATTTCTTCCGTATAGGGATTTAAACGCGCAAATAATTCCAGGGTCTTTATGCTATTATCCTGACAGCGGGCTTCAAAATGATAATTGGAGATAACATGTTTATCCTGCAGAAGTTTAATAAAGGAATCTCTTTCCTCCGGCTGAGCCCATATCCTTGCAGAAGGAAGGCCAATAAGATCATCAGCCTGATTATAGCCCATTATCTGAGCAAATAGTTCATTAGTCATTATAATTTCGGAACCATCCAATTTGCTGGTCAGTAATCCTACCTGAGCGTTGTTGTAGAGTGTATGGTATTTTTCTTCAGAAGTTTTCAACTTGTTTTCCAGATAGGAATCATTGACCATATCACGATATAATTTTTCCGATTCCCGCATATTTTCAAACCCGGCAGCAATGAATTCTTTGTTTGAACCTGGTTTTAAAATCAAATATGCCAGGCAGGCAGCCATGATCACAAGCCATATAGACAATGGAATCAAGGCATGAACGGTCCATGCAGACGAAAAAATATGATAAGGGTTTCCTTTCCATATAAAGCCTGCCATGATCAGGGTAAGCAAAAGAAGAATATTAATGTGAAGTTTTACTTTTGCCGACAAGGTTTTCTCACCATCCCGAATTTTAATGAAACACAAGATAATATAGATGCTAAATAAAAGATTACACCATGGTTTTTAAAAAACGTGTCTGCTTATGGCTTCTGCCCATGCAATATTTTTAGGAGTTTATGTTGAATTGATAGGTAAATGCTCTTCTTTTTTCGCTAACCCTTAAAATTAAGCCGATTATTCCTACTTATTGACGTAAAAGCGCAAGCTTTGTATTAAAAAAATCATAATAATAAACGGGCAGGATTTTGATGGAAGCAGAGGGAATTAAAAAAGTATTGCGGAAATTGTATGGAGGTGCAGAATTGTTGTTAAGACTTAATAAAAAGATGCCGCTCTTCATGAGGGCATTGATGAGGTTAGCTGTTAAGGCGGCAGATCACCCGGATGGTCACAGATTGGCGCCGATTTTTTTAAGGCTTTTAGCTAAGAGAACCTGTCAGGTAATGGCATCATTTGCAGCGCTGGGAGCATTTACCCTGTTGGCCGCGGCCAATCTGCAGGCAGCAGAACCGATAAGCATACATATTGACGGCAAGGTTATTCAATCCGATATCGCGCCCGTAATTGTAAGCGACCGAACCATGGTTCCGGTACGGGTAATCAGCGAAGAACTGGGACGGGACGTATCCTGGCAGCCGGATAAGCGTCAGGTAATAATTACTACTCCCGGAATCGGTCGTGATCTTCCCCCGGATAATCCTCCCGCCGACCTGGGGGTGAAAATATTAGTTGATGGGCGGTATATCGACGCTGAGGGGCAGCCGGCACCGTTCATTTTGCAAGATCGGACCATGGTTCCCCTGCGGATAATTGCCGAGGGCTTAGGGATGAAGGTGGAATGGGAAAAAGATGAACGCCGGGTTGTAATCACCACTCCCCCTCCGGCAGATAAGGAAATAACGGATCAGAACCCTACGGCAGGGAATAATCCTCCGGCCCAGGATCCGGTGGTAGATACAGAGCCTGATCCTGACATTAATTACAATCTTACCATCATGGGTGAGGCCCAAGTGGGAAGAACTGAACTGCTGGCGCTTATGCAACAGAATAACCCGGGCGCCCCTCGGGAACTAGTTGATCTCTACCTGCAAATAGGTAAAGAATATGGAGTCAGAGGGGATGTTGCCTTCTGCCAGGCGGCCAAGGAAACCGGGTGGTGGAAATTCGGAGGCCTGGTAAAACCTTACCAGAATAACTATTGCGGTCTGGGGGCTACCGGAAGTGCGGCCAGTGGTGAAGAAGACCTTATGGGGGCTGATCCTTCACAGATCAGGTATGAAGAAGGAGTCCACGGAGCTATTTTCAGCAGCCCGGCTGCCGGGGTCGAAGCCCATATACAGCATCTGTATGCCTATGCCTGCAAGGCTTCATTGCCGGCGGGAGAGGTTCTGGTTGATCCCCGTTTTATTAAGCCTACCCGGGGAATAGCCCCTCGCTGGATTGACTTGGGAGGAAGATGGGCTTTTCCTGGTTATGACCGCAGTAAGTATATGGATATCAAGGAAGCTTTCACTGATTGTGAAACTTACGGTCATAGTATATTGAAAGATTATTATCAAAAGGCTCTGGACCTTAAGGCCGATTAAAGAGGTGTGAAAAGAGCCAAAGGCCCTTTTCACCAACGTCCAAAAAAGCAGGCTTGATACTTTATGCCTGCTTTTTTGGACTTTTTAGATTTAATTATTTTCGGGCAGCTCTGGTCCAGGGACCAAAAGGTGCGCCGATGGGCAGTACCGTGTATCCATAGTGGGAATTGAGTACGGTAGCGGCCGAGCCATAAAAAGAGAATATGGAAACCCCCAGCTCAGCATAGGCAGCCAGTACATGCCATGCTTCACCGCCCCATCCCAAAGTATTCATAAATAACCCCAGGAAAAGCAAATCAATAAATAAGAAAATGATAAAGAGTACTTTATTGGCCCCCATCGCTCCGATAGTCATGTATACGGTAAAAATGAAGTAACCCAGGAAGGCAAATCCCAGCTGAGCGGTATCCTTTACCGCGTCCGGGTTCATGCCGAACATACCATTCCCTATCATCCAGGTCATTGCTACTCCGAACCAGAAGAAGCCATAACCGCAAAATGCAGTGGCGCCAAAAGTATTGTTATGTTTAAAATCGAAAAGACCGGCAACGAATTGAGCTGTTGCCCCCAGGAAGATGGCCCAGGGAATAATAAAAGCAGTCCCCTCAGTAATCCCCAATTTTTGTGTACATGCTACCAGAGTCACCATAGCTAATCCCAATAATCCCAATGGCGACGGATTAGCCACCACCTCCTGAATATGACCGCTGATCTTGGTTTCGTTTACGTTTGCCATAATTCCCTCCCTAATAATCTATAGATTTTGATGCTACCAAGGTATCTGGCTCAATCCCCCTTTCTCATGGTGGAATAAATATTTTTTATACATTCATGCATGTATATTCAACAACATTTCCCAAAATCCTGTTGAGCTTGTGACATTTTTCTTTTTTCTAGGGAGCGAATTTGACGAAGCAGGAGAGATATTATTCAAATGTCCCTATGGAAGCATACTAATACCAAAGTTTGTCTGATTAACTCCCGCTGTGGCGAGGCTTTCCGGGTGGAAGCAGGCAACCAGGTAACAGCTCCGCTGCCCCGGACGCTCATGCAAAAAAAAAGCCGTCCTATTCAGGACGGTAATGCTCATATATATTTACAAGTACTTGTTATATGAGCATTTAAAGAGAGGGAAGGGAAAGTAAGGCTTACAATAAAGTTAATTATTAAGCTTATAATGAACTTAAGAAGTCCGGCTGCCATGAGGGGTACTTAACAAGTTTGTTGTAAGCTTAAGACTACCGATTTTACAGGTTGGGAACTTTATTGCTGCACCTGATAACAATCTATGAAGTGAGAGGGGGAAAGGTGCTACTTTGGAAGAAAGATTTTATAAAATTGGTGAAGTGGCAGAAATTTTAGAAATAGAACAGCATACTCTGCGCTACCTGGAGAATTCGCTCAAGTTAAAAATAAAACGTAACGAACGGGGTGACCGTCTCTATACCGATTCCGATCTTGACACCTTAAGATTGGTTCTGCAGTTAAAAAGCAAGGGTCTTAACACTACGGCCATCAAACTGGCGCTGGAAAATACTGAGGAGACTGAAGAAACCGGCATCGCCCCCAGCAGTGCCGGTACTGCTCTGGATTTCGTCGAGATGGTGTCCCTGGCCCGGCAGATCAGGGAACAGAATACGGAATTGCTGCAGCAGAATCGCCGTTTAGAACAAAGAATGGAAAAATTGGAGCAAAAAGTGGAACAGCGCAATCTGGAAAGGGAAAAGAAGATAGATGAGTTCTTGAATCTTTGGAAAGCTGAGCAACAAGAAGGCCGGAAATCCTGGCTATCCCGCCTGCGGGGAAAATGAGACGAAAGGGGGGAGGAACTCGTCCTCTATCCTGACACTTCCCAATACATTAAAAGAGAGAAAGTTTCATACCGTCACTCCACTAGAAAAGAGCCCTTAACCGGCTTTTGAGTTGCCTCTCTGAATCCCTTGAAGGATAGTGGTTTTCAACGTACCAGGGACCGTTGTGTCTATACCAGTCGGCCCACCCTCCTGGATTTTGGAGTCATAAGCTGGGCGGAGTAACAATAGCCAGCAGTTCGGCTTTCCCCTGGCCCACATTGACGAACTTATGGGGTATCCTGCTGTCGTAGGACATAGTGTCGCCCTTTTCCAGGATATAGCTTTTTTGGCCCAGCTGGGCCTCCACCTTTCCCTCCAAAATTGTTACCACTTCTTCCCCCTCGTGCCCTTGAGGGCGCGGAACCGATGATTCCATTTCCTCCAGGGAAACCGAGACCACCTCAATTTTGTGGCTTAGATTAGGGGTAAGCAATTCATAAGTTACCGAGCTGTCGGGATATTGAATCCTCTTGCGCTCATCTTTTCTGACAATAAGTGCTTCAGAATCATCTTCCATAAAAAGATGGAAAATGGGTATCTCCAGCACCAGGCTGATCTCACGCAGAGAGGAAATTGAAGGGTTGTTGAGCCCTCTCTCAATCTGGCTGATAAAGCCCGGGGACAACCCCGATCTTTTGGCCAGCTCCTCTATACTCAAACCTCTGCTTTGTCTTATTTCTCTAAGTTTCTCACCGTACACTTTTATACCACCTAAATGAAAAAATGTTTTGGTTTACCACTCCTGCAAATATTATAACACCGTGCCCTAAATAGCAAAATTATCTCTAACGGAAATACCTAACTATTGTAGCAGGTCAGTCCGCGCTTCACCACATCGGGGTTTTCATAATAAATTTTAATATCGCTTTACAAATTTCGGCAAAACATACACCGGCGAAGAAATGGTTTCCTTATGAAAATAATAAAATCTCAAGTTTTTAAAATATGGCTAATAGGGGAATAGACATCAGATGATGCTTTGTTTCCAGGTGGGGGGAAGATTATTTAACTCATTCATTATATTTTTACATACAGTAAAAATATTTTCGAATATTTTTACTAATAATAAAGGAAATCCGTCCATGCTGGTAGAAGTATATCAAACAAGAATCTCAACAAATTTATTCACCAGGAGGGGAGAGAATTGCCAGACTTATCTGTAACAATCGGCGGCATCAAATTCAAAAATCCTGTCATGGCCTCTGCCGGAGAGCCTACTACCGACTATGCACACATGAAGGCAGCGATTGAGGCCGGGGCTGGCGGGGTGGTAGCAAAATCAGTGGCTTTTTCACCTGAATTGGCAAAATCTTTTGACCACGCCCGCTGGGCAGTGGTTGACGAAAACCGGAAAATCTGCAGCCGGGGCGAGTACCCCAAAATGTTCACCTTTTACGGCCGGGGCGGCATTCCCCTGGAGCCGCCCGACTGGATTGAAACCCTGCAAAGGGTGCAGGAGGTGGCGGATAAACATGGCTCTGTACTGGTGGGCAGCATTGGCACCGGCCCCCTGGATAAAATGGTGGAAACTGCGGTACGCATGGAAAGGGCCGGCCTTCGCATTATTGAGCTGGACGCCGGCTGCCCCCAGGTCTCTCAGCTTGGACTCAGCCAATCCGAAATGGAGCTGGTCAAGTCCCATGAAATTGCAGGCCTCATTGCCAAGTCCGTAATCGGCGCGGTATCGGTTCCGGTGATTTACAAGGTAGCCGCCGAAGGCCATGATATCATTGAGACCTGCCGGGCGGTAAAAGAGGCCGGAGCTGCCGGAGCGACCCTGATTAACCGCTACGTCGGCTTTTTGGTTGACATTGAGAGCGGCAAGCCTCATCTCAACAGCATGGCTGGAGTAGGGGGGCCATGGGTGCTGCCGCTAACCTTGCGCTGGGTGTCCCAGGTGTACAGAACCTATCCCGACTTGCCCATATTTGGCTCCAACGGCGCCTACGACTGGCAGGACGTGGTTCAATTTCTCATGTCCGGAGCCTCCATGGCGCAATTCTGCTCGACGCTAATGCTTAAAGGATACCGGGTTATAACCGAAGCGGTGCAAGGCCTGGAGGAATTCATGGACCGGTGCGGCTACTCCTCAATTGATGAGATGGTGGGACTGGCGGTAAAAAATAGCAAAACCTACGAAGAGCTTTACGCCTTCCGGGAAAAGGCCAGGGTGGAC
The DNA here is from genome assembly GCA_002398105.1 of Syntrophomonas sp. UBA4911. Lineage (GTDB taxonomy): Bacteria > Bacillota > Syntrophomonadia > Syntrophomonadales > Syntrophomonadaceae > UBA4844. The sequence continues at coordinate 29,640 of DHCD01000092.1, forward strand.
CAGGAGCTTTGCTCAGGCTGCCGGCGGTGCCTTAATGCCTGCTTCTATCAGGGACTTGAAATGGTTGCCGATGATAAAGTAGTAATAACGGAAAATTGCAAGGGCTGCGGCATGTGCGTTATGGTCTGCCCGGACGATGCCATCCGCCTGTCGCTTTAGATTAAGTGTAGAACCCTTTTGCTAAAATCAAGTTTTAAAACACCGTTGGCCGTTCGAAAGCTCTGATTAAGGCTTAAGCAAAACCTTGAGCCGAGATGTACTGATTGATTATACGTTAAAGCAAAAAAGGCAAGTAGTTAACCTATTATGACTTTTTTAAAACGGCCTCCGAGAAAAAATAGAGAGGTGATCATTTTGAGACGCTTTTCTTACCTACGGCCGGAAAACCTTGCCGAAGCAGCAGCAGCAAGATTTGACAACGGTCCTGGCGCTTATTTTCTGGCAGGGGGAACTGACTTACTGGTCAGAAACAGGCATAAAACCACAGATCTGGGCTGCGCCGTAGACTTAGGCGGCATCCCCGGCCTGGACGGCATATATCTCAAAGACGGACAGATCTTTATAGGAGCAATGACCAGGGTTGCAAAGATAGAAAAATCCGATCTGGTCAGGAGCCACATCCCGATGCTGGCTGATGCCGCCGGATTGCTGGGGTCACCCCAGGTACGCAACCTGGCTACCATCGGCGGCAACCTCTGCAACGGGTCGCCTTCGGCTGATTTGACGCCGCCACTGATAGCACTGGGCGCCACTCTTTCGGTCTACAGTCCTCGGGGGGGGAAAACGATCGGACTGGAGGAGTTTTTCCTGGGCCCTGCTCAGACCATCCTGCTGCCGGATGAGATTCTAACCGGCATAATCATCCCCCTGCCCCCGGAAGGGGCCAGGTTTGCTTTCCTTAAACACAGCCTGAAAAAGTCCATGGACATAGCCCTGGTAAATGTAGCTGCTATGGTTTCCCTGTCCAAGAGCACCTGCACCGGCGGCAAAATCGTATTAGGGGCGGCGGCCCCCACACCGTTGCGGGCCAAGGGGGCTGAAGCGGCCATTAGCGGAACGGCCCTGGACGAAGAGAACATAATAAAAGCGGCCGAAGCCGCCGCCGGAGAGTGCAGCCCTATTTCAGACCTGCGCTGCAGCGCGGAATACCGCCGGGAACTGGTTCGTGTCCTGGTCGGCCGGACGCTGCGGTCGCTGCGGGCTTAGGAGGTGCCAAAGATGAAGAAGCAATTGGA
>DHCD01000092.1:31202-38395 GCA_002398105.1 Syntrophomonas sp. UBA4911
GGACGGGGACCCGGTCAACTCCTGCCTGATGCTGGCTGTCCAGGCCGAGGGAAAAGAAATTATCACCATTGAAGGACTGGCCGCCAATGGTCAGCTCAATCCGGTCCAGGAAGCCTTTGTCAGCCACGGCGCCATCCAGTGCGGCTATTGCACGCCGGGCATGATCATGATGGCCAAATCAATACTGGATCAAAACCCGGATCCCAGTGAAGATGAAATTCGCAGCCGGTTGATCGGTAATCTTTGCCGCTGCACCGGATATGAGAAGATCGTCCAAGCTGTCAGATCGCTGGCCCGGCCGGCCGAAGGGAGGTACCAGCATGAGTGATTTTAAAGTGGTGGGCAAGCCCCAGCCTTTCGTTGATGCCCGGCAAAAAGCTACTGGGGATGCCGTCTATACCACGGACATTCACCTGCCCGGCATGCTATACGGAAAAATTCTGCGCAGCCCCATTCCCCACGGGCGTATTTTGAATATCGACACCTCCCGTGCCCTGCGTCTGCCCGGAGTAAAGAAAGTGATCACTGCCCGGGATACACCGATGCTTTGCTACGGTATCACCCATGAAGACTGGCACCTCCTGGCTCCGGACAAGGTACGCTTCGTCGGGGAGGAAATCGCTGCCGTGGCAGCGGTGGACTTGGATACCGCGGAGGAAGCCCTGGACTTGATCAAGATGGAATTTGAAGAACTGCCCGCGGTTTACGACCCGGAGGAAGCCATGCAGCCTGGGGCCCCTCTGATTAACGACGCCCCCGGCAACATTGCCCATGTCTTCGAAGTGGAACGGGGAAACGTAGAAGAAGCGTTCGGGGATTCCTACCTGGTGCTGGAGGAGAAATACTATACCTCCCAGGTCTACCAGTCTTACCTGGAGCCCATGGCCGCTGTAGCCAAGCCTGAATCTGACGGAAGAATCAGCTTTTACCTGCCCATTCAGATTCCCAGCAAGTGCCGGGTGACATACGCCAAGGCTTTGGACATGCCCATAGACAGTTTGAGAATAATCCAGCCCCACATCGGCGGAGGCTTCGGAGCAAAAATGGAAACACCGCTGCACCCCATCGCAGCCCTTCTGGCCAAACTCACCGGAAAGCCGGTGAGCCTGGCCAATACCCGGGAAGAGGACTTTATGGGAGGCAATCCCCGGTTGCCCATGAATATTCAGCTTAAAATGGGCTTCACCCGAGAGGGGCTCATCACCGCTAAAAAGGTCAGAATTGTGGCAGCCAATGGAGGCCGGGTCTGCTATGGCGTACCCATACTGGGCACCGCCTGTTTCCGAGTGGATTCAATGTACAAATTTCAGAATGTCAAGGCTGAAGGTTACCTGGTTTATACCAACACTCTCCCCACCGGGTGCTTCAGGGGTTTCGGCAACTCCCAGATGGTTTTCGCCCTGGAGTCTATGATGGACCAGGCAGCACACCAACTGGGTATTGATCCTGCCGAAATGAGGCATGCCAATGCCGTCCATTCCGGATACGTTTCAGTTCATGGCTGGCAGGTAAAAAGCGCTGCTTTGGATGAGTGTGTGGGGAAAGCCACCGATGCCGCGGGTTGGAAGAAAAAAAGAGCGGAAAAGATATTCGGCAAAGGTATAGGCCTGGCCTGCACCAACCACGTCTCGGGCTATAGCGCCTTCTTCCCTCCCTTTCACGGATCGTCGGCTATGCTCAGGCTCGAGCTTAACGGAAAGGTTTCAGTGACTTCGGGTGAGGTTGAACTGGGGCAGGGCCAAAAAACTGCATTTTCCCAGATCGCGGCCGAAGCGCTGGGCCTGACCGTGGAAGATGTAAGGATGACTCCCGTCGATTCCGACCTATCCACTTTTTCGCTTGGAGCCTGGGCCAGCAGGACCACTACCGTAGGCGGCAAGGCCGTTTACCTGGCGGCCGCTGACCTGCGGTCCAAAATAATGGCTTACGCGTCTATGCTGCTGGAGGTTGAAGAAGATCAGCTGTTCATGACCGGCGGAAAAGTAATTCAGGACGGATGCCCGGACAAGGGAATCGCATTGGCCGACCTGGCCAGCCGCTACCTTTATCAGCACAACGGGTCCTTTATTTATGGCTTCGGGGAATTCAATCCCGGAACCCAGGTGCCCGATGCCGAGAAATATGGCAACCCTTCCTGCGCCTATCCCTTTGCCGCCCACATTGCCGAGGTGGAAGTGGATACCGAAACCGGTCAGGTACAAGTGGTATCATATCACGCCGCCCATGACCTGGGCCGCACCATAAACCCCCTGGGCGCCTCAGGGCAGATTGAGGGCGGGGTGGCTATGGGTGTCGGCTGGGCCTTAATGGAAGATTTGTTTTATGATCACGGCAGAGTCGCCAATGCCGGCTTTTTAGATTATCGGGTGCCGGGCCCTAAGGATCTGCCGGAAATAAAGTCTATTTTCGTGGAGTCCAACGATCCCTACGGTCCCTTTGGGGCCAAGGGACTGGGCGAGCCCGCCCTGAACCCGGTGGCCGCAGCTATCTCCAACGCTATTTACGATGCGGTGGGAATAAGGCTCAGAGAACTACCCTTTACTCCGGAAAAAGTGCTGACTGAATTAAAAAAATCAAAGAAATAAAATTGCATGACCAGGGTATCTACCGGTTTATATCCAGATTAAACTATAATGCGAAAGGTGGCGCCATAAAATGATGTTGGAAGGAAAGGTGACCATTGTCACCGGGGCCAGCCAGGGGATCGGGCTGGGTATTGCCAAGGTGCTGGTAAGGGAGGGAGCCAGGGTGGTAATCAACACCATCAGCCTGGAACCTGCCGTGGCGGCGGCCCGAGAGATTGATCCGGGGCTTGAAAGGACTATGCCCTTTGTCGCCGACGTCACCTCGTTAGCTGATGTCAAAGCTATGGTTCGGGAAACCGTTAAAAAGTTCGGTCAACTTGACATACTGGTGAACAATGCGGTAGCTCCCAGCAAAAACTCCCCCTTTTGGCAGACCGACCCGGCTGACTGGGACACCGAGCTGGGGGCTGGCTTGAAAGGCTACCTGAATTGTACCAGGGCGGTCCTTGAGCCCATGCTGGAGAAAAATAGCGGCAGGATTATCCATATCGCGTCTTCGGCCGGCAAGGTGGGCAGCCCTAATCTGGCAGTCTATTCAGCGGCCAAGGGAGCGATTATCTCCTTCACCAAAGCTCTGGCCCGGGAGTTGGCCCAAACCGGTATTACCGTAAACAGTGTGGCCCCCGGGGCTGTCCATTCACCCATGCAGGACAGGCTGAGCGATGAATTCAGGAAATACATGCTGACCACCATCCCCATGAACCGGCTGGGCTATGCCGAGGAAGTGGGAGAAATGGTAGCCTTCCTGGCCTCGGACCGGTCATCCTATATTACGGGCCAGGTATACAGCGTGGATGGCGGCCGGACCATGCAATAATTATGGCTTATAGCTGAAAGAGGGTCATTAGATTGGTAAACAAGGGTGACAGCAATACCCCGGATTATTCAGCGGGATTCCGCCGGGCTCTTTATGCCGGGGCGGGGTTTAGCCCGGAAAAACTTAAAAAGCCCCTGGTGGGGGTTTTGAATACCTGGGGGGAAATCAGCCCGGCCACCCGCAGGATAAAGGAGATTTGCCGGGAGGTCAGGGAAGGTGTACTGGAAGCCGGAGGGACCCCGGTGGAATTCTGCCTGAGCGGGCTTTGCGACGGCACCTGCGCCGGGACCCCCGGGGCATCCAACTACAACATGGTCTGGCGGGAGGTGGCTTCGGCTTACATAGAGTGTGTGGCCACGGCCAACCAGTTTGACGCCCTGGTTATGGTGGCGGTGTGCGACGAGTCGGTGCCGGCCTGTCTGATAGCCGCCGTCCGGCTTGATATTCCGGCCGTCATCGTCAGCGGTGGCTCCATGCGGCCAGGCAAATACCGTGCCCAGGATCTCTGCCTCAGCGACCCCACCGCTGCCTTTCTCCGGCTTAAGCGGGGTGAAATAAACCTGGAGGATTATCAGGCCATTGAAAGCAGGTGTCTTCCCGGGGCCGGGGCCTGCGGGGTGATGGGCACCGGAATTACCATGCAGGTATTTTCCGAGGTCGTGGGAATCATTCTTTCCGGCACCTCGGTAATGCCCGGCGACGGTCCGGAAATTTTGGCCGCCGCTCGCAGCGCGGGGAGGCAAATAATGAAGTTGCAGGCCTCGGGTCTGACTGCCGGGAAAATTATTACTAAATCTTCCATCGAAAACGGCATCCGGGCAGTAATGGCTTGCGGCGGGTCCACCTGCGCCATTTTTCATATTATGGCATTAGCGGCTGAGATAGGGGAGGAACTCTCCCTTGAAGACTTCCGGCGGCTGGGAGAGTCAACCCCGCTGCTTGGTGACATTCTCCCCGGGGGGCGCCACCCAGTGGAGCGCTTCAACCTTTCCGGGGGCGCACCGGGGCTGTTAAAGGAGCTGGCCCCCATGCTGCACCAGGGCTGTCCCACTGTTTCCGGCCTTACCATTGGTGAAATCTGCGCCGCCTTCCCAGGCTTCAGCGACCCGGTTATCCGAAAACTGGACAGTCCCCTGGCCCCCACCGGCGGCATTGGAATACTGTATGGTTCTCTGGCCCCTGAAGGAGCGGTATCCAAACCTCATTCGGTGGCCCCACAACTTAAACACCACCGGGGGCCGGCCAAGCCCTACGACTCCGAAAAGGACCTATGTGAGGCCATCATGGCCGGTGAACTGGAACCCGGGGATGTGGCCATAGTGAGATACGCCGGACCCCGGGGTGGTCCCGGAATGCCCTGCCTTTACAGCAGTATGTGGCTTTTGCGGGGGTTCGGACTGGATGAATCAGTGGCCCTGGTCAGTGACGGCCGGGTATCCGGAACCATCAAAGGGGCGGTGGTGGCCCACGTGGCGCCCGAGGCCGCGGATGGCGGACCCATAGCCCTGGTGGAAAAGGGTGACCTGGTGGAAATTGACCTGGATGAGGGCAGAATTGACCTGCTGGTGCCGGAGGAGCTACTGGCGGCCCGGGCGGCCGACTGGACACCTTACCGCCCGGAAACAAAGGGTTTTCTGGAGTTCTACCGCCAACATGTACAATCAACCCAAAAAGGCGCTTATCTGGGAGGCCGTTAAAAATGGCTCATGAATTATAATTTAAGGGGGCGGGTCAAAGTGACACCGATAACAGCTGAAGCTATTGATTCCCATGTACACTTTCTGCCTGCGAGCTTCTTTGAACTGGTCCGGGAAGAGGAAGCCGGGTTGGGGATAATTAACCGGGCCGAAAACGGCAAAAACCTGTTGGCATGCGGGCCGGGGAACAATTTTGCCATCCCTCCGGTCCTGACCGGCCCGGAACAGCTAATAGCAGAGTTAAAAAAACTGGGAGTATATGCGGCAGTGTTATCCCCTCCCCCCTTTATATTCAATTATCATCTACCGGGCGACGCCTCTGCACTGCTGGCTGAATCCGTCAACAGGGGGCTGGCCGGGGTGGTTGAGAGCTTTCCCCTGAACTTTCGGGCCATAGGCCTTCTGCCGATGCAGGAGCCGGATCTGGCCCTGGAGGTCCTGGATAGGGGTGTGGGCCAGTACGGGCTGCGCGGATTCGCTATCGGTTCCAACATCGCCGGGCGGGATCTTGATAACCCGGATTTTTACCCGGTCTTTGCCCGGGCCGAAGAAAAAAAAGCGGTTATTTTTATCCATCCCTGGGATCCCATGGGCGGGGACCGCCTTTCCCGGCCCGGACTGAAATCGGTGCTGGGAATTCCCATGGAGGCGGCGGCAGCCGGGTTATGCCTCATTCTCGGTGGCGTAATAGACCGCTATCCCGGCCTTCGCTTCTTCCTGGCCCACGGCGGTGGTGCGCTATCCTTCCTGGCAGGCCGCCTGAAAAGGTTTGCCGAAGTCCGGGGGAAACAGCCCTTAACCGCAAGCCCGAGGAATACCTTAGGTCTATGTACTACGACAGCATCGTACTGTCCGATCCGGCCCTGCAATGCCTGCTATCGGCGGCCGGGTCCGAACAGGTACTGCTGGGCAGCGATTTTCCCTATCATCTTGGAGATACCGGAGACCCTCATGCGCTGCAATCAATAAAAAATATCCGGTCACTGCCGGCTGGTGATGCCGATCATGTTACCAGCCTAAACGCCCGGAAGCTCTTTTTCGGATAATACCTAAAATACGCCTTGATAAACGTCTCACTGCCCAGGAAAAGGAGCTGGATTCTCTGCGAAGAAAAAAGTCCTGATGAGGACCTGCCTGAAGATTTTTCACATCAAACAGCAGCAGACGAAGAGGATGAAACAGGCTGCTTTGTCTGCTGCTGTTATTTGCCGCTGTTGCATTTATAGCTGGGTATTCAAAAGAATAACAGATCAAAGACCGGAGGGGATGACTTCTCCCCCTTCCCAAACACCTTTACTCCTCGCCTCTCACTCCTGCCATGAAATCGCAGGGGTCGGTGCATTCGGAGCATTTTTTATGTTTTATTTTCAAGGACGGCTGGCGCAGGGCTTCTTTGACCAGGCCCAGCAGGTATAACGCCTGCTCCTCGTTTTCATATTCTGCGGCCAGCATCACCGCTCCTTCCATTCCCCCTACGCCGCCGCCGGCTATCTGAACGGCGTCCAGACCGGTTAAAATCTTTATGCTTTCAATTTCAGTAATAACTGTACTATTGGATACTACCATGTACCCGGCTTTTAAGCCGAAGCGATGGCCGATACGGCAGCGGCCCATTAATTTTTCGGCTTCCCGGCAGGAAGGGATCAATTTTTCCCGGCCTACCGGAGTTATCATCGGTATGCCCTGAGCTTTCAGTATACCCAGGGCATTGCCGATGGTTCCACCGGTGGGGTCGGCCATTAATATGCCTACGTTACCTTCCGGATCCAGGGCGTTGGCTCCCTTGATAAATATATCACCAGCTTCCATGGAACGGATAAAGTCCAGCCAGTTATCGACTTGTACCAGTTTCCCCTTTTCGATGCAAAAAGGCCCCCGGCGTTCGCCGGCCGCCGTGGAGCAGGCGCATTGCTGAGTGATGACGCCGGCGACATAGGCTTCCGGTTTATCAACCTCTATATGGAGCAACTCCTGGGCAACAGCCAGGTTGCCGGTACCGGCCCCGATAAAAATTTTTCCCTGCCGGAAAGCATTTTCCACCTCGGGAAGCAGGGCCACCGCCTGGGCGATGAGATGTTTGGATGCCGCCGGATG
>DHCD01000092.1:38400-53883 GCA_002398105.1 Syntrophomonas sp. UBA4911
CGCATTGCTGAGTGATGACGCCGGCGACATAGGCTTCCGGTTTATCAACCTCTATATGGAGCAACTCCTGGGCAACAGCCAGGTTGCCGGTACCGGCGCCGATAAAAATTTTTCCCTGCCGGAAAGCATTTTCCACCTCGGGAAGCAGGGCCACCGCCTGGGCGATGAGATGTTTGGATGCCGCCGGATGAAGCGCAAAAGTAGTAATCACTGCCTATCATTCCTTTCCAGATCGTTATAACAGCTGTAAAAAAGCCAGCAGTTTAAACATCAAAAGCATAGAATAATCCTGGCCGGAGCTTTGCTGCAGATATTCGGCATAATCGCGCCGCAGCTCGGGGTTAGTGCCGGGATATAGACTCAGATATTCCAGCATGGTTTCCTGGCGGGCGAAAAAATCAGCCCCAGGATTTACCCCGGGAATCGGACTGACCGTATGCCCTTCTCCCAGTTCAATGCTGGAATTACCCAAGTTCAGATACAAGTCTACCATATCTGAATTTATTGCGGGGCAGTCAAGCTGTAAAACCAGATCCTGTCCCATAAAATGCTGCAGGCTGGCCCCGGGATCGCCCTGAGCCAGCTCATAGACCCTCAGCTTCAGACGGCCGGGCTGGTGGGCCAGGTTATAAGGCGAGTCCAGCGGAACCGTGAAAATTTTGTACCTGCTGCCGATATCAAGTTCCAGGTTATCGGTGTCAAAAGGTATCTTTTGCAGAACAGTGCCGGTCTTAGTCTCGTCCCATTTTTCAATATAGAAATTAAAAGGGTAAATGCTCTTTACATTAATAATTGCAGGGGCCTCTTCCTGTTTCCAGAGGCATAGTCCCCGGACCACATTGAAGCTGAGATCCGGGGGAGAGATTATTTCCGGGCCGGGACATAAATCGGCTATAAGCTGCTCTATTCCCCGAGTTTGGGATGCTCCTCCCAACAGCAGCAGGTAGTCCAGGGAAAAGCGTCCTTCCCGGAATAGTCCCAGATATTTCGCCCGTTCCCGCACTTGGTGGATAATATAATGCTGCAGACGGGAAAAAATTGAATCAAGCTGGGCCATAAATATTTCGGCGGAAAGGGAAAAAACCAGTGAATCCTCGCGGTAGAAGCCGGGGATATTAAAATAAGCGGTATCTTGGCGGCTCATCCTTATTTTGACCTCTTCGGCGATTGCCATAAGGCGGTTATACCAGTATCTTTCTCCTCCCGGCAGGTTTTTTTCACTTATAATGGGGGCAGGTATTTCACGGCTATGCTGCATTTTAAAGAGAGGGTTGAGGATAAGGCGCAAGACCCCCCGATCCAGCTCACTGCCGGAAAAGGCGTCATGCCCGATCTGGAATTGACTCTCCATGACAATTTCGTTACGGCGGCGGGATAAACTTACAAAACTGAAATCAGTAGTACCGCCGCCAATATCAATACAGAGTATTTCGCCATCCAGATAACGGACCGGCTGCTCATAGTTATACCCCAGCAGAGCTGCCACCGGCTCGGGCAGAAGGTAAACTTCCGGCACGGCAAAAGCTGTGCTGACGGCCTGCAGCAATATGCTTCGGGCCCGGAGTCCAAAGTAATTGGGTACCGAAACCGTAACCGAGTCGATTTTCTCCCCTCCAGGCTCTATATACTCATCCCGCAGAAACATAAAATACTCTTTTATGATATCCGTCAGAGTAAACTCTCCCAGTCTAAAATCTGGATTGCGCTTCAATTCCAGCTTAAAAAAACGGGCCGGGGCTGCTCCGGGCTCATTCAGCCGCCGGGCGATTTTGCCGAAATACAATTTCCCCTGGTTGGGCAGATACACTGCCAGACTCGGGATCTGGGCGTCGGGTCCGGCCAGGTTAATAAACCTGCCCTTATTGATATAACCCAGTTTGGTATATGAAGTTCCGAAGTCTATTCCCAGGTGCATAGTTCAACCCTTCTGGGCGATGAGCAGGTAAGGTATCTCTTCCTCTACCAGTTCATCCACCCGGATAATAAAGATATCTCCTTCTTCATGCAGGATCAGATCAGCTTTCTCCCCGGCTTTGGCGATACGGGTCTCAACCAGGTGGCGGTCCAGGAGATAAAGGTAATCAGAGGGGAATACTTGCCCTTTGGCCAAAGGAACCCGTTCCACCTTGACGCTTATTTCTTTCCAGGTGCGGGATATATTGCGGGGGGCCAATATTCTCTCCAGGTCGGCCCGGATATCGGCCAGCAGATTAAGATAGTTGTCCAGCAGGTTAACAATGTTTAAGAACTGTTTGAGAACTTCATTGTGATGTTCCTGCTTCTGGTTGAGCAGATCTATGCGGGCCCTCCATAAAGATAGTTCCGCTTCCAACCGGTTGATAAGAGCGGCAAGCTCAGGGAAGAAGGCCAGTTCCGGGCTGTGCCGGGTTTCCTGAAGCAGGAGCAGCAACGGCGACAAAGTTTCCAGGGTCCGGCTGCTGAAATAAGTAAAATCAGGCTCGCGGGAATCGGACAAATCTTGCTTGAAGCCGGCTATTGCCTCTACTCCGCCGCCGATATCCCGGTTAAATTTTTTCATAAATTCCTCATAAAGATTATAATCCAGGCCGAAATTGCCGCCAATGACCGGGCTATAACCGGACGCGGCCTTTTCTATTAAATGGATCAAACCGGTTACCCAGTTGGCAAAATCAAGTAAACTGCGGCTGAAGAGCTCGGATTCTTCGCCGGCTGAACTAAGGCGTAAAACATTGAGAAAAAGGTCTGCTTCAGGTTTGATCTGGACTTTGTAGAAATCAGCTAGGGCTTCAACTTCGTCAATGGGTAAAAAATCCGGGCGCTGGTCCCTCATTTCTCCGATGACGGAGCGGATTAGTTCCTGATTGTCTTGCCGCTGCCGAAGTCGTACCAGGCTTTTAGCCAGATAGTTAAGATAAACCAGCAGACGATTTATGGCGTCGTCTACCGCGGGGCTATCCTGTTCCAGGGAAGACACCAGCTGCAGGGTGGGGAGGGCGGCCGCATGGTTTTGCATTAACGACGGCAATTCCTGATCCTGCATCCAGTTCAGAGTCTTGGCGGTTAATTCCTGCATACGGGCAAATCCGCGGTGCAGCTGCTGCAGGGTGGATAATAACTCGGCTGACCGGTAATCCTGCTGCCGGCTTAGGGTCAGCAGAGCCTCACCAGCGTTTTCCCGGGCTGTTTTAAACCGGGATGACAGGTTTTTAACCTGGTTATATAATTGGGCATAGCGCTTTATATTGGCCATGATATCTCGCTTTATCATGTCTTCCTGGGAGCTTATTTTTAAAAGCCGGGTTATTTCATCCTGAACGGAATTTTTGTAAAGTGGGAATAGCCGTTCGCTGAAGCTGTGATAATAGAAAGAATTAAGCTCATAGAGGTATTTATCCCATTCCTCCTGGTCTTCTCCGCTAAAGGCAGGTAAGGATGATATCTCCTGTCTTAATCGGGAAAGCATCTGCTCCAATGTTTGGATAAAAAAATCCGGGTTAAAATCTCTGCTGTCCATTACAATGCCCCCATTAATCTGCCGGCCAAAATGGCGCGGCGGATCGACTCGTCTTTGGAGCGAAACAGTTGGGGACGGGCAGCCAGTTCGCTCTTTAATCCATTGGCGGTCATAGTATGCAGGCTATTTACTATACGCTGAGCCTGATAACGAATGCTGCCGTCAACCAGGGGCCCTATCTGGTCGAGTAAATCGCTGTGCATAAAGAGTCGGCAGGGCAGCCATTGCCACAGCAATAAATAAGCGCTGAGCAAGCGGGAAGCCGTTTCCCCGTCCAGGGTTGCCCGCTTTTTGTACTGCAGCAGCCGGATAAGTTCCAAAACTACAAATGCTTCATGGGGAAGGGCGTGGAATTTGGCTTCACTATTTTCCAGCAGTTCTTTCAGACGCTGCGGATTTAACCAATTTTCGGTTTCTTCCGCCATCAGCAGCGGCAGTTCGGCGGGCCGGAGCTGTTCCGCTTTTTTTGCGGTATAGAGCAGTTCCCGGAGGTTATCGGGACTGTCATTGCTGAACCCGGCGGTAATAACTTCCCATAGTTGGAGATACTGCAGAGGTGCGGCTTCCGGGCTTATAAGCGGGAAATAGCGTTCATATAACCGGCAAGCACAGTTATAGGCCTGCAACGGTTCATAAACCAGACTGTAAACCGGTATGACGGCACGAAGTAATTGCTGCAGGCCCTTATAAATCTTTTGATCGTTTATAATTTCCACCAGGCGGTTTTTTTGCTGGTAATCCCGGTAGATGTCCAGCAGAAATGCCAGGCTGTCTTCTGCCAGGCCGCATTTGAAGACCATTCCGGCTGCCTCCAGCTGCAATAAAAAGCGGTCGGCCTGGTAAGGGTCGGGGAAATTATGGGCTTGACTGTTTTGCAGCTTTTCCAGGGCGTCTCTGATCAGTTGCACCTTGTCCCCATAAAAGGTCGGAAAACTGTTATGGCGGGATAATTCCTCCAGCCCGTAACAGGATTCCATCCGCATCTGTTGCAGAGTTACCTGCCGGTCCCTTAATAACCGGCGCAAATCGGCGTTGGCCGTACGGGAGGAGAGATAAATACAGCTATCCTGGTCCAGGGTATTGATAATTGCTGCAAAAGCCGGTCGATACTCTTCCCGATAGATACGGACCATAAACTCCAATTCCGCTGGCTTCATCCGGGAATTGAGGATATACCAGGGGAGAAAACGCAAAAAGTCATTCATCACCTGTACGGGAGCATTGACCAGCCATTGCAATACCGGCATAAAATGTAAACTGGAGAAAATAATCTTAAAAAAGTCATACCTGCGTCCGGCCCAATAAAGAGAGCGGTAAAGAAAATCCACCTGGATACTGCTGTTTACTGTAACCCCGGCAGTCAAAGCCCGTTGGCGCAGGGCGGTGCGCAGGCTTAATTCCTGTTCCCAGAAGGTGAAAATATCATCATTCTCCGTTATATGTTGATATTGCTCCAAGATATCCTGCATAATGCCTGCTCCTTATTTTATATCTTTACGAATAAAAGGCTATATTCAAAACCCGGCAAGCATTTTCGGCCTTACGGGTATCTTTTTCGCTTAGAAATACTAAATAATAAATGGATTTCTCCTTATTGGTAAAAATACCTCCCAGCCGGTCGGCATCTATATATTCGAATTTATCCGCTGAGGCCTTGTTGCGGGTAAGGTAGCGATAAGTTTGCATCCGGGTCACAAAAGAATAGCGGCCCAACCGGGCAAAATGACTGCGCAGGCCGATTTCCTTGCCGTCGTTATTATCCTCATATTTTATGACCGGCGGGTTTACCCGGGGATGAGGCAGAAGATGCAGGTCCGGAACTTCCTGCCGCAAGGTTTTTAATACCGTCTGCAGGGCCTGGCTGTGGTCCGGCCGGCTGAAAGTACAATGGAGGTAGGGATGCAGGCCCAGGGGAAATTCCTTCAGGGGCAGGGGGTTAAAATCCAGCAGGTAAAGCGATTCCGGCTTTTCCAGCAGATAGTTCAGAAGATCGTCAAAACCCGACCGGAAACGGGGGATATAGGTGCAATAATCCCGATACAGCAGGGAAGCATATTGATCATAAAAGACGGTATAGGACTCTGGTGAAGCCATCATGAGGCGGTCTATGTAACTTAAAAGCTTATCGTACTCAATCGCATCCAGTTCCACGCCCTTATCTAATTTTCTGAAGATATTGCGCACCGTTTACACCGCCAAGCTTTTATATTATTTTAACGCAAAGCTGAATTTATTGCGAAAAGTTTTAACATAATACTGCGACAGTGCCAGTGCAAACCGGGAAACAGCGGGCCGGAAAAGCTGGCGAGGCTGCGGCCTCACCAGCTAAAACAGTTATAGGCGGCGGCGTTCAATGGACCGGTTCAAGTTCAAAACCCAATCCGGACCGATTCCCTTCCGGGCTATTGATCAAATAGAGCAAAAACGTATCCCTGGGCGGTTAGCTCCTTGATTATTTTATCCAGGGCTTCGGTGTTGCTTTGGGAAACGGCATGAAGAAGGATTACCGCACCGGGATGAATATTATTTATTACGTGCTGGTAGGAATAGTCGGCCCCGGGTTGGTTATTTACGTCCCAATCTTTGAAAGCCATACTCCAGAAAACGGTCCGATATCCCATTTCTTTGGCATAACCAAGGCTGGCCGGAGAATAATTGCCCATGGGAGGACGCAGGTATTTGTCCATTTCCCGGCCGGTAAGATTCTGGAAGCTGCTGGCCAGGGAAGCAACCTCCTGCTCAAACTTCTCCTGGGAAACAGTGGATAAATCGGGATGATTTACGGTATGGTTACATACCAGGTGGCCTTCGTTTTTCATCCTCATCACCAGTTCGGGCTGGCTTTTAAGATAATGACCGGTGATAAAGAAGGCGGCCCGGACGTTATTGGCTTTAAGAATATCAAGTATCTGAGCGCTGTATCCGTTCTCGTAACCTTCATCAAAGGTAAGGTAAATTTTCTTTTCATTATTAGATAAAACATAAAGAGCGTCGTTGTCCGCCAGCATTGCCTGGATATCTTCGTTTACAGCCGGGGTTTGGTGCTCGCTGTTGGGACGAAAATACCAGGAGTAAGATTTCTGCGCCGGTTGCTTGGCAGCGGCGGCAGGTGTTGCCGGGGCAGGATCTTTAGTTTGCTGCTGGGCAGGTTGCGCCGCTTCCACCGGCTCCGCAGGTTTGACCGCTTCGGCAGCATCGACAGATTCAGTCTGGGGCGGCGGGGTCTGATTAACTTCGGAAACAGAGTCGGGACTGGAACTTAAAGGAGGATTTTCCTTACAACCTGCCGGCAAGGCCAATAATAAAATGATTACTGCAAAAACAGACAATTTTTTCATGCTGTGTCCTTCTTTCCGAATTTGAAAGTCAATTTTATTATACGGCTGCAAGATTATCTTGTATAATTTTACGTCAATTATTGCTGGAACTTGCAGGTAAACGAATATCAAAAATTATTTCATCTTCCAGATTGGAAAAATCAATAATGATACCATCTTCCATGAGCATGGTGATATTGTTTTCCGTGCAGTTCAAAATCTTTTTAATCGCTTTACCTTCCATATATCGGCTGAGCATATTATAATCGTCGAGCAAAAGTTTTGAAATCTGATAACGAGCCATTATAATTCACCTCTATACTAAATATATAGAATCCGGCCCTGATGGTGACACTAGGCAATAATTTTTATGGAACGGAACTTGGCAATATTTCTGTTCCTCTTGAGGCTGCCTGCTATGATAAAGCATTATCCTCGCATTATGCGCGGAAAGGCCGGTTTCCCGACTTTTACTGCCCCGGTTACCACCATCTGCATAGACGCCATCCATCCATTATTTAAACTTAAAATCCGTTTTAAATTGAGATGGATTAAATTAAAGTATGATATGCTAAAAATACCGGCTGAATTGGTTTATAAGGGTAAGCTGAGACAGTTTGGAAAAGATAAAAAGTAAAAAAACAATCAAAATAAAATCTGGATCTGTGGTGATGCTATGAAAAGATTTTTAGGGAACGGAAAGAATTTTAACCTGCTAATATTCCCTTTTCTGGCCTTAGCCTTCTTTATCCTGATAGCCTTGAGCAACCAGCATGTATTTCGCAACGATAAGGCGGTAATGTATACCTATATAAAAAGTGCTCGTCAGGGACGGATCGGTTATGGCTTTAATAGTTATTACGGCAATGATATCTCCTTCGCGGGGCTGGAACCGGGGGACTTGATCCTGGGAGCTTATCCCGGCTGCGCCTATGGACGCTTTTCCCATGCCGGCATTTATTTAGGCAAAGGGAAGATTATGGAGAGTTATGGTGACCTGGGAGTAAATGTGCAATCTATCAGCCACTACCGGGAATACAGCGAAGTATGTCTTTTACGGGTTAAGGCTGATCCTGCTGTAAAAAAGAGGGCTGTCGATTATGTCAGTAAGCGACAGGGAGCCATGTTTTATCCCCTGGCATTTAAAAATGGCGAAAGGTATTGGAACTGCACTAAAATCATGTGGAAAGCCTATTTTGAACAGGGACTTGATTTTGATCCGGAAAACGATTTCTGGGTGGCTCCCGATCTTTTTTATAAGAGCCATCTGGTTGAGGTAATACGGGAAAAGAGGGTTTGATGCATATTTTGACCGCTATTCTACGGTTGTATCTTATCCATATTGGCGCTTTTCTGGCGGTAGGCTTGAGTACTTATTACCCGCCCTGGGATATTTTACTCGTCTTTATCTATTTGCTGATTATAGGACTTGAGGCCCGTACATTAAAAATGTGGTCTCCCGGCAGCAGGTGGAAGATTATATTGGCCTGGCAGGGACCGGGTATTTTATTATTGGGGCTGATCATAAGTAATCTCACCATCTGGGATCTAAGCAACTACGCCTTCTTTATTATGCTGTTCTGGTATACCCCTTTAATGCCCCTGCTTTCACTCTTACCGGGTATCATCTGGCGGGGATGGCCCCTCTACTACTACTTGCTTCTCGCTTTGCCTTTCATCATGGCCGGATATCATTACTTCTTAAGTATTGCCCCACATGTCCCCGGAATCCGCAACCTAAAATGAAAAAAATTTTTTGACGCGGAATTCAGGGGAATTTAGAGGGAAGAACGCGGAAGAAAACTTTAATAAATTCTACGTATTTCCCTAAAAAATTCCGCATTTTTTTATTGCTCCTGAGTTAATCTGTGGTTATTTTCTAATTAATCCAGGTTGTAACACAAATTATCAGCCATAAAATAATCCGCTGGTTCTTTCTCAATCATTGAAAATCGGATCAACCGACAACTATGTGAGAAAAATTAACCAGCGGATTTTTATCAAGCCAACGATATTCCTTACGGAAACTTTGTTAAAAAAGTACTAAGATTTATCTTCGGTTTGAAGGACTTAGGACTTTAACAAGTGGTATCGCTGACTCTAATCATATTATGGACAATTTCACAGCGGCTATACTGGAAAAATCATGTAAATGCCATAAAAAGATATAAATAAAATATAGATTATTAGATAGCCCGCTTTTGGCTGAAGAAAGGGGAAGCTTCAGTGAAATCCGGTAAAACGGCAAGGCTTTTAGTCAAAATTATAGTGCTTATTTTACTTCTGCCGCTGGTTATACCTTTTTTAACGCCGGATTTTGGAGTTGCTTACAGCGGAATAATATATGAACTGCCGACCAGGGACAAAATTATCGCCCTTACCTTTGATGATGGTCCCCATCCCGTCTATACTCCCCAGATTCTAGATATTTTAGAGCAATATCAGGTCCCAGCTACATTTTTTATGATTGGCAATCGCATGGAAGAATACCCGGAGATAGTAAAAGAAGTTTCCGCCCGAGGCCATCTTGTTGCTAATCATACCCATACTCACCCGCAGAACTTAAGAGCAGAATCCCTGGAAAATATAAGAGAGGAAATATATCAGTGCCAGCAGAGCATAGAGCGTTTAGCCAACCAGGATACTTATCTTTTCCGTCCTCCCCGGGGCATACTGAACCCGAAAATAATTAAGATGCTGCATAAAGAAGGTTATACGGTGGTGCTATGGAGCATATCGGCTGACCATCATGACGCACCTACCCCGGAATTAATGGCGGACCGGGTAATTAAACATGCCCATCCCGGTGAAATTGTTCTTATCCATGACGGCAGAACTGATTTACGCTGGAAAGATGTAGAGGCTACCCGCTTAATAATCAAAAACCTCTCCAAACAAGGCTACCGCTTCGTCACCCTTGAAGAGCTGACTCGAAAGCGGTCTTAAAAACACGGAAGCATAGTTCAGAAGTTAATCTTATTCGGCCCATTGGGCTGGAAGTCAAGATTTGCTGTCATACCGGCAGGTTAAAGAGCTAACCTGGTGGTATGGTGCTTTCATCCTTGACCATGGAGAACATATCCTGCAGTACAATTTCAAATTCTCTTACCAGTACGGAATCAAGTTTTCCTTCATGAGCCTCCTGCCTGATGATGCCAAGGGCTTCATCTATACTCAGAGCTGAGCGATAGGACCGGTCTGTAGTCAATGCATCAAAGATATCTACTATAGTAACTATTCGTACCTCAAGTGGTATTTCGTCTCCTTTGAGTCCGTCGGGATAACCGGAACCGTCCAGTTTTTCATGATGATTACGGATTATGAGCATGGCATCTTGCAGCGAATTGAGCGGGTAGCAGATATCAGCCCCCACAATAGGATGGGATTCAATCTGTTGTCTTTCTTCAGGGGTTAAAGAAGTGGTCTTATTGAGTAGATTTTGGTCAATGCCAATTTTCCCTATATCATGTATTAAGGCCCCGATTCTCAGATTTTTTAATTGCTTTTCATTCATCCCCATTCTTTCGCCCAGAAACAATGCATATTGACTTACCCGTTCGGTATGACCTTCGGTATAGCGATCCTTGGCATCAATTGTTCGAGCCAATGAAATGACCACGTCTTCTATGTTTTCCACGGCAGCAGTATACTCCTGGCGTATTGCCAGGAAATGCCGCCTTAGCTCCCGGATGGTACGCAGATATACCCAGCTTACCCAGGAGAAAAATATAAGACAAGCACATATTCCAAAAACTGCTATAATCACAGTAACGTTTAAAAAATGAAAGTTAAACATCATTGGAGCCCGCCAGTGCCAATAATAATTATATAAATTCTATCACAGATTAGGGATATCGTCCTAGGATAATAGACAAATAAGACTATTTTAATCCGGAAAAATATTGGCCTATAAATTTTCCGTTTACTGGGAGTGACAGCCGCTGGCAGTATGCCTTTTAAGGGGTTATATATCTGCGAGGAATAGGGACCAGCGACGTAAAAGACCGAATGTTAACAAATATTTAACATAACCAAGGGACTTGTATATATTATAATTAGATATTAATACCACGAAAAAGCTCGAATTTTGGCAAAATAAAGCAAATAAGCCGGTTTAAACAGTTCTAACTGCATTTATATTTGCGGTGCATACATAAAATACCTTAATATCCTGCTAAATACGGTTGTAAAAGTAATGCTTCTAGGTTTAGATTAAAAGATGGGGTTAATGTCTTGCTAAAAGCCGAGGTATTTTTAATGTAAGACATTTGAGGAAAGGAGTGGAATTTATGGGGGTTGCTACAAAAATCTTGCCTCCCCAGGGGAAGGATCGTGCCCTGCTGGCCAGGATAGAAAAGGAAGCTGGAACCAGTATTAATCTATGCTACCAGTGCGGAAAGTGTTCCGCCGGTTGCCCGGTGGGGTTCGCTATGGATTATACTCCCAGGCAGGTTATCAGGTTATTGCAGCTCAATTTGATTGATGAAGCCTTGAATGCCGAGAGCATATGGATCTGTGCCAGTTGCGATACCTGTTCTGCCCGCTGTCCCCGAGGAGTCGATATAGCTTCTCTTATGGATGCCTTGAGGCGGGAAGCCTTGTCCCAGGGAAAAATTAAGGACAAAAAAGTAGCCGAATTTAACAAAGCTTTTCTCAATGGAGTTAGAAATTTCGGAAGGACTTTTGAAGCCGGTCTGCTCTTGCAGCATAATCTGAAAACCATGCAGCCGTTTAAGGATGCTGGATTGGGACTGCCCATGATGAGCAGAGGTAAGATTCGCCTCCTGCCGGTTAAAATCAAAGGCCGCGAACAGGTGAAGAAAATATTCGCCCGGGCTGAAAAGATGAGGGGTGAAGAAGAATGAAACTAGCCTACTATCCCGGCTGTTCCTCTGAAGGCAGTGCCATAGAATATGATCTTTCCACTAAAAAAACCGCTCTTCTTTTGGAAACCGAATTGGAGGAACTGGAAGATTGGAATTGCTGCGGGGCCACCTCCGCCCACAACACCAATAAGTTATTGTCTCTGGCCTTGCCGGCCAGGAATTTGGCCATTGCGGAGCAAAACGGCATGGACTTGATTCTGGCCCCCTGTGCCGCCTGCTATAACCGTTTGCACAGTACTGAGCTGATAGCCCGCAAGGATGAAGCGGTACGGGAGCGGATTAAAGAAGTAATAGATATGGATTTTTCCGCCCACACCTCGACGGTTTCTGTTTTGGAATGGCTGGACAGCAAAGTGGGTGTAGATAAAATCAAAGCCCGGGTTAAAAACCCTCTGCAGGGGATGAAAGCGGCTTGTTATTATGGCTGTCTACTGGTAAGACCGGTGGAGCATACCGGCTTTGACGACCCGGAAGATCCTCAGAGCATGGACCGGATTGTGCGGGCTCTGGGGGCGGAGACGGTGGAATGGCCTTTTAAAGTAGAGTGCTGTGGAGCGGCTTTGGCTACTTCCAGGCCGGATATCGGGGCTAAAATGGTTCATAGTATAATCAGTAATGCCAGAGATGCCGGAGCGGAGTGCCTGGTTACCGCTTGTCCCCTCTGTATGCTCAATCTGGACATGCGTCAGGCCGGAGCAGAGAAGGCGGCTGGTGAGAAGCTAAATATGCCGGTATATTACGTAACCGAACTGGTAGCCTTGGCTGGCGGAGCCAGTCCGGACGAAGTAGGCATAGGCAAGCACTTTGTGGAAGCCAAGGGCTACCTCGGTTCACTTCCGGCCCGAGCCGCAGCCATGGCGGCAGCGGCCCCTAAAAAGGCCCCCAAGGCGGCCAAAGCGGAAAATGAAGACGAAGCTGCTGTTGGCAATGAAGATGCCGAGGCACTGCGGAAGAAGATAGATGCCATGATAAAGGCTTTTAACAAGGGCCCGGACAAGATGGCCGCCCGTTTGATTGAAGACGGGGAAAGGGCGGCGATACTTGCAGATATAATAACCGGAGATGAGAAAAAAATAGCCCGGCTGGCCGAGCTCATGATTACTGATAAAGATAAAGCCGGCAAAGCGGCTGAAGCCTTTGTCACCGGAGAACTTAAAAGAAGAGAAAAAGCAGGCTTGTAGAAGATGGGAGTAAGGGGGTAAAGGTTTTCCTTCTCACCCCTGACCCTTTAAAGTTAAATTGTAACCAGTAGAATTGGCGTTATATATGAACTAAGGAGGGAGAGAAGATGAGCAAACGGGTGGGTGTTTTTGTATGTGAGTGCGGTACCAACATAGCTTCCGTGGTAGATACCGTTCGGGTTGCAGAGGAAGCCGCGAAGCTCCCGGGGGTTGTGTTCGCTACCACCTATAAATATATGTGCTCGGATCCGGGGCAGGAGCTGATCAGGAAATCAATAGAGGAACATAAACTGACCCAGGTAGTGGTAGCTTCCTGTTCACCCCGTATGCATGAAAAGACCTTCCGCAAAGCGGTGGAGGCAGGCGGGATAAACCCCTATCTTTTCGAGATGGTCAATATCAGGGAGCAGGATTCCTGGGTTCATCATGACCGGGAAGAGGCCAGCCGCAAGGCTATTGACCTGGTCAAAATGGCAGTGAGTAAGGTGTTACGCAACCAGCCGCTGCAGATTGCCACTATTCCGGTTACCCGGAAGGCCTTGGTGGTAGGAGGGGGTATTGCCGGAATGCAAGCGGCTCTGGATATTGCCGAAGCTGGGCATCCGGTAATACTGGTGGAAAGGGAAGCCAGCATCGGGGGCAAGATGACCCAAATTGACAAAACCTTTCCCACCATGGACTGCGCCGCCTGAATAGGCACCCCCAAGATGGTTGCTGTGGCGCAGCACCCTAACATTGAACTTATTACCTATGCCGAGGTAATCAAAGTAACAGGATATATCGGCAATTTTAGCGTAACTATCAAGCAAAAGCCCAAATATGTGGATTGGGATGCCTGTACCGGATGCGGTACCTGTATGGAGAAATGCCCCACCAAGAAAATCAAGGATGAGTTCGACCTGGGGCTGGGCTTAAGAACCGCGATCCATAAGGTGTACCCCCAGGCAGTTCCGGGCAAACCCTATATAGATGCTGAACACTGTCTCAAGCTGACCAAAGGGAAGTGCGGGGTTTGTGAGAAGATATGCCCCACCCAGTCCATCAGATTTGACGATAAGGACCAGTATATAACCCGGGAGGTAGGAGCCCTGGTTATGGCTACCGGTTACGATCTGTTCAACTGGGAAGAAGCTTATGGCGAATACGGCTACGGAAAATATCCGGATGTGATAAGCAGTCTGCACTTTGAACGCCTGGTAAGTGCCGGGGGCCCCACCGGCGGCAAAATAAAGCGGCCGTCGGACGGCAAGGAACCCAAAAGTGTGGCCTTTATAAAGTGCGTCGGTTCAAGGGACGATACCAAGGGCAAAAGCTATTGCTCCCGGGCCTGTTGCATGTACACGGCCAAACATGCCTATCAGGTAAAGGACAAAATCGCTGACAGCGAAGCCTATGTATTCTACATGGACGTACGTACGGCGGGAAAGAACTACGAAGAGTTTTACCAGCGGTCCCTCAATGCCGGGGCCAGGTATATAAGAGGCCGGGTGAGCAAGATCTATCCCCGGGGGGACCGGCTGGTTCTGAAGGCGGAAGACAGCTTGATCGGCCGGCCTATTGAGGTTGAAGCCGATATGGTGGTTTTAGCCACTGCCATGGTACCTTCCGCCGGCTCGGGAGAACTGGCCAGGACTATCGGCTTTTCCATCGACAAGGATGGCTTTTATCAGGAAGCCCATCCCAAATTGCAGCCGGTGGAAACCTTTGCCGCCGGAGTATTCCTGGCCGGAGCCTGCCAGGGGCCTAAAGATATTCCGGATTCGGTGGCTCAGGCCAGTGCGGCTGCAGCTAAAGTGCTGGGATTGTTGGCCAAAACCGAATTGGCTACGGAGCCGATGGTTTCCGAAGTCGATATAAATAAATGTTCGGGCTGCGGGCTGTGCGTTCCGATTTGCCCTTACAATGCCATCACCCTGGGTGAGATTCAGGAGAGAGGGCATCATGGCCCCATTAAACGTAGCGTGGCTCAAATCAACAGCAGCCTTTGCCAGGGGTGCGGGGCCTGTGTCCCCGCCTGCCGCAGCGTAGCCCTGAATACCAAAGGCTTTACCGATGAACAACTGGTAGCGGAGGTGGATGCTTTATGTCTATAGACAGCAAAACTGGCTGGGATCCCAAGATAATCGTTTTTGCCTGCAACTGGTGTACCTATGCGGCTGCTGACCTGGCCGGCCTGAACCATCTGGAATATCCGGCCGATGTCAGGATTATCCGGACCCCTTGCTCCGGACGTATGGACCCCATGTTTGTACTGCGGGCCTTTAACCGGGGAGCCGACGGGGTGCTTTTATCCGGGTGACACCCGGGCGAATGCCACTATGGTAGTGGCAATTACTATAACCGCCGCCGCCACACGATTATGAAGAGTCTGTTGGAATATATCGGGGTGGAGCCGGAGAGATACCAGACTGCTTGGATATCCGGAGCTGAAGGGATCAAATTTCAGCAGACCATGGAAAAACTGGTGGCTGACGTCAGATCTCTGGGACCTAACGGAAAGCTGAGGGATGCAAGATGACAGATATAAGCTTAAAAATCAGAGAGATTGCGGCCCGGCTTCTGGAGAGCGGTCAGGTAGATATGTTCATAGGTTGGGAAGAAGG
>DHCD01000092.1:54133-67913 GCA_002398105.1 Syntrophomonas sp. UBA4911
TATGCCGTTCATAATCTGGCCAATGCCCTGTTAAAATACCGGGATGGCAGCGAGAAAATAGGAATGTTGGCCAAGGGCTGCGATTCCCGTGGAATAGTCAGATTATTGCAGGATGGTCAATTCCAGAGAGAACGTCTGTATATTGTGGGAATTGCCTGTCCGGGAATGAAGGACCCGCTGGCGGCGGCTAAAAGCCGATCGGGGTTCTTACCGGCCGTGACCGACTCCGGATTGGCGGCCAAATGTACCGACTGCATAGAACCCAATCCGGTGATTTATGATGAACTGATCGGAGAGAAGGAAACTCCTCGGGTGCAGGAAGGACAGCGTTTTAAACTGGTACAGGATATAGAAAATATGACGCTGGAGGAGCGCTATCGCTTCTTTGAAGATATATTTTCCCGCTGCATTCGGTGTTACGCCTGCCGTCAGGCTTGTGTAGCCTGCAACTGCCGCACCTGCATATTTGATGAGATGAAGCCCCAGTGGGTAGGGCGGGAAACCAGCATCAGCGACAATTTCATGTATCACTTGGTTCGGGCCTCCCATATGGCGGGGCGCTGCATTGAATGCGGCGAATGTGAACGGGTCTGCCCGGTGAATATTCCCCTTATGCTTATAAATCAGAAACTGATCAAAGATGTAAACGCTTTCTTCGGGCCTTATGAAGCGGGTATGGCTTATACTGAAGGGGCTAAGCCACCTCTTAGCAGCTATCAGGAAAACGACCCGGATAATTTCCTATAGGGGGGTGAGGATATGCAGATATTGAGCAAATCAAAACTGAATGCAGCCCTTGACTTGTTGAGCCGGCAGGCCGAACTGTTTGTCCCTCTGGCCCGGGGAGAGGAAAGCGGCTATTACCCCTGGAAGAGCTATCAGGCTGGAAGCGACCAATTGATGCTGGATGCTTTAAACGTTATGCTTCCTCCTAAAGGGGTAGTATTTCCCCAGACCGAGAGGATTTACAGTTTTACCGGCAATGACAAGGGAGTGGAAATAAAGGAGAGCTTTGAAAACCATGACCCCAGGATTATTTTTGGCATACGTGCCTGTGATACGGCGGCTTTAGACTGTTTTGACGATGTATTTTTAACCATGGGCTATGTCGACAGTCTTTACGCTGCCCGCCGGGAAAATACCACTATAATAGCCCACGCCTGTTACCGCCCGGGAGATAATTGCTTCTGCGCCGCTATGGGCATCGACCCGACTGAACCGACCAAGGCGGATGTAATAATCAGGGATACCGGAGACGCCTACATCTGGGAGAGCAAGACCGACAAAGGTGATAAGCTGACTGCGGCCCTAAGTTCCCTGCTGGAGGACCGGGAGGCGGCAGCACCGGAAATGCAGGCATTTAAGCACCAGGTAGACTATGAAGGGGTGGCGGAGAAACTTAAGGATATGTTTGAGCATTCCATCTGGGATGAACTTTCTCAGACTTGTCAGACCTGCGGTATCTGTACCTACGTCTGCCCCTCCTGCTATTGCTTTGATATACAGGTGAAATCATGGGGGGATGAGGGTTATCGCTTCCGCTGCTATGATTCCTGTATGTATCCGGAATATACCCAGATGGCGGGCGGACATAACCCTCGCGGCGACAGCCGGGAACGCTTCCGCAACCGCTTTCTGCACAAACTGGAATTTTTTAAGGAGAGATACGGCAAACCACTTTGCACCGGATGTGGCAGATGCATAGTGGCCTGTCCGGCCGGGATAGATATAACCCAGATAATAAAGCAGATTAAGGAGGCGGATACCAGTGCCGGAGCATAAATGTGATTGTGAGAACCCGCTGGTTCCGGGAATTGTAGAGGTTATAGACATAAAAGACGAAACCCCGGATGTCAAGAGTTTTTTTGTCCGCAGCGTAGACGGGGGAGTACCTTTTAATGTCATGCCCGGTCAGTTAGGGATGGTATCCCTCATGCCGGTGGGGGAAGGCATGTATTCTGTTTCCTGGCAAGAGGAACAGGAATACCTGCAGTTTGCCATAAAAAGAGTGGGTTTGATGACGGATGAATTACATCGGATAGAAGTGGGGCAGAAACTGGGGGTCAGAGGACCTTACGGCAATGGTTTCCCGGTAGAGGAATGCAAGGGCCGGGATATGCTGTTTATTGCCGGCGGAATTGGCCTGGCGCCATTGCGTTCCTTTATAAAGTACTGTTTTAAACACCGCCGGGATTATGGCAGAATTCAGATAATTTATGGCAGCCGCAGCTATAACGACCTTTGTTTTAAAGATGAGCTTTTTGATAAGTGGCCCCGGGAGCAAGACACCGAAGTCTATACCACCATTGACAATCCGGAAGCGGCCTGGGACGGCCATGTGGGATTTGTTCCCGCCTATCTGGAAGAAATCAGCCCTTCCCCGGAGGGAAAGATAGCAGTTGTTTGCGGGCCGCCGATTATGATAAAATTCGTACTCCAGTCTCTGGAGAAGATGGGATATGGCGACGAACAGGTGATAAGCACCCTGGAAATGCGGATGAAATGCGGCATCGGCAAGTGCGGACGCTGCAACGTGGGGAGTGAGTATATCTGCTTGGACGGTCCGGTATTTACCCTGGCCCAGCTTAAAAAACTGCCGCCGGAATGGTAATTATACCATAACATTCGGAAAATCAAGAGCCGATGGGGACGGTCCCTGTCGGTTCTTTTTTGATCTCCCGGGGATTGTCCCCATCGTGACCTATGCTTTTAAAAAAATGCTCCCCCGTACAGATAGCCAAGGTAGAAAAACCCTACTATAGCTACTATATGAAGTAGCCACCAACCGGCTTTGAGGAAATTAAATGTTCCCAGATCATAATTTTCCTCAGTTTTGATTTCATGATCTTCCACTGGGAAACCTCCTTTCTGCTTGGAAACAATTTAGTGTTAATATTACCAAATAAGATAAGAATATACATTAGAGCCCAATATTGAGCACTGGGAAAAATTATAACGCAGTGTTTTTGAAAGCAAAATTGCGTAAATAGTTTGACAGGCTGGTTTTTATTAATAAAATGTTATCTATAGCGAAACAATTATTGCACAAACTTGTGCACGAGAAATGAAGGGAGAATTGAAGATGCCAAACCTGCGTAAAGATCTTCTTAATCCTACCTTAAAAGAAACATTGAGTCTGTTTCAGTTGGATAAGAATTACGTATCAGGACAGGGACCCTACCTGGTCGGTGAAGATAACCGGCGCTATCTGGACTTTATTTCCCAGTACGGGGCTCTTCCTTTCGGTTATAACCCTGATTTTATCTGGGAGCGGCTGCTGGAAGTAAGGGAGAAATCCATACCCAGTCTGGTTCAGCCTTCCCTGCCGGGAGAAGCCTTGAAATTAGCCAATATGCTGGCCGAGGTCACCCCGGGAGACCTTTGCTATTGTACATTTTGCCAGAGTGGTACGGAAGCGGTGGAAACAGCTATCAAATTGGTTCGTTCCCATAGCGGCAGAAAAATAATAGTTTCTGCTAAAAACAGTTTCCACGGCAAGACTATGGGAGCCTTATCCGCTACCGGCAAAGAGTCTTATCAGAAGCCTTTTTTTGCGCCGATTCCGGGCTTTATAACCGTACCTTACAATGATGTGGAGGCTTTACGACAAATATTTGCCGAGCAGGGCAGCGATATTGCAGCCTTTATTGTTGAGCCGGTACAGGGTGAAGGCGGCATAATCGTGGCCGAGCCGGGCTATCTGGCTGCAGCCCGGGAGATTTGTACATCTTATGGCGCCGCCCTCATTGTCGATGAAATTCAGACCGGCCTGGGTCGGACCGGAAAGCTGTTTGCCTGTGAGTACGATGGTATTGAACCTGATATCATGGTGCTGGCTAAAGCTTTGGGGGGGGGGCTGCTGCCGATGGCAGTCTGTATCAGTACCCCCGCCGTATGGAATGATGATTTCGGTATGCTGCACAGTTCAACTTTTGCCAATAATAATCTGACCTGCTATGTAGGGCAGGCGGTATTGGAAAAACTGCTCGCCAATGAAAGGGAGATTATACGGGAAGCGGCTGATAAGGGCGAATATCTTCTGGATAAGTTAAAGGAACTGGCAGCGCGCTACCCGGACGCGGTCAAAGAAGTCCGGGGGCGCGGTCTTATGCTGGGACTGGAATTTTTTGACCTGCGCGATTCCGGCTCTTACGATATGGCTTTTATGGTCAACTACGGCGGGTTTACCGCCCTGATAGTCGGGTTTCTGCTCAACGTATATCATATTCGGCTGGCGCCTTTCCTGAATGATTCCATGACCGTCAGGCTGGAACCTTCTTTGGATATATCATATGAGGATATTGATTATGTTTTAGAAGCGCTGGAGGTAGTCTGCAAAATTGTCAGCAACCGTGACTTTGCCAAATTTTATCGCTACCTGATCGGCGATTACAGCAAAGTTGACGATATTGTCGATTACCGTCCGCTCAGTCGTAAAATAAAGGGTGCTCAACTGCAGGAAGGGGAGGAAGTCACCCGGAAATTTGCTTTCATAATTCATTACCCGGGGCCGGAAGACGTAGTGGCCAACAATCCTTCTTTTAACTCTTTTACCCGGCAGGAGCTGTACCGCTTTCTGGACTGGCAGAAAGACAGTCCGGGAGCGGAGGTGGTTTGCCACATGCCGGCTATCAGATCACGAGATGGCCAAATTGCCGAAGGCTGGTTGATCGGAGTGCCCTTTGGCGCCCGGGAGATCATGAGTATGCCCCGGCAGGAAACAACAGCGGTGATTGCCGAAGCCGTCGATTTAGGTAAGGAGCTGGGAGCCGGGATAGTTGGACTGGGGGCTTTAACTTCGGTGGTGACCCGGGGTGGCAGAGCAGTGCAGGGACGGGGAGTGGCTATAACCAGCGGCAACAGTTTTACCACCCTTATGGCAGTGGAAGCATTATTGGCCGGAGCCGGCAGGATGCATATAGATTTTGCTCAGGCCCGGTCGGCGGTAGTTGGAGCCACCGGTTCTATCGGCCGTGCCTGTGCGCTGATGCTATCCGAACAAATAAGCCGGATAACCCTGTTGGGTAACCCTAACCGGCTGAATAGCAGCAGCCGGAGATTGAAATCTCTGTTTTCCGATCTCTTTACCTATGCCCACCAAAGAATGAAGGCGGGTGAACTGAGCGGCTTAAGTGAATGGTTAAAGCAAACGCTGGATATGCTGATGGCGCGGGAGAGTTCCCGGGCGCAGCAATGGGCTCAGGTACTGCTGGATGGGGTTGATTTATCTGCCCAGATGTTATCCGATATCTGCGACTATCTGGACATAGAGCTGCCGTTAAAGATTAGCGTTAAGATAGATGAAACCCTACCCGGCTGCGATATGATCGTTGCGGCCAGCAATTCTCCGGATTATATTATCTATCCTCCTCATCTGAAACCGGGGGCGGTGGTCTGCGATGTTGCCCGCCCGGCTGACGTCTCCCCGCAGGTCTTTAAAGAGCGGGATGATGTTCTTATCCTGGAGGGAGGGCTGGTGCAGTATCCGGATGACATAGCCTTTGGCCCCAATCTGGGCTACCGCGATGGGGTAAACCTGGCCTGCCTCTCGGAAACGGTGCTGCTCGCTTTGGAAGGCGACTATAACGATTACAGCATCGGGGTCAAGATGCCCCTGGAGACGGTTAACTACCTGCGTCGGCTGGGTAAAAAACATGGTCTGGGTCTGGCGGGCCTTAAGATGAATAATAAAGAAATCAGCAATCGCGAGATTGAAGCTATATATCAGAGGTCTTTACAACTTAAGAACGTTGAAAATATGTAAAAGCAATTGTCAAAATGAGTTCGGACCAGTTTCCCGGCTCATTTTGACTATGCTCCCTTATTTTGCTTTCAGGGAAAGAGTTGCAGTAAAATATAGGAAAAGAACATTGGGGGAGGAAGAGTGATGGAACTTACGGAGATTATCATAAAAAGAGATGGTAAATGGTATTTTGGCCAGGCGGAAATGTTTCGGCGCAATATCCTCAACATCCTGGCCAGTCATATTGAACGTCAGGATGACGGCAGCTATTGCATAAGACTGGGCGAAGATGTAAATCCCATCACGGTGGAAGATGTGCCATTTCTGGCTACGGGCTATATTGAAGAAGAGGATGGGCGAATAAAGCTGGCTTTTCATGATCTTCAGGAGATGCCGCTGGAAAACGAGCTTAAACTCTATCTCAAGGGTGATGTCCCTTACATCAGTTTCAGGTGGGAAGCGGACACCCGGCTTACCCGGGGGGTTTACTGGAAACTGAGCGAGTTCTTTGACTTTCGGGGAGAGGAAATATATATTGTACCTCCGGAAAGAGCGGCAGTACAGTAAGTAGCTGGGAGGACAAGGATGAGTTTAAGGATAATAACTGATACCTCTTGTGATTTACCTGACAATGAGCTTAAGAAATATAATATTGAAATGATACCATTAAAAGTTACTTTTGATAACGGTGAAACTTTTCTGGACCGCTTTGAATTGGAGCCGGCTGAATTTGTTAAAAAAATGAGACTCAGTCCGACACTTCCCAAAACTTCCGCTCCTGACCCTAATACCTTTATAGAGTATTTTGAAAAGGGGTTAAAAGAGGTGGGAGAAGTCTTATTTGTAAGCCTTTCCTCAGGTCTCAGCAGTACCTGCCAGACAGCGCAACTGGCCTGCAACATGCTGGGCAGTGAAAAGGTTAAAATCTTCGACACCCTTACCGCTTCTCTGGGAACGGGTATAATGGCCATAAAGGCTGCCGGGATGGCGGCTCAGGGTCTGGGGATAAATAATATTGTAGAGCAATTGACCCGGATACGGGCTAGCCGGGAAGTCATCTTTACCTTGGACACACTGGAAAATGTGGTTAAGGGCGGACGTCTCAGCCGAATAGAAGGCCTTACCGGCACGCTGTTACATATAAAACCTATCCTGAGGGGAAATAATCAGGGCCTGCCCGAGGTGGTGGAAAAAGTAAAAGGAAGAAAGAAGGCCATGCACCGCCTGGTAAGCATGCTGGGAGAGGTGGCCGGCAATGCGGTAAAAGACCAGCTGATAGGGATAAGCCATGTAAATTGTGAAGAGGATGCGGTCCATCTCAGCGAAGAAATAAAAGACCGCTATAATTCGGCCAACCAGATAATAATATCCGAAATGAGCGCTACCATCGGCACCTACACCGGCGAGGGCGGGCTCATGATCAATATCTGAGGCCAGGCCAGCCCGTCCCTTATGATTTCCGCCTGCTGTGTTCATTTTTGGCTGCGGCTCTGCGGGCCCTGCCTGTTAATCTGAAAATAGACGCCCTCTCCTAGGACAACTGATGCCCGTTATACTCGCAATTAAGGGTGCAGATTACACAGATTAACGCAGATTCATTAGACGCGGAAACCGCGGAATCTTTCAAGGAAGAACGCGGGTTTTACTAAAGTTTTCCTCCGCGTTCTTCCCTCTAAATTCCCTGAATTCCGCGTCAAAAAAGAACCTGCCTATTGGGTATGCTCTCCGCCCCTGGGCGGTTAAATATAAACAGGGATAACCCCGGTTATCCCAACCTTAATTCAAAATTAATAATTAAAAATACAAAATTAAAATGATTCCGCGTCAAAAATATAGCAGCCGGTCAGCAGGGAGAAACCTGCAAACCGGCTGCTTACGGAAAGCCCTGATTCAATTTAAAGATAGGCGCGGATAACGGAGTTTACAGCCTGCTCAAATGGGACGGACGAAAATGCGACTTATCCAAAGAGAGAGCATGATCAATGGAGGCCAGCATCTTATTTTTATCTTCGGGCAGTTTACCTTGTATGTTCCAATAATTGGCGACATGATCGCTTAAGAGCATGCTGCCGTCGCATTCCAGATTTTCTACCAGCCAGTGCAGTTCCTGCAAGGCCTGGTGGGGGGTCAGTAATGTAAAATTCCCCTGGCGGTACTCTTCATAAAGTGGAGTACCGGGATAAGGAACCAGAGTCCTGATTCTGATAAAGTCGGGACTGAAAGCGCTCAGAACCCGGGCGCTGTTGACCGCGTGCTCCCGGCTTCTTTCCAATCCGCCGATGCCGGTAAGGTAATATTCGCTGACCTCAATACCGGCTTGTTTAAGTTTTAAGCCGGCAGAAATTATCTGGTCACAAGTAGTGCCTTTCTTGATTCTTTCCAGAGTAACGTCATCCCCGCTTTCCATTCCGGTATGCACCCGGCTTAGTCCGGCTGCTTTAAGCTGCCGCAGTTCTTCAGCGCTTTTGCGGTCGACAAAGCGGGCCGAACCATAGACGGTTATGCGCTGCAGGTGGGGAAACAGCTGACGGGCGTAGTTCAGTATTTCAACCAGTCGTTCCGTTTTCATCACTATCGTATTTCCATCCGGGAAAAAGAGCGATTCTATATATTCCCCATAATACTCCCGGGCCGCGGCTAGATCTTCTTTGATTTCCTCAACCGTACGCAGCCGAAACTTGGTCTTTTTATACATATTACAAAAAGTACATTTATTATGGGGGCAGCCTATACTGGCCTGAATCAGGAGACTATAGGCTTCACTGGGGGGGCGATATACAGTTCCTTCATAGCGCATGATTTACACCTCCTCTGCTCACTAGATTAGCAAAAAGCTGTACTCTTTTAAAGTATGCAGAGCCAAATAGATATTGTTATATCCTTGTAAAACCTATATATTAACAATAGAACTGGATTATAAAAATAGCTTATACCTGGGAATAGGGATTGGGTGATAACCATGTCGGTAAGGCTGCTGATTGTTGATGATGATGAACGGGAAAGAATAGTACTCCGCTATGTGCTTGAGCAAATCAAGGACGTTACGATTGTAGGAGAAGCTGCACATGGGTTGGAGGCCCTTCTGCTATGCCAGGAAAAAAAAGTGGATTTGGTTTTCCTGGATATCACTATGCCGGAAATGGGCGGTTTGGAAACTGCGCATAAATTAAAGCAATTGAAAGATCTGCCCTTGTTTGCATTTATCACCGTTAAAAAGGATATGGCAGTGAAAGCATATGAATTGGGAGCTTTGGATTATATTGTCAAGCCCATTGAACAAAGCCGTATTGAACATACTATTGAACGGGCCAAGCAGCAGATAGCCCATCAGGATATTATTGAAGAAATGGTAAAAAGCAAATTAAAAGAGCGCATTGACTTGATCCTGGAAAGCTATCGCGATTACGAAATATACTCCAACAAACTGCCGGTACGGGAAAAGGGTAAAGTATCTTTATTAAACCAGGAAGATATTATATTCTGTGAGAGTCAGGGGAAAAAAGTTTATATATATACCTGTGACGGAGGGTACCCCAGCAACTACACCCTTAATGAGCTGGAAAACCGCCTACGCAGCAGCAATTTTTTCCGAGCCCATCAGGCTTTTATCGTTAATATCAACTTTATTAAAGAGATAATCAACTTTGGGGAAGGCTCTTACCTCCTGCACCTGGAAAATTGCGCTAAAGATATTATTCTGAGCCGATCCAAGGCCAAACTGCTAAGACAAAAGCTGGGTATTTGAGGTAAAACGGTTCATACCTGTAAAATAACAGATGAAACCTGAAAAATGATATGATATACTTAATATCAGTTATTTTAGGACTTATTGGTTGGGACATGATTTACGTGAAAACGATTGGGGGGAGGGAAGCCTTTTAGGGCTTATCCTCCCTTTTGTTTAGGGCTTTTATGCAAAAGCCTAAAAATGTGAAAAACCATACAAGCTAGTGCAAAGTATCCGCCTAATACAACCAACTATAGCATATATAGAGAAAAAAATCACAAAATGGGTTATAGTATAAGCGTGGGAGAAGAACGTTAATTAAATGTAAAGGGGGGAGAAGGAGGAGTTTAAGCTTGGATAGTTGTGCGGAGTAAAACTATTCAGGAATTAGAGAAGCAATTAAATATACAGACTTGAAGCATTCCATTTGTATGTAGCAATATAAGCAGCAGATTTGTCTATTGAATCTAGTAAATGTAGCCGGCAAGAGATTGGAGTGATGCTCATGATACCTTTTTACAAGCTCGAACGTTACGAGGGGAATGAAGCCTTGTTTGAACTGGTAATGATGTCGATTGTTTCCAGTTATGTGGGGGAGCCCCTGCATATCCATGCGGAAGGATTGAGGGGCACCGGAAAGACCACCATTATGCGAGCGGCACGGGGAATACTCCCTACTATTGAACGTATCCGGGGATGTATCTATAATTGTGATCCTACTGCGCCCCATTGTCCGCATCATAAAAACCTGAGTGCGGAGGAAATTGCTGCTATCGGAGCAGAAGTTATTCCTATGCCTTTTCTGGAAATCTCTCATTCGGCTAAGGTCGGTACAGTTGCAGGCAGTATTGATCTGGCCCGCTTAACTGATCCCACCCATCCTGAAGCCCAATTGCTTCCCGGGCTGATACCGCAAGCCCATCGGGGCATAATATTCATTGATGAAATTAACCGACTGGCCGACACTTCTCCGGAGATCACCGACATATTATTGGATGTGATGGGCAATAAACCCGGTCATATACAAATTGAAGAAGCGGGACTGCCGGTAGTGGAAATACCGGTCAACGTTTCGGTTTGGGCAGCCTCCAACCCTGATGAAGACCCGGGGCCGCTGGAGGAAATACGCCGGCAACTGTCAGACCGTTTCGATATGGTATGCTATATGGGCCGGCCTGATTCCCTGGATGTTTTATCCAGCATGCTGGAAGAGAACTCCCATTTTCACCGGGTAAGACAGGCGCATAAAGCGGAAATGGCAGAAGTTGATGAAAAGAAAAATGACCAATACCGTAACGATATCATTAACTGGGCCGCCCAGTATGAGAAAACGGATCTCCCTGATTTCCTGCGCAACTTTATCGCCCGCCTGTATATAAAACATAATCTGGAAAGCATTCGGGCTATTGAAGCCATGCAGCAGGGAGCAGTCCTGCACAGTGTTTTGAAAAACCGGGATAAGGTTATGATTACTGATGTTACTTACATGATTCCCCTGGTATTGAAACACCGGGTTGATGGTGACACCCTGGTGCGGATGATCAATGATGTAGATTCCCGGGGCTCCAAAGACAGTATTCTAAGTTTTAAGAATAAGAATAAAAAGGATGAAGAAAATCCCGATTATTTTCAGCAGACAGCCCGTCCACTGAAAGATATGCATCGGGGAGAACTGGTACACACCGAGAAAACCTTAACCCCGGGGGACTATTAAAAGGGGGTGGTCTTATGCTGGGTGAGCAGACTAATGTTGACAAGGCCGCTTCGGTAGGTAATTATCTCAGCCTCTATTTTGGTCAGAACCAGGGCGTAAGACTGGGTGAAAGTACGGTAGCCAGCCGCCGCGCACATGCCAAAATGCCGGAAAAGAGGGTCAAGGGGCAAATCAAGATTCTTATCAACCGGGATGCGGGCAAAACTTATCTGGACTATGTAGATGGGGACCAAATTGTTCATATTGACGTATATCACCAGGTGGGGGAGATAGACCCCCGTGATGTCGCCCGGGTAATTTTCTGGGCTCTGGATGAACATTTCCTGGA
This sequence comes from Syntrophomonas sp. UBA4911, assembly GCA_002398105.1. Classification (GTDB taxonomy): domain Bacteria; phylum Bacillota; class Syntrophomonadia; order Syntrophomonadales; family Syntrophomonadaceae; genus UBA4844. Next base: position 65,646 of record DHCD01000092.1, read on the forward strand.
GAAGGATCCGCAGCTTCAATATGCGGAGGATGAAAGGTTTAAGCTGGTCAGCAGCTATGCCAACAAAATTTTTATAACCACCAATCAGGGTAAAGGGCTCTTGTATGACTTGTTTCAGGATGTGGTAAAGCCTTTTATCCCAGGAGAAGAGGGGCATGACCATGTTCACATTCTGGCCCGTCTCAGTCGGGAGGAATATTATTTAGTCTATGTTATGGCTGAGGTAGTTGAAGAGGTGATAATGGCATCCGGGGTAAAACTGTCCAAGGTGCGCAATATTATTCATGGCAATCAGAAAGAAGAACGGGAAAACTATGCCGGATATATAAAACTGCCCTGGAAGAACTTCAAAGGTCAAAATGCCCGTCAGCTTCCTGATAAAGAGAACGTAAACCAGTTGATCCTTAAGCTGGCCGAAAAATTTGGCGGCGTAGATGAGATAGAAGAATTTATGGAAAGTTATTCCACCAATATTTTTAAACGCAAAGGCATAGAACAGCAGAAGAAAAAGTGGGGAGACGTAGAACATGACGTGGAGCAGTTGGAGGAACTGGGACTGATCAAGAATAGCATTCTGGGCAAGATGCTTACGAAAAAAGGCCTCCAGCTGAAAGAGTTCGTAGTCAACCATAAGTGCGAGCTGGAAACTGAAATTCGCCGTAATGTTCGCCAGGTGCCATCCGGGGGCCGGGGGCGTTTTAAGAAACTGGGTAAAATGGAGCGCAAAACGGCTCAAGTCGAATATACCAATCGCAACCGGACTATTAATGACCCCGATAAAAGCTGGTCCGGTGACCTGGCGGTGCCGGAAACAATAATTCAAGCCAAGAAAAACAGTTTTTTACGGGGAGATCAGCACTTTACGGTAAAAAAGCAGGATCTTCATTTCTATGATAAAAAAACCTATGTACCAATTGATATCTGTCTCTTGATTGACGCCAGCGGCAGTATGGCAGGCGATAAGAGGCAGGCGGCCTGTTTCCTGGCGGAACATCTGCTGGTCAGCGGTAAAGAAAAGGTGGCCGTGGTTACTTTTCAGGAACGCAGCAGCGATGTGGTGGTGCCCTTTACCCGCAACCAAAGGGTACTGAGCAAAGGTCTGTCTACCATTAGTCCGGCGGGTTTGACTCCTCTGGCCCATGGTATCATGACAGCGGTGGATCTTATCCAGCATAATCGGGTCAAGAATCCGCTGCTGGTGTTGATAACCGACGGTATACCCAATACTCCGCTCTGGACCCTGGATGCCAAAGCCGATGCTCTGGAAGCGGCTGCCCATATCAAAGAGAATAAAATCCGTCTGATATGCATAGGAGTAGAGTCTAATCGCAACTTCCTGGAGAAACTGGCCGACCGCGCTGACGGAGCGCTCTATCTGGTTGACGATCTGAACAAGGATAACCTTATCAATATCGTCAGATACGAAAAAAAGAGCATGACGGAGGCAGGCAGGCGTATGGCCTAATAATTAAACTAATTGGGGCTCCCTGGATTGGCCCCGTAGTTGCAGGATAGGATAAACTGGCGGGATTCACCACCCGTAGTTTGTTTTAATAACTCCTCCTTCATAAATGAGCACCGTATGGTGCTCTCCTTTTTCTTATCATATTTTGGCAACCAGCCTCGTATCTTTTAAAAGGAAAAAAGAGGGAGGTTGGCATTATGAGTAAAAAGCCTATAATTATTCTGGCGGTGATTCTGCTGGCCATCTGCCTGATCAGCGGAGGTTGCTCATTATCTTCGGATAAGAAGGTGGATATAAAAAACTGGAGGGATTTACTGAGCCTGGGGCCGGAAAAATCATCCATCACCCCTCCGGATGAGAGCGGGGAGCAGACCAAGCCCCAGGAAAACCCTGCACTTGAAGGTCAGGACGCAATAGAAGTAAAGCTTTACTTTGCCGGAGCAGATGGTAAGAGCTTGGTGGTGGAGAAAAGAAATATCGCCCGAACTGAAAGTTTAGCCCGTAATACCCTTAAAGAACTGGTAAAAGGCCCCGCCCAGGATGGGAACCTGTCAGTGATTCCGGAAGGTACTCGTTTACGGGATATCAATCTTAAACCCGATGGTTTATGTATTGTGGATTTAAGCTCAGAAGCCTGTCATACCGGAAGTGCCGAACAGGAAAAATTNNAGATGGTAAGAGCTTGGTGGTGGAAGAAAGAAATATCGCTCGAACTGAAAGTTTAGCGCGCAATACTCTTAAAGAACTGGTAAAAGGTCCCGCCCAAGATGGGAACCTGCCAGTGATTCCGGAAGGTACTCGTT
>DHCD01000092.1:68102-70656 GCA_002398105.1 Syntrophomonas sp. UBA4911
GCCGGCTTTGTAGATGTTTCCAGCTCTATTAAACCTGATTACAGCATCTGAGTTCAACTGAGGGAGGTTCTTTTTATTCCCCGCCGGCGGGGAACAAAAAGAACCTCCCTTGTTTGCCTTCGTTTCCCTAGAATATATAGCTTAAAAGTGATAAAATTTATACCGGCTTGGGTAGCCGGGAATCAGCCAGGTAATAAAGGAGTGTTTTCAGTTGGGGGATAACAGACCCATAGGGATACTGGATTCAGGAGTAGGAGGACTAACCGTGGTTCGTTCTCTTATGGAAAAACTTCCTGAGGAAAGTTTTATCTATTTCGGCGATACCGCTCATTTGCCCTATGGCAGCAAAAGCGAGCCGGAACTGATGCGCTATGCCCGAGAGATAATAGCATTTTTACTGCAACAAGATGTTAAAGCCGTCATAGTTGCCTGTGGCACCCACTCATCCATCACTCTTCCGCATATTGCAGGAGATTATGATATTCCCCTGATGGGAGTGGTTAAAGCCGCGGCCAGCTGTGCAGTTAAGATTACCCGTAATAGGAAGATAGGAATTGCCGCCACTCAAGCCACGGTAAACAGCCGGGCCTATACGGGTGAAATTCAGCGTCTTAACCCCGACTGTCAAGTTTTTGAAACCGCCTGTCCGCAATTCGTGCCCCTGGTGGAAAGCGGAAAACTGGAGGATGAGGAAACCAGGCAGGCAATTGCGGAATATCTCCAGCCTCTGCTGGAAGAGGGAATTGACAGCCTGGTTTTGGGATGCACCCATTATCCCTTCCTGGAGAGGCTTATAGGGAATTATGTGGGTAAAGGGGTAGAGGTGATAGACCCTTCCTGCAAGACGGTGGAACAGGCTATGGATATTTTTACCGCTAAGAATCTATTCGGTCACAACCCCAGCCCGGCAAGAAAATTCTATGTCAGCGGCAATGACGAGTCTTTCTATAAGGTGGGCCGGTTGCTTATCGGTGATACTATCAAGGAAGTACACAAGGTCAAGCTGGATTGAGGGTGGTTGTATGGGGAAAATAGCTTTTACTACCAGTATCCCGGTCGAGGTCATTATCGCTGCCGGGAAGACGGGACTGGATCTTAATAATATATTTATCACTGCGGAAAAACCCCAGGCGATGCTGGAGATAGCTGAAGAAGCCGGCTACCCGCGCAGCACCTGCGGCTGGATCAAGGGTTTGTACGCCGCCAGCCTGAGTGAGGAGCCGGAGGCATTGATAGCGGTAATACACGGAGATTGCAGCAATACCCAGGCTCTGATGGAGACCCTGCAGCTTAAAGGGGTTAATATCATACCCTTTGCTTATCCTTTTGACCGTGACCCGGCCGGTCTTAAAACCCAGATGGAAAAATTAATGGACTGTTTCCAGGTGGATGAAAAACAGGTGGAAGATGCCAGAAAGGCCCTGCGCCCCATCCGCGACTTATGCCGGCAGCTTGATCTCATGACCTGGCAGGACAACCTGGTCAGCGGCGGGGAAAACCATTATTTCCTGGTTTCATCCAGTGACTTTAACCAGGACCCGGTCAAATACCAAAACGAATTGCAGGCGTTTATTGCTATGGCCGGCAAACGCCGCCCTTTCAAGGAAAAAGTACGTCTGGCCTATATAGGGGTGCCGCCTATATTTACCGACCTTTATACCGTGCTGGAATCCCTCGGCGCCCGGGTGGTCTATAATGAAGTCCAGCGCCAGTTTTCCATGCCCGGGGACAGTGCCGATATTATTCAGCAATATATAGAATATACTTATCCTTATGGAGCTTTTGCCCGGCTTGAGGATATGCGGGAACAAATTGCCCAACGCCATATTGATGGTGTTATACACTATACCCAGACTTTTTGTTACCGGCAGATTGAGGATCTGATCTTTCGCGAAAAGCTGGATTTGCCCTTCTTAACTCTGGAAGGAGACCGCCCCGGGCGGGTCGATGCCCGCAGCCGCATGCGCCTGGAGGCGTTTATTAATATGCTGAAATAGCTCTGCCTTGAGGGAAAGGGAGAATAACAATAAATGATCGGAATAGATTTGGGATCGCGTAATGTCAAAATAGTAAGATTTAATCAGGGACAAGCCGTTGAGCATAGAATATACGATACTATAGAATTTTATCGCACTTATGGCCGCAGTGTGAACAATCGGCTGCAGTTGGACTGGGAACTGCTGCGGCTGCCCCGGGAAGAGGTAGTGGCGACCGGCTACGGCAAAATAACCGTGGAACTGGAAGGGGCGGTGCGGATACCGGAGATTCAGGCCCATAGCCAGGGAGCAGTTTTTCAGAGCGGTATGGATGATTTCACTTTGCTGGATATCGGCGGTCAGGACAGTAAAGTAATAAAAATCAGGAACTCACGCCCGGTTGATTTTATGACCAATGACCGCTGTGCCGCCAGTTCCGGACGCTATATGGAAAATATGGCGGCGGTGCTGGGGATTACCTTGAAGGAATTGGCGTCCTATAGCCAGGAGCCGGTGGAATTGAGCTCTACCTGTGCTATTTTTGGCGAGACCGAAGTCATTGCCCGCATAGTTGAAGG
>DHCD01000070.1:0-426 GCA_002398105.1 Syntrophomonas sp. UBA4911
CCGGCAATAGTAAAGCTGCGGGCCAGGGAATCTAAAATCCGTTCCGCCACCAGTGTAGTGGTTTCAGGTGCAATGGAAGTCAACAAGGCTATAAACTCATCTCCTCCCAAACGTGCCAGCAGGTCATTTTCCCGCATGACGGTTTTAATCCGCTGTCCCACCTCTTTCAGGAGCATATCACCTACATCATGCCCCATAGCGTCATTTACCTGCTTGAAATTATCCAGATCAATAAAAATCAGGGCTAATTTCTGTTCCCGGTTCCTCTCTCCGGCCATAGTGAGGGAGAAATAATTCTCAAACATGGTGCGGTTAGGTAAGCCGGTCAACTGATCGTGAAAAGCCATATGTTTTATCTTTTCTTCCCGGTTTTTTTGTTCGCTGATATCTATAATCAGACCATCTATCCTGGTTGTTTCGCCCGTC
>DHCD01000070.1:663-1974 GCA_002398105.1 Syntrophomonas sp. UBA4911
TTTATTTTTACCCGCCAACAATTCCTTATAAGCCTCAAACAGCCGCAAGGAATCATAAGGATGCACTAAATTGCGAATATGTTCCGGCTGCTTAATTAACCAATCTACCGGTAATCCTATCAGCTCTTCCGCCCCCCGGGAAAGAAACAAGCGTCCCGTATTTATTTCATAGGACCAGATGCTGACGCCAAGTCCCTCCTGAATATTACGCCACTGCTGCTGGTGGTTTTCGGCCCGCCGGCCCGCGACCGTATAAAAACGGTTAAGCACCAGCATTATACCGGTAAGAATTAAACCGGGTATGCTGAGCCAATAGACCTGCATCCCGGTCACGGCGGCCATCATACTGTCCGCTTGCAGGTAAACCCCTCCTATACTGACCAGGGTTATGGTTATCCCCGCGCTTAGAATCAAGGCCGGGTTTTGATAAACCATAACCAACAGCAGGCCTGGATAGAGGGTTAATAGGTTAATAAGCGAAGGGTGCCAGAAAAAGCGTACGCCGAGATAGCAGATAAGCAACATAGATAAAAAATAACCGCTCCGGGGAAAGTTTTTTACCTTCAGTAACAAAATAGGCAAAAGCAGAAAAATGAGCATAACCAGATATTGCCAGGCGGCATAATGCCTGCCTGACACCAGGTCAAAGAAACAGGTAGTGAAAGCTATAAGCCATAACATTTTCAGCATTATAAAATTGCGCTGATCGGTTATTAGGGTGGACCCATCCATAATATTCTTTCCTTCCCTGAAACCAGGTCAAGATCAGCAAATGCTATAAACATGCCGCGAAAAAAATGCATCTTCATGCTTTTATTTTCCAATTGAATTATCAATAACACAAGACCCGAACCAGGTCCTAATCAAATATGATACAGGTTGCCCCTATCGACCAGGCAAATGCCAAGGCTAAAGTCCCGGTTAATTCTGCGATATAACCGGAAAGAGAGGGAAAAATAACAGCATAAGCCAGCTACTGAACTAAACCAGACTGAACTACCATATACATAAGTATTTAGAATGCAGTAAATATAATAGTTATAGTGTTCTTTTCAGCAGCCATGCCATCATATTTTACGGGGGAACTGATGCTCTTGCGGCCGCAAGGAAAGGTACAAAATCGTTACGGAGGTTTCAATATGAAATATCATAATGGTTATCAGGTAATGAAAGATTTTTACCTGCGGTTTCAAGAACACGAGATACCAGCCCTGGGGGCTCAGTTGACCTATTATCTCCTGTTGGCCTTTTTCCCTTTCCTGGTTTTCCTCCTGACCCTTTTAAGCTATACTCCCATAAGCAGCGAACAGG
>DHCD01000070.1:2217-3552 GCA_002398105.1 Syntrophomonas sp. UBA4911
TCAAATCGCCAAACTTTGCTTTCCCTGGGGGCACTTTTTGCTGTCTGGGCCTCTTCCAATGGCATTAACGCCGTTATTCACGGGATAAATAAGGCTTACGACGAGAAGGAAAGCCGTCCTTTCTGGGAAGTGCGGGGAATGGCTATTATTTTTACCATCGGCTTGGCCCTGGTGATTATTTTGGCTTTAGTGCTTCTGGTATTAGGCCGGCAACTGGGGCAGGCTCTATTCATCTATGCGGGCGATAGCGTACTTTTTATGAAAAGCTGGCATTTCTATCGTTTTGCCTTGCCGCTGCTGGTAATGCTGGTGGTTTTCGCCTTCTTTTACCGCTATGCTCCCAATAAAGAAATCAGCTTCCGGGAAACTATTCCGGGAGCTGTGTTCTCCAGCCTGGGCTGGGTTATTACCTCCTGGGCCTTTTCCTTTTATATTAATCAGTTCGGCAATTTCACCCGCACCTATGGCAGTATAGGCGGTATTATAATTTTACTGCTGTGGCTTTATCTGAGCAGTATGGTAATCCTCATCGGCGGCGAAATCAACGCTGCCCTTTCATTCAACCGCAAAAGCAGGAAAACTTAGAAAAGTTTAGCCATTAGAGCAGCCCTCCTCGCCCTTCCTTAGCGCCAAAGGCCTTATATCCCCTCTTCTGGAATCAAAACCAGCTTTTCCGGAGGCAAATAAAGGCGATAGACGCCCCCGGGGATTAACCGAGGCCCCGCCATTTTCGGCACCCAGGCTTTGATTATGACCTGGTCTGGAGCCGGCTCCAGATTAAAACGATAGCTAAAGGAAGAAACTTCCTCGCTACAGTCCAGCAGCCGGGCTGATAAACAGTTCTCCCTTTCATCCGCAGCCAGCCTCACATACTCGGCACGAATAGCTGCAGATACGGTTTGATTTACCTTTATTTTTCCCGGATTCTCCGGGTATACCGTTAAGTTTCCACCGGCCAGGGCCAGTTGTACCCGGTTTCCCTGGATTTGAGTTATCCGGGCGGCAAAGATATTATCCATCCCGGTCAGACGGGCTACTTTCTTGCTGGCAGGGCACTCAATGATGCTCTGCCGGTCTCCCCACTGCAGTATAGCGCCGGCCTCATAAACTGCCATTTTACTGCTTAAGCGGTAAGCCTCGGCCAGATTATGGGTGACAAAAAGCACATGCCCCCGGTAATACTCCTGAATCTCCAGTAATTCTTCGGCCAGCCGCTGTTTTACTATGGTATCCAGAGCGGAAAAGGGTTCATCCAGCAGCAATACTTCCGGTTCTGCAGCCAAAGCCCGGGCCAGAGCCGCCCTTTGCTGCTGTCCTCCCGATAACTCGGATGGG
>DHCD01000070.1:3906-11749 GCA_002398105.1 Syntrophomonas sp. UBA4911
GATCCCTTGCTCACTGTCAAACAAAATCTGTTGGTTCAGCCTGATAAAACCCTGGTCAGGCAGCATCAACCCCGCTATGCACTTTAAAGTCATGGTTTTCCCACAACCGGAAGGTCCGAGAATAGCCATTATCTCCCGGTCAACCCGGAAAGCCACCTCCAATTTAAATTCCGGCAGGGTCTTCCTGATGGCAAGGTCAAGCATCAGAATACACCTCCCCAGCCACAGGCTGCAGCCGGCGCTGCTGATATTTCCTCCAGTAATTCAAAGCTACAATACTGGCCAGGGAGATTATCAGTATTATCAGCACCCAGGTTATAGCCTGCTCCGATTTGCCCGCCTGCACCAGGAAGTAAATGGCTATCGGTATAGTCTGGGTCTTTCCCGGGATATTGCCGGCCAGCATCAGGGTGGCCCCGAATTCTCCCAGGGAACGGGCAAAAGCCAGAATAGTTCCGGCAGCTATTCCCGGCCAGGCCAGAGGTATAGTAATATGCCAGAAAGTAGTCCATTCGGATGCTCCCAGGGTACGCGCCGCATCCTCAATGTTGGCGTCAATTTGTTCAAAAGCCCCCCGGGCCGTCTGGTACATTAAAGGGAAAGCCACAACTACAGCTGAAATAACGGTTGCCGACCAGGAAAAAACAATCGGTCGCCCCAGCTCAAAAAATAGCGCTCCCAGCACTGCGTTGCGCCCAAAAATGTAAAGCAGGATAAATCCAACTACCGTGGGGGGTAAAACCAGGGGCAGTATAAAAATACCGTCCACCAGGCTTTTGCCCCGGAAGTCCCGGCCTGCCATCCAGCGTGCCGCCGCAATACCCAGGATAAAAGTGATGGCAGTTGCCAGCAATGCCGTTTTTAATGATATCCATAGCGGATCTAAGTCCATCACTGTCATATTTTCCAATCTAAAATATTGAAGATACTATTATTCTATAGTGGTAAAGCCGTATTTTTCAAAAACCGCCTGAGCTTCATCACTGGAAAGGAACTCTACAAAATCCCGGGCTGCTTCCTGGTTCTCACTAGCTTTTACTACCGCTACCGGGTAAACCAGAGAGGAATGGGTACTTCCCTCCGCCTGGGCCGCTATTTTTACCTTATCGGATATTTGGGCGTCAGTCTTATAAACTATACCCGCTTCAGCGTCCCCGCTCTCAACATAAGCCAAAACCTGGCGAACATCTTGGGCATAAACTGCCTTGGCCTGCACCTGGTCCCATAAATTCATACTGGTAAGCGATTCCTGAGCATACTTTCCCGCCGGAACTGATTCCGGTTCGCCCAGAGCAATTTTACCTTTAGCATTGTTCAGGTCATTGAACCCTTTAACAGTAGTGTTATCTTTGGCCACTATCAAGACTATGCTATTTTTCAGAATATCCTTGCGGGTTTCTTTAATAATCAAATCCTTCTCTTCCAGGGCATCCATCTTGTCTTCGGCCGCAGAGATAAACACATCCGCCGGGGCTCCCTGCTCAATCTGCTGCTGCAGCTTGCCGGAAGAAGCCGGGTTGAAAGTAAAGCTGACATTGGAGTGTTCTTCTTGGTATAGCTTTTCCAGATCAGCCGCAGCATCGGTCAGACTTGCAGCAACTGACACCAGCAGAGTAACCGGCTCGGCGGCAGTCTTTGGCGCCGGCTCTTTTTCCTGGTCCGCCTGCTGGCCGCAACCTGCCATACCCGCCGCCAGCAAAACGATTATCAGGCTGGCAGCTAGCCAAACCCTGGATACTGATTTAAACTTTATCATCTTATATCCTCCTGATCCAATAATTTTAATAAAAAAACTGAATAAAACTGCCCTCCTTTAGTTTATTCTGAATATATCCATAGCATTTTGAGGTTTTCTTGTTTACAATTAAAGTTAGCTGGTTTAATTGAACTAATTGAGGTTAAGCCAAACTTTTACTAACGTAAACTAAGTCAAGCTACCTCAAATCTAAACATAATATAGCATAACTAATTTAAAAATAACATTCACTGTCGATAATAAACATTAATTATGTTAAGATATGGAGGATTTTAACCATGAGCAAAGAGGATACTTCCCTGACGGCGGAAGAAGTAGCCAAGATACTAAAAATAAGCAAATACACCGTTTACGAAATGGTGAAGCGGGGGGATCTGCCAGCTTATCGCGTAGGCAAGAAAATCAGAATTGACATCAATGATCTGGAGGGATATATCAGACAGGGCAAGGTCAGGGAACAAACCGCCCCCGGACAAAGCCATCTGCCTGCCGCTCCCTCCACCTTTACCGCCGAGGCGCCTCTGTTAAGTGGTGAACCGGGAATCAAAGTGCCGGGACTGGTTATCTGTGGTCAGGATATTGCCCTGGATATTCTGGGACGCCGCCTGGAGTACCAGCCCTTCGGGATCAGGGCTTATCGGCAATATGTCGGGAGCTTCGCCGGACTCTTGGCTATGTATCAGGGGCAGGCTGATATAAGCGCAGCTCATCTCTGGGATGGCGACAGCGACACTTACAACATTCCTTTCGTACGCCGTCTTCTGCCGGGTATTCCCGCGGTGATCGTCCATTTGGCCATTAGGATGGCCGGTTTTTATGTGGCCCGGGGCAATCCCCACCAAATTAAGCAATGGGAAGACCTGGCCAGGCCGGGAATTCGTTTCGTCAACCGGGAAGCCGGATCAGGAGCCCGAGTGCTGACTGACGAACATCTCCACCTGCGGGGAATTGAACACCGGCTTATCCAAGGCTATGAAAACCTTGAATTTTCTCATCTGGCAGTGGCCAGTACCGTATCCCGGGGCATAGCTGATGTGGGGGTAGGCAACAAAAAGGCTTCCCTGCAGGTACCGGATATTGATTTTGTGCCGCTGCAAAAGGAAAGATACGAATTGGTTATTAAAAAGGAAGATTTTGAACTCCCGACCTTTCAGGCTGTTATCACCAATCTTAATTCCGAAGCCTTTAAAACCGAATTGATGGGGTTAGGCGACTACGACGTGAGCGAAACCGGGAAAATCGTGGCTGAACTATAAATCATTGTCCGAATCTATTCCGAACCAATAAATACTGAATGATATGGCAGCCATAGACAAGCGGGGAGAAGGGAAAATATGGACTTGATTATGCAAGTCTGAGGCTATTCCGCCTGGAATAGCCTCAGACTGTTGCCCAAGACCATGTTTTATTAATTGGCAACGCTCGGTATCCATAATTACGCTAAACAGCATGAAGATCTTTTTTCAGTCCTGCCGTCCCTTGATAATCTATTTACAGGGTGATAACCTGGTCTATGCTGGCGTTGCCCAAAACCGCGTAAAGATTAGGGAAGCAGCCTATGCAGGCGCCATCAACCAATTTGTCATCAATACCCCTTTCAATAGTACACATATCACACCCCATCAGAACAGTGCCGAATTTCTCATGTATCTCCTGGAGCCTGTCGCCGGTGCTGCTGCCTTTGGTCAGCAGGAAGGTGTTGTCAAAGAAAAACATCATCCCTGCCACTTCAACTCCGTGACGGTCTTCCAGCATCTGGGGGATAATCATTTTATCCAGGATTCTCTGGGCATTGTTGGTTGAAAATATGTAAGCGACTCTCATTCTGAACACTCCTTATAATAATTATTTGGCTATCCTGCCATTGGTAACATTATTGGTATATTGACTGAACATCCGGTTATAAGCGTCGACAAAGCTGAACTGGTTCTTATTTTCATTTGAATCGGGCGGGGGTTCGGCAGCAACCGTCTTTTCCCGAAAAGCCTGCCGCACTAATTCTGTGAGATCGGAGACATAAGCTTTAAAACCTGCACTTTGCCGGTTACGGGGACGGTCGAGATCAATATGAACATCCTGTATTATCCGGCCTTTATGGGCGGACATAACTATAACCCGATCACTCAGATAAACCGATTCACCCACATCGTGAGTTACCATAACCACAGTAGTTTTTGCTCCTTCCACCAAGGCTGCCAGCTCTTCCTGCAAAAGCTCCCGCATTTGGAAGTCCACCGCTCCCAAGGGTTCATCCAGCAGCAGTATTTCCGGCCGGCTGGCTAAAGCTCTGACCATCGCAACTCTCTGCTGCATGCCTCCGGAAAGCTGCACCGGATACTTATTTTCGCTGCCGTGCAACTGCGAAATATCCAGCAACTCCTGTAAACGCTCATTCTGTTCCGCTGAGGATACTTTTTTTACCCGCAGCGCATAGAGAATATTGTCTTTTACCGTCATCCAGGGGAAAAGAGCATAGTTTTGAAAAACAAAGCCGCGATCCGGTCCCGGATCTTCCACTTTCTGGTCCGCTAAAATTATTTCCCCGGCATCGGGGGCTATAAAACCGCCCATCAGGGTTAAGAGGGTAGTCTTGCCGCATCCCGAAGGCCCTAAGAGGGAAACGTACTGCCCCCGTTCCACGCTGAAGGACATATTTTCCAAAACTATATGAGCACTGTTTTTCTTCTGGGCAAATACTTTGGTAATACCTTTAACTTCCAATAAAGCCATCTTTAAATCTCCATGCGGTCAATCTCTTTTCTAAAGTTATAAAACCTTTGTCAATAAAAAAGCCTACCAGTCCTGACATAAACATCAAAGCATACAGCTGTGCCGTTTCCAGCCGCACCTGGGCTTCCACCATCAGAAAGCCGAAACCGGCACTGGTGGCAATAAACTCCGCACATATTACCGACATCCAGCCCGCCCCCATAGCCAGACGACAGCCGGTCAAAATGCTGGGCAGGGCTCCCGGGACCACGATAGTGCGAATAATATCAGACCAAGAAGCCCCCATGCTGCGGGCCGCATTGTAATAATTGGGATCAATCCCCTGCACTCCGGCGATGGTGTTAATAACCAGAGGGAATACCGCGCTCATAGTTATCAAAAACACGGTAGGGCCGTCTCCCAAGCCAAACCAGATAATGGATAGAGGTACCCAGGCCATGATCGGCACCTGCCGTACGGAATTTAAGATGGGTGAAATCGCCTGCATGGCCGTTGCCGAATAACCCATCAACAGTCCTACCGGTATACCGATTATCAGGGCATATATAAACCCGGTAAATACCCTTTTTAAGGTCAAAGCCAGATTAGACATGATTTCGTAGTCCACCCAGGCGGTGATAAACTCCTTGACGGTTTCGTGAAAATAAGGCAGCAGCAAAGTATTTTGGAGCCGATTGGCAATTATATACCAGATCACCATTAAAAGAATCACCACCATAAGGGTATATAAAGTGCCCCGGTATTTTTCCCCAATCTCCTCCAGGTTCAACTTCGCAATTTTAACGTTTGGAACTGTATCCCCATTTCTTGCCATAATTCTACCTCTTTATTGCCATTGCCAATTCCCGCTTTTTTGGCTAATTCAACCTTAAGTATCTCCTGCCGGTTAAGTTCTTCCGCCGCTTGATTATAGGCCTGGATAAAGCTTGCCAATTCAGGGCGGTCCAGCAGTTCCTCATGCACCACCAATACCGAAGTCGGATAGGGCGAAGGTAAAGGAGTGTGATAACCGCCTATCTTCAGAGCATCCATAATATCAAGGACGATCCCTTCCACGGCATTTCTTTCCAGGGCATAGGGCAATCCTGCCGGAAGTATGGGTTTCATTACAATACTGTCATTCAGATTGGACCATACCAATCTTTTTTGGGTTTCCCGGCCGTTCATATAACCGACTGTCTGCGGCACCTTATCCTGATCAGTCACTAATATTTTAGCGTTGACCACTATTGTCCCCAGAATCTGATAAGGCTGACCACTGGCAATCAGTTTGTCGGCACCATCCGGGCAAAGCACTGCCATATCAAAATTACCTGCCGCCAGAGCCAGCTCGGTCTGGCTGCTGCAGCAGTCCTGCAGTTGCTGATAACTCATATCAACCACCTCCAGGGCGGCGCTGCCCTCCCCGGCTAAATATCCGATAAGCAAACCGGCAGCATCATTATTGCAGGCAATCCGCAATCCCTTCATTTCTGTCTGGGAGCCGCGCCAGGTGGTTAGCCCCAGATAAATGACGATAATTACAATTGCTGTGTATAGCAGTCCTCTCCGATTTTTCATTATCAAGCTTTCCGAACTTACGCTTTAATATTGTCCACTTCCATAGCTTTAGCCTTCCAATCCGCAAAGCTCATATCCAGCGGGAATACCGGATCCACTTTTTCTTTAATAAAAGTCTTGAAATCTATGGCGCCGCAGGCGTCAAGATAAGTAGTATTCACATAATCCTCTACCTTAACCGTATTGATATCGTCTTGCACCCCGTATTGCCGCATAGCCGCCAATTGATTTTTCAGTTCATCCATATTCAGATCCCAGGAAATAGTGCGTCCCTCTTCATTAGTCTTTTTCCACATGGTCATTAAGCCCACTTCCAGAGGAACATTGTAATTCTTGGCGAATATCTCGGCCGCCTTATAAGGATGTTCGTACATGTATTGGACCGATAAGGTATGGGCCAGCAAAATACGTTGGGCCAATTCGGGATGGGCTTGGGCAAAATCCCGGTGCATGGCTACCTTGCAACAGGTGCCCAGCTTACCCTCTCGCAGGGTATTTTGCCTCATCATAACCTGGCCGGTCTTTTCATATTCCGCCATAGAACCCCAGGGGTCACAGCAAATATAGGCATCCAGCTTACCGGCTTTGAGAGCAAAGTATTCGTCCTGGTCGCTCATATCAAAGGTTTCATATTTGCTGCTGTCAAGGGGGATCCCCAACTGAGTAGCCCATTCCGCCCAGTTAAGATTCTGGGTTTCCGGGTCGGTCCCAATTGATATTTTCTTGCCGATTAAGTCTTCCGGTTTTTTTATGTCGTTGCTTACTACCAGGTATTCCGCTCCCCCGGTATGGTTCTGGGCGGCGATAAAAAGAGGCGTGCCTTTGGGAACCGCCCTCAGGGTAGTGGTCCAGCCGGCATAGCCGACATCCATTTTTCCTGCCGCCATAGCTTCAGGCACCTTGCCGTTACCGGTCAAGTTAACTTTTAAGCCTAAGGCTTCGTATATCCCCGCATCCTTTCCGATACAGGCAGCCGTCATATGATCGCAGTTATAATATCCCATATTAATGGTATAATTCGCATCTTCAGCACTTAAAGGCTTAAGATCATAACTTTCCGCCAACTGCTTCGCCAGGTCATCCCCGGAGCCTTCAGGCTGCTGTGATGTCTGGCTGCTGCCGCAGCCTGCTAAAGCCAGTATACCCATAAGCAAAACCAGCATCATAATACATGTCCTGGTATTTTTCATTATAAAAACACTTCCTTTTTGGTCTTTCTTACCTTACGAGCTAACAGCAATCTTCCATACCTTCTCCGAAGACATTTACGAAGTCTCCGTTTTCCCAACGGTATATGGCATAACCCACATTCACCCCCTTAGAGCCGGAAACGATCAGTTCGATCGGGTCCCGGTCATCAATATCCTTCCATTCCAGCCGGCAATTTTCCACCGGTGCCGGGGCAGGCTCAGAAATAGCTATAGTTCCTTCCTTTTCCCAGATGGCTATCATTTTATTGGCAGCAGAAGTATCCTGATAAATGACAATTAAATCTTCCCGCCCATCATTATTGATATCATTAACCCCGGTAAGAAGAGGCTTTTTCCCTTCATAGGCATCGGTGAAATATTTATACAGCTCATGCTCTTTATCTATGGTTATATTTTTCTCTTCCTTCTGATCCTCGCTGCCGCAGCCTACGATGCCAAGCATCAGCACCAATAAAAGCCCGATCAAGCTTTTTTGGGTAAACATTTGAGCCCTCCTGCCCCTAATTTTCTAACCCACTCCCAGCATAAGGGCCACCAGGCGATAATACCCATGGCAATAATCATGAGCGAACAAATATATTCCACC
>DHCD01000070.1:12000-41643 GCA_002398105.1 Syntrophomonas sp. UBA4911
GAAAATCCCGGCAGCAGCAAAGCATTGGTAATATAGCCCACCAGGATACTGACGACTATTAGCGTGACCGCATATATAACTACCGTTCTCTTCCCGATAAGTTTGTAAATACTTATTAATTCCGGCAGATTGGTGGCTACTCCGGACAAAAGAAAGGTAAGGGCTACTCCCGGCGCTGCTCCGGCTGCAATAATTGCTGCGATAAAAGGGATATGGCCAACTGCGCAGACATACATAACCGCGCCTAAAATCACTACTCCTAATAAAGAAATCACATCAGGATTGCTCAGATAATCCTGGATAAAGCCTACCGGAATAATTACCAGTAAAATAGCCGCCAATAAGATTCCCACCAGAACATAGCGGCTTACCTGCAGGCCCAGGCTGCGAAATCCCCAATCCAAGCCGCTATAAATCTTTTGCGACCAGGAATTCTTAACGGTCGTAAAGGCTTTCGGCTCTGCTCCTGCCGGGGTATGGGCCTCATTTTCCTGCAGGGCTGCCGCCATGGGGGATACCAGCTCCTCTTTTCCCCACTTGTTTCCTATAACACCGATAATCATAGGCAGCATGAATCCGGTGATAACATAAATTATTGTCAACTGCGGACCCAGCAGGGCCAAAGCCATTAAAACCGCGGCGGGATTAATAATCGGGGTAGCGACTAAAAATGCCAGGGTAGGGCCTAAATAAGCTCCTGAATAATAAAGACTTAAAGCCAGAGGTACTACCCCGCAACTGCAAATAGGCAACAGCATTCCCGATATGGTGGCCTTCACCAGTGAGGATAATTTGCGATTACCCAGTGCCTGCTGCAAGAATTCCGGCCGCAATACTATATGTAATAAGCCGCAGAGGATGAAACTTGCCACCAGCCAAAATGAGCTTACATTCAATAATTGCCAGCAGGATTGCAGAAAATCATTAATCATTTAGCTTTATCCAGAGCAACATTAATTGCTCCTTCAATTACCCTCCTGCTTAATTCCTCATAACGCTCACTTTCATTTATAACTAAGGTTCCGCGGCTTACGGGACCATATTTAGGCAGATAGTCAAAGTCTTTCCCCATGTAGTAAATCTTTAAATCTATCTGCTGCGGATATTTAGCGGCTAAATCCCGTAAAACTTCACCATAGCCGTCACAGCAAGAACAAGTATTGATAAATTCCACTTTGACCTTTTCCACTTTCCAGTCCTCCCCTTACCGTCTTTTTTATTATACTTTGCATATCTTACGTTTATGCTTCATAAAAAGTATATCCGAACCTCCTAAGAACCACAATACTATTTTGCAACAGTATCAAGACAACATGATGGGTGCCATATAGGGAAACAATAAGTTTCCCGGCATAACACCCATAACGTTGTATTATTACATTATTTTAATTACTGTATATCGGCATGTTATTTCTTTCGTATGTTTATCCTTATCGCCCGGCAAGCCGGAAAGCCGGTGACCGGGTCCAGTAGCCGGTCATCGCTTAAGATATTGACATTAGCCTCCCTCCAACCGTGCAGTAGATAGACTACCTGCCCGGAAAGTTCCTCGGTAAATTTTAATCGTACCGCTACTCTGCCTTGAGACGATTCCAGAAAAACCTGGTCCCCATCGTTCAAACCCATGGCAGCCGCCGTAGAAGGATTAATCTCCAGCCAAGGTGCGGGCGACAGCCGGCGCAAGGATGGAATATTACGATAACGTGAATGCAGAAAAGCCATGGACCGGGCGCCGCTGCTGAGCAACAGAGGGTAATCTTCATCAGGATAGCTGTTCTGGTTTTCTTCGTTTTCGTCATAAGCCGGCAGCGGGGAATAACCATAGGCCTCCAATTCCTCACTGTAGATCTCTACCTTGCCCGAGGGAGTAGCAAAGCCCTGTTTTTCATATTTTTTCTCCTGCCAGTGGTCATAAACCACCCCCTCCGGATACTGCCTTAAGCGGGAAAGGCTTAATCCCAAGGCTTTTAATCTGAAGTCCAGGGCTTTTTCCTCGCTCTCCCAAGGGAAATATTCCTTATACCCCATCTCTTCCGCTAATTGCTTCCATAAATCCCAGTTGGTAAGACAGGCTCTGTTCCCCACTATCTTACCGGCCGCTCCGACCCGGTTCTCACCGGGAAAACAGGAGTTTTCCCATATTTCCGTCTCGGCCAGAAACAATGCTGCCGGCAAAACCATGTCAGCTTTAAGTGCAGTTTCAGTCATGAAATTATCTATTACCACCAGCAGTTCCAGTTTAGAAAATGCTTCCTTGATTTTACCGACATTAGGCCAGGTAAGGAGAGGATTACTGCCTGCAATCACCACCGCCTTGATCGGATAGGGGTGTTCACTCAGAATGGCTTCGGCCAGCAAATTGGCCTGGGCCTGGCCGCTATGCTTGAAAAACAGGGGATATTCCTCCTGCCCTACAGCTTTTTTAAGGACCGGCACTTTTTCTTTCAAGGCCAAAGAGGTTAAAGGCAAATGGCGGGTTGCCATGGCGCCTCCCCGTATATCCAGATTACCGCATATAGCCTGGATAATCGTGATGGCACGCAAAGCCTGGAAACCTTCAATGTTAAGTTCAACCGCATTCCCGGGGGTAATACAGGCCGGGGTGCTGCGGGCGTAAATGCGGGCTGCCTGCCGGACAGCATCAGCCTTGACTCCGGTAAGCTGCTCCGCTTTTTCCGGACTCCATTTATCTACGGCTGCCGCCAGTTCCACAAAGCCCTTGGTCCACCGGGCCACAAAATCCTGATCGTAAAGCTGCTCTTTGATAATCACGTGCAAAAGACCCAGAGCCAAAGCCAGATCACTCCCAGGTCTCAACTGCAGGTGCAGATCGGCCTGACGGGCTAACCCATGCGCCCGGGGGTCTATTACCATTAACTTCGCCCCTTTCAGCCTGGCTTGCTTTATTAATTGCATGGCTTCCGGGGATGATTGCCGGGGGTTACGTCCCCACAAGACGATAAGGCCGGCGCTCATGAAATCCGGCTGAGGATGAAAACCACAGGTCATCCGGCTGGCCATTACCCGGGATTGGTGGCAGTGGCTCTCTGAGGTGGAAAAATTAGGAGTACCAAAGACATGGCAAAATCTCTCCACATAGGAGGTAAACTGCTTGCCTACTCCCGCCTGCCCCACATGAACGGCTACCGCCTCGGCGCCATACTGTTTTTTTATAGCCTGCAGCCTGTCAGCCCATATGCCTATGGCTTCGGCCCAGCTCAGCTGTTTCCAATCCCCCTCGGTAGTTTTCTGCAGGGGCACTTGCAGCCGTTCTTTGGAGTTATATATCTCGGCAATGGCTTGTCCTTTAGGGCAGATGTATCCCGGGCTGAGAGGATGATCTGCCCGGCCTTCCACTTTAGCCGGTACGCCATTGGCAAAAGTTACATTAATACCGCAATGGCTGCCGCATAGCATGCATACAGCCGGTATTACCGATACCGGATTGGAGCAACAGCTTGGTCTACTGTTCATCTATTCTACCCCCAATATCAAAGTATAATCACCTTTACTTATAATAAGTATTCCATTTTATAAGTCATTAGTCAAAAAAAAAGACTGCTGTAAATTTTCAGCAGTCTTTACGGACAAAGGCTAGTTTCCTTTTATTTCTTTTGCATTCGCGCCCAGCTGTCTTTCAAAGAGACGATACGGTTAAATACCAGTTTTTCAGCGGTGGAATCCGGATCAACGCAGAAATAACCCTGGCGCATGAACTGATAGCGGCTTCCTTCCGCCGCTCCGGCAAGGGTAGGTTCCAGCATGCAATTCCCCAGTATTTCCAGGGACCGGGGGTTAATCTTACGGATGAAGTTCACCTCTTCATCCTCTTCCGGATTCTCATCCAGAAAAAGGTAGTCATACAGTCTGACTTCAGCCGGCAGGGCATGAGGTGCCGATACCCAGTGCGAGGTGCCTTTGACCTTGCGCCCCGCCGTAGTTCCGCCGCTTTTAGAGTCAGGGTCATAGCTGCAGCGCAGTTCTACAATCTCCCTTTTTTCATTCTTGACCACCTGTTCGCACTTGATGATATAAGCGCTCTTTAAGCGGATTTCACCGCCCGGAACCAGGCGGAAGAATTTTTTAGGCGGGTTTTCCATAAAATCTTCCTGTTCAATATATATCTCGCGGGAAAATGGTATTTTCCTGCTTCCGGCTTGCTGGTCCTCGGGATTATTTTCAGCTTCCAGCCATTCCACCTGGCCTTCCGGATAATTATCTATAATAAGCTTTAATGGCTGCAAGACCGCCATAATCCGGGGAGCTTTCAGGTTTAATTCTTCGCGGATGCAATGCTCCAGAAGAGCTATGTCCACCATGCTATCCCGCTTGGCCACCCCGATGCGTTCACAGAAATCTCTGATCGCTGCCGGAGTATAACCCCGTCGGCGCAGCCCTGATATGGTAGGCATGCGAGGGTCGTCCCAGCCTCTCACATATCCTTCCTCTACCAGTTGCCTTAGTTTGCGCTTGCTCATTACGGTATGACTAAGGTTCAAGCGGGCAAACTCAATCTGCTGGGGACGTCCGTGAGCTGCGACATCGTAGTCAACATTGTCAATGGCCCAGTCGTAAAGGGGACGGTGATCGGCAAATTCCAGAGTACATATGGAATGGGTGATGCTTTCCAACGCATCGGAAAGGGGATGGGCATAATCATACATGGGATATATGCACCATTTGTCACCGGTACGGTGGTGGGTAGCCCTCAAGATACGGTACAATACCGGGTCGCGCATATTAAGATTGGGTGACGCCATGTCTATTTTGGCCCTTAAAACCCGGGAGCCATCCTCAAACTCCCCCCTCCGCATACGCTCGAATAAATCCAGGTTTTCCTCCGCCGAACGATTGCGATAAGGGCTTTCTTTCCCCGGCTGAATCAGGGTACCGCGGTAGTCTTTTATCTCCTGAGCAGAAAGGTCGCATACATAAGCCTTCCCCGCCTTTATCAACTGAACCGCAAAGTTATACAGCTGCTCAAAGTAATCTGAGGCGAAAAACATTCGCTCTTCCCAGTCAAATCCCAGCCAGCGGACATCGGTTTTAATGGATTCAACATATTCCACTTCTTCCTTACTGGGATTGGTATCATCAAAACGAAGATTGGTTATCCCGCCATTGGCGGCCGCCAGGCCGAAATTGAGGCAAATGGACTTGGCATGGCCGATATGCAGATAACCGTTAGGTTCGGGCGGAAAACGGGTATGAACGCGCCCGCCGTTCTTGCCCGTACGCAAATCCTCGCTGATAATACTTTGGATAAAGTTTCCCGTAGACGGGCTTTTCCCATTTTCATCCGCTTCCCGATTTACCTTTTCCAGTTCCGGTTCCATTATCTATATCCTCCTTTTAGCCAAGTGCCATCACATTATTATATTATATCCTTTATACAATAGGGTTTAAGCAGGATACTGTCGATCAACACCATTATTTTTCTTTACTCCGGATCAAGCCGATCCGGGTTTTCCCGTTTCAGAACTTAATTGTTCCACCGGTAATGCCGGATATTTAATAATTATAGCGCAAACCAGGACAATTTTTTAGAGCCTTAATAATTTCCGGGATACAAATCCAGCCGGTATAATTCATCCAGCCCGGACCCATATTACTTAATAAAACTATGACAGGAGGTCTCTGGGTGCAAGCAGGAAATAAGCGTCAAAGATCCCGGCCCTGCCAATCCATCATTATTGTTATATTGTTTATAGCCGCTCTATCTCTTGCTCTATACTTCTTGCCATCTAAAGAGAGGGTGGTGCGCAATACCTATCTTAAAGCCACCGCCCAGGATATGGTCGCTTTGGATGAGTATATCCCCGGAATTATAGTGGACCTGCGCTACGCTACGGCTAATAATTTCACCGGGGCCAAAATTTATGACGATAATACAGCTTACCTCAGGAGAGGAACCGCAGAAAAGCTGAAGGCGGCTCAAGCCGATTTTGCTGCCGGCGGATATACCATAAAGGTTTGGGATGCTTACCGCCCTCCCGCCGCTCAGTTTAAGTTGTGGGAGAAGTACCCTGATACCCGTTTCGTAATCAATCCTCATCAGGGTTTTTCTTATCATTCCCGGGGAGTAGCGGTTGATGTTACTCTGGTAAATAAAGAGGGCCAGGAACTCCCTATGCCGACCGGATTTGATGATTTTACCGCCAAGGCCGACCGGGATTTCAGCGATGTCAGTCAGGAATCTGCCCATAATGCCCTTTTACTGGAACAGGTTATGAAAAAGAACGGTTTTGACAGTATTTATTATGAGTGGTGGCATTTTATAGACAGCGATAAAAAAAATTATCCGGTTTGGGAAGATAAAGAGTGACTAATTTTATACCGGTCTTTACTGCCATTCATCTTCTGGTATTTTATTTTTTCCCGGCTTTCTTTTTAAGCAGGAAAATAGCCAGAATGATTGCCCCCGCTGTCAACACTATATAGGTTATGGTCGAGTAGGTATTGACAATGTGCAGTATATCTCCCCAGGCATGGCCTAACAATGCGCCCGCCCCCACCAAAAGGGTATTCCAGATAAGCGACCCGGCTGCCGTCAATAAAATAAATTGGGATAAATTCATTCCCGCCATACCTGCCGGTATGGAAATCAAGCTTCTGACTACCGGAACCATACGGCCAAAGAATACGGTTTTATTTTCGTATTTTTTATAAAATCGCGTGGTTCTTTCCATGTCATTCATGGTCAGTCCTAAGATTGTCCCATATTTTCCGATTATGTTTCTGATAGCCTGGTTATTAAGCTTTTTACCTAATTGATAAAGAATTAGCGCACCTGAGACTGAGCCCAGGGTAGCCACTAAAATAACTATAATAATGGACATTTCCGTGTAATGGGTCATAAAGCCGCCAAATGAGAGTATAACTTCGGAAGGAATGGGCGGGAATATATTTTCTAAAACTATCAATAAGAATACGCCTAAATACCCGAATTGCTGCATAATGGAAATAATCCATTCCTGCATAATAACCTCCTGAATAATTTGCCATATTAGTTTTCCCAAGCATGAAGGGGGATGGTATGAATCCATCCCCCTTACAATAGCATAAATAATATCGGTTATGGTATTATTCTGCTCATTTTCAGCCTAGATATTGATTGATTTTAGCTCAGCGCCTGGTTAACTTTTCATAAAACTTATAGCTTTCATAGCCTCCGCTTATATTCTTAACATCAAACCCATTCTGCCGTAAAATTCTGCTGGCAATATAACTGCGCAGCCCTACCTGGCAATAAACCAGGATCTCCCTGTCCTTAGGTATCTCGTCAAGTCTGGTTCGCATCTCATCGACGGGAATATTATGCGCTCCGTTTGCCATACCCTTTTCGGTTTCTTTCCGGGTACGGACGTCAATAAGGTAAGATCCGTCGGCAACCTTGTCGTCTACCTCAGTCCAGGGTATCACTGTGACATCCTTATTGACCATATTTCCGGCTGCGTAAGCGGCCATATTTACCGGGTCTTTGGCGGAGGAATAGGGAGGGGCATAAGCCAGCTCCAATTCCTGTAAATCAAACACCGTAAAACCTGCCCGGATAGCCGTGGCCAGTACATCAATACGCTTGTCGACTCCGTCATAACCGACGATCTGGGCTCCCAACACCTTTCCCTCTCCGGGGGTGAAAAGCAGCTTGATCGTCATCATGCTGGCGCCGGGATAATAAACAGCATGGGAATTGGGATGAATATGACAGGCCAGGTATTCCCTGCCTATTTTCTGCAGTTGTTTTTCATTTTTCCCCGTAAAGGCCGCCGTCATAGCCATTATTTTGATTATTCCCGTACCCTGGCTGCCGGAATACCTGATCCGCCGTCCGGCAATATTGTTGGCTACTATCCAGCCCTGGCGGTTGGCGGGACCGGCCAGCGGTACCAGCCCATCCTCGCCGCTGACAAAGTCTTTAATCTGAATAGCGTCGCCGGCAGCGTAAATGAAAGGGTCGGAGGTTTGCAGATATTCGTTTACCAGTATGCCGCCGGTGGAGCCCAAAGTAAGCCCGGCCTCTTCAGCCAGCCACACCTCCGGTTTTACTCCCGTACCCAAAATAACCATATCGGTGGCTATGGTCTTCCCGCTGGCAAGTACTATCTGCTCCACCCGGTTGCTTCCCTCCAAGGCAACCGCCCGGTCATTCAATATGATATCGACCTCTTGGTTCTGCAGATAATCATTGACGATAATCGCCATTTCCTCATCCAGGGCATTGATAATCTGGGGGCCGGCTTCTATGAGGGTAATCTCAATTCCCTTCTGAGCAAGTATTTCCACCATTTCCATGCCAATAAATCCACCGCCCAAGACAGCAGCCTGGTTTACTTCCATTTGCTCTATATACATTTTAATCCGATCACTGTCAGGAATATTTCTCACACTGAAGACATTGTCCTTATCATTGATACCGGGAACGGGTGGCACTACCGGCTGGGCCCCCGGACACAGAACCAGATAATCATAGCTTTCCTGATAAGTTTCATTATGGGGCAGATCGGTTATTTCAATTATTTTGTTCTCTTTATCAATGCGCCTGACTTCACTCAAGGTACGTACGTCTATGTTAAACCTCTCGTACATAGAATACGGCGTCTGCACCAGGAGACGGCTCCTTTTTTTTATGGCGCCGCCGATATAATAGGGTAAACCGCAATTGGCAAAAGATATGTCTTCGCCCCGTTCGATCATAATGATTTCGGTATTTTCATCCAGCCTTCTTAACCGGGCTGCGGTGCTGGCTCCGGCAGCCACCCCTCCCACTATTATGATTTTACTCATAGCGATTCCGGTCAGCATCGGCCAAGAATCGAATAATCCTACTTAACCTGCTAACCGGTTTACTCACCACCTTTCCCTATTCTAACCCCAGCATACTAATTATTTTCTTAACTGTCATCCCTGTTTTCTATTCCTCAAATTATAAAGGCGGGTTGGCACTGCTGTACCATTTTCCCGCCTTACCAGCCCGCAATCCTCAACCGCCATTATTTAAATTCAAATGCCAGGATATTATGAGGATCAACCCTCTTAAGTGCCGCCAGTTCCTGCTCAGTCGGGGGATCCATAACCGGCGCTTCCTTCTCGTCAATAATCCAGCCGGTATTCTCCTTGACCTCCTCGACGGTAGTATAAGGGAAAATGCAATCCAATTTCAGGTATTTTTCTCCTGCCGGTTTACGGAATATACACAGGGGCGTTATCAAAGTAAAATCTTTATTGATATCCGGGGCGGTAGTAGCAAAATCTACGTGCTCGACAAAGGTTCTTTTATCATGCACTGTTTTCCAGATAGTAGTCCTGGGAGTAACCGGGGTCAGAGTTGCACTTCCGGCGCCGCCCGGCCCTCTAAGTTTGGGATGGTCATAATCGCCGCCCAGATAAGACATGGCGATACGGCCTGATTTATCCATCTGCAGGCAGGATAAGAAAGCAATATCACCTTTGCCCGAAGCATAAAGGTCAAATATTTCATCCAGGCCAAAGGTGGCCACCGATCCTTCATAGGTGTTGGCAGTCAGGGTGGAAGCTACCGTAGGAGGATTGCTCCAGTCGTGATCCAGGCCATCACTTAACGTGACATAGGTAAATTCTTTACCCAAGGCTTTAGCTGCCTTCATGGCAACCATAGGAGTAGATGAAGCCAGGCCATGGAATACTACATCGCCTTCTCTTATTTCACGAATAATGGCTGCTGCCATCATTTCCGGCTTGCCGTAATCTTTGCCATATTCCATGCTTATAGCCTCCCTTCCAGCATTTTAGCCGCAAACTGAGGTACCTCGCCAGCTTTAACCGCCTTTTGATAAGCCTTGTGGTCATCCCAGGTTACAGTCTGGTATTCCGGGTAACAAATACCGGGCCGGGCTCCGCCGGGAAGCTCCACCACGGCTTCCACCAGCATATGGGGTATAGCCGTAAGTTTTGGTTCTTCCTGCATGCGGTAAGTCCCTACTATTCTTTCCGTCGTTACTATGGTCTTTCTGGCCGCCCGGGCCAGCAGGGCATCCTGATAGCTTGGTCCCAGTATACGGCAGTTGCCGTAGATATCTGCTTCCTGGACATGGACTATGGCATAATCGGGAACCAGGGCTTTGACACATACTACTTCCGTATCATCAAATGGACTCTTTACCACCTGGAAGAACTCGGGCCGCTGGGCTACCAGGTCACTACCCCACATACCGCCAACCGGAAGGAAAGGGACTCCATAAGCTCCCGCACGGAGAGCGTGAATTTGAGCTGTTCAGGAGCCTTCCATAGCCCTGGCTTTAGGTTCAGGCCCTTCCATGGCTTTGCGCATGCCGGGAGCCAGTCCGGCCTCATTTTCCAGGCCAAAGAATCCAAAATACGCGGTATCAGCCTGGAAAGTGGCAAGCAGGATGTCGGCGCCAATACCAGGGGCAGCTCCGCACACCTTTAACTCTTTAAGAGGTTTCCGGGTCAGGGCCAGGGAAAACAAAACCGGGTTGCGGTGCATACCATTTCCGCCTATCCCCAGCAACATGCCGTCTTTAATCAGGTCGGCTGCCTGGGCCAGCGACATTAATTTTTCTCGCATATTTATATATCCTCCTTATATGAATTTTATGAAACAGCCTCCATAATCAACCATTTTTAGTTCTCCAAAATCAAATCGCGGGTAGAGAAAACATTATTTCTCTACGGACTATAACCTATTTCCGGTACCTTAAAACGCCTGCTATGAAGCTGAAACAGTTTTTTTCTGGGTTAAAAATATAGCCAGGGCTACCAGCAATGCCGCCAGACAGAATACGAAGGCTGATTTAAAGCCGGAGGTGGCTATAGCTTCATTAACTACCGGCGCTTTAGCTACAATAGCAGCTGTAATCTGTTGGAACAAAGCGCCGCCTACAAAGACAAAAGTATTTAAAAATCCGGTAGCTGTCCCCTGTATGGCAGGTTCCACGTTCTCCTTAAGGTTAGCGTACATTACTACAAAGTGACCGTTGAAATAGCCATATAGAAACATCAATACCGACAGTATTCCGGGAGACAGGTTATCAATCATGAACACCATGGGTATCCAGACTGCAATCGCTCCGACGGCGCCCATCACCACAACTTTGTATTTCGATTTGAGAATCTTATCGGCTATTACCCCGGACAGGGGACAACCCACTATCATGCCAATGGGAATCAGGGTTATATACTTGCCGGCCTCAGCCTTGGTCATACCATAGACATTCATCAGCCAGGGGCTGGCCCAAAGTCCCTGGAAAGCCATTATGGTACCATACCATACGAAGAATAATATGATTATGGTCCAGACATTCCAGCTCTTAGCCGTCATACCAATGGCCTCACCAACAGTAAAGGAGGTTGAAGCCTTGGTCTCAGGACGGCCTTCCATTTGGGCCGGACTGGCTCCGCCGACTTCTCCCGGTTTATTCCGTATAATCAGGAAGCAAAGCACCGCTATAATTATTGAGACAATGCCAACCGAAGTCATGGAGCTTCTCCAGCCTATGGCCCCCATCAGGACCACCAAAGGGGCAGCCGCGGCCAGAGCGCCGGCATTGCCTATACCCAGCAGGATACCGGAATAGGTGGCAAATTCAGTGGATTTAAACCAATCCGCCAAAAAGCGCATGGCAGGTACATAGACAAAACCTACCCCGAATCCAACCAGGAAACGCCCCGCCAGAGCCATGTTGAAACCGCTGGCCATACCGAAGATAAGAGCGCCGACACCTGCTACGCCGACAAATATACTGATTGTGGTCCGCACCCCCAGGCGGTCAGCCATAATCCCCGAAGGCAGCTGACCAATGGCATACGCCCAAAAGTACATGGAACTGAACAACCCCAGGCCGGAAGCGCCTATGCCGAAGGCTGTTGTAAGCTCGGGAGCCATTACTGATGGCGATACCCGGTGAAAATAGACAAAGAAGTATGCCAGGGCAACCACCAAATAAATAGCATAGCGGTAAGACATGGTCTTTTTAATTGCCGCCTCGGATATTGCAGGAATTTTGCTCAATAAAGCCACTCCTCTCCTATTATTGAGTCCGGTAATCCGATACAGGAGGCCGGAGGCCGTAACCTCCGGGAACCAACCGGCCAGCCCTGCAGCCCCTGCCAGCTCCTACAATCCTTTGTCCTGTAACATCGGCCAATTGCAACCCGCCCGGTATTACCAATTATTTTTTGCGTAAAGATCCAGTTTCATCTACCGCTCTCAGATTTTCCAGTTCTTTTTCGGTGGGTTCGGGCACCATTTTGACCCGGGGGGAAACTTTAAGTTCCCAGCCCGTATTTTCCAGGATTTCTTCCACGGAAGAAAAGCTGAAATAAGCATCCAGAATAAATTCCCTGGTTACCGGGTCTGGTCTTAAAATTCCCAGATTGGTAATAATGGCTGCCGGGCCGCCTCCGGGGAAGCCGTATTTTTCACGGTCATTGCCGCCGTTAAGGTATCCCGGGGAAGAAACATAATCCACTTTTTCAGCAAATCTTTTCTTTTCATGGGCCGCCATAATCAAGTATTTTTTGGCGCCTACGGCTATTTCATTGGCGCCGCCGCTGCCATTCAGCCTTACTTTGGGCAGAGTATACTTTCCTACTTTCCACGGCTGGGTGCCAGGTTCCCAAATGCCGGTGGTGTTGACATTGCCGAATTTATCAATCTGGGCCGCGCCGATAACGGCATTGTCAACTTTACCGGCAGCTACCAGCATGCACAATGCGTCGACCGCATTGGTGAAACTGGTGGCATTGGCCGAAATGCGATTGTCTTCAATACCCCAGGGCAGTCCTCCCACCGGAGTGGACCCATAAACGCCGCCTTCGGTGAAAGCGATCAGATTGGGGGCATGATTCTTCTGAGCGAAGAATCCCGCCAGCATACTGAGCCCTACCCCAAATATGGCAAGCTCACCATCCTGAAATTCTCTGCCGGTCGCTATAGCCATCATTTCGTTTTTTGAATAATCCATGATTTTACCTCCCTCCCATGAGTTCTTGTACTTCGGCGTCACTCTTAATCCATTTTCTGTAGGGATCCATCAGGAAGGCAGTAGCCGTGTCGCTCAGTTTGGTGATCTTATCCTTGCCTATTACTTCCCGGAATTCCTGGTGGTTGCTGTAGCTCTTGACGTATTTTTCAATATATTCCTGAGTTCCCTCTTCAGTTTTAAGCATTTTGTTCATGGCAAAGAAGTGCTCTTCATCACTGTCATAGCAGCCGGTGGAGCATGCCGGCCAAACTCCCATGGGCCAGTATACTACCGCCTCTACGACCAGGTCGGGAATACGAACCAGATTGGGGAACTGCCGCATGCAGTCGGTGTCGACAATATAATCGGCCTGTAAAACTACCTTTTTGGCCGCCCGGGATAGTTCAAAACGGCTCCACTCAGTACCCAGCATAATGCCATTACCTTGTTCATCAGCCATGGTTACATGGATTACCGCCACATCAGGAGTGATGCTCTTAAAGGCTCCCATCTTTTTACCGGTAAAGGGATCGGTAACTTCACGTATTTTGTTAGGGTTGGGATATATATCGGGTTCGTCGGCTGAACACCAGGCCTGGTCACAGCCGTAGTTTATGAAGGTGGGTACAAAGGGCCAGCCCAGAGCGCCGCCCATAACCCTGATGGGGATGCCGCCGTTGGAATAGTCCTCCAGAATAGTTTGCCCGCTTTCCACCGCTCTTTTTAAACCATTGGCAAAACCATAGACCTCCAGGCCGGAGAATCCGACTTCCATACGGGCTATGCCGCCTGCGGCAGCCAGCAAGTTGGTTCCCTGGGTATTACAGTTGGAAATGCAGTTTATGCCTTTGACTCCCTGACGCACCATCTCCCGGAAAAAGGCTATGCAGTCGGATCCGACCGGCAAGGCTCCGCCATGGGCAAATGTCATGCCTTCCCACGTATACTTGGAAACTGCTTCCTGCATCGTGATAAGCTTATTATTCAAGACAATACCTCCTTTTAAACAAAACTCCAATCTCCATTTCCTAACCTCGGGATTATGATTTAAAATGGTAGTGGTAAGTTTTTATGTGCGGCTGGCTGTCTTGGCTGCAGTCAGCCTCTTTTTCACCTCCTCTGCTGTTTTAATAGATCTTCTATCCCCATCCCCGTTGTTTTAACAGGGTAACGGCACTGTTTAATTGTTGGTTGAAGCCTAACTGCCGAAGAGAATAGCCAAAGGCCAACCCCATCAATTGGGTGAAATAGATGATGGGCAGATTATATTTTTGCCCCCGGTTCACTTCAATCGCCTTCTGCCGGGTATCAAGGTTGGCCTGACACATGGGGCAGGCTACTACTATGGCTTGGGCTCCGGCCTGCCGGGCCGCCTCCAGAACCTGCCCCCCCAAATCAATTACGATATCCGTTTCCGAGGCGGCATAACCTCCACCGCAGCACTCGGCCTTATGGGACCAGATCACGGGTTCCGCCCCCAGCGCTTGTAAAAGCTGATCCAGGGAAACTGGTTGCTCCGAAGCGTCAAACTGGGCTATCCGCTGGGGTCGGGTTAATAAACAACCGTAGTAGGCGGCTAATTTAAGTCCGCTTAATGGTCTCACTACTTTTTGGGCGATAGCAGAAACACCCGTCTGCTCCACAAAAAGCTGCAGAAGATTGCTGACCTCGGTTTCTACCGGAGCCGGAGCCTTTATGATAGCGGCAACTTCCTCAGCCATAGAGGGATTATGGCGGAGTTCATAAGAAGCCGTCTTCAACCGGTTGAAACAACCGGCACAGGGCGCCGTCACCATATGCAAATTCATTTTCTTAACCAGGTTAAGGTTGCGCGCCCCCAAGCTTACACTTAATTTATGATCCAGACTGTGGGCGGCAGTTGCTCCGCAGCAGTTCCAGTCTTCAATCTCCTCCAAGTTAATGCCCAGATGTCTGCAAACCAGACGGGCAGACCTATCGTATTCCGATGCCAGGCCATGCAGTGAACAGCCGGGGAAATAAGCAACATTCATTGGTCTTCCTCTCTTTCTATAGACTCTTGAAATATCCGCCGCAGGTCTTCCCGGTTCTTGATTTTGGAGCTAAAGGGCTTAATTTTACCCTTCAAAAACAACCGTCGTCCCAGGTCGGCATCTTTGAAATACCGCCCCGTTTTCAGGTTAAATCTGATTATCAACTGGCCTTCGGCTACCCGGCCGGTTTTTTTAATGAAACCGAGCATAAGCTCGTGAAACAGTTGCACCTGGTAGCGAGTCGCCTTAATGCCTTTTTGGTAAGCTTTTTCCCTCAAATAATCCATAATACGGGCTATATCTATTCCAGCCGGGCAGCGGTCCCCGCATAGCTGGCAGGACACACAAGCCCAAAGGGCATCCATGGCAAGCAGCGGCTTTTCCTGCCCCGTTTTTATCAGCTTGACTACCTGACGGGGAGTTATATCGAATATACGGACATTAGAGCACCCCCCTGAGCACTTACCGCATTCCAGGCAGGTCTCGACATCCACCCCGCAAGCTGTCTTTATCTCCTGGGGCAGGGAATCGTCTATGGCATCTAATTTTATGGTTTTAAAAAAGGCTTGGGTCTCTATTCCGCTGGCATCAGGCATTTTTCTCCTCCCCATTCGGCTGGTTAAACAGGGCTATTACTTCTGCTGCCGCTGCTGCCCCCTGCTGTATAGCCCCCAAGGTTTCCACGGCAAAGCCACAGGCACCGGCAAAGAATACTCTGTCCCCGGCCTTGGCCGGTTCATTGCGGTTATAGTCAATAAATCCATATTCATCGCTCTTAATCTGGAACAGACGAGCTATCTGTCTGGTTCCCGGGCCCGGTACAATCGCCGCTGCCAGCACCACCATATCCGCCGCTATTTCTACCGGCATCCCCATCAGAGTGTCTTCCGCCCGGATAAGGAGCCGGCCGTCTTCCGGTAAAACTTTAGCCGGGCGGCCCCTGACGTAACGAACATGCCTCTGTTCAATAACCGAACGGACGAACTCTTCATACTCCCGTCCGGCAGCCCGATAGTCCATGTAGAATACATAGCATTTGCTGTCAGGGAAAAGCTCCTTTACCAGCCCGGCCTGTTTAGCCGTGTACATGCAGCATATCCTGGAACAGTAGGGCAATCCCTTGGCCCGATCCCGGGAACCTACGCATTTGAAGAAAGCTACGGTTCCGGGAGAAGCAGTTTTTCCCTGGTTTTCTTGCCATTCTTTTAAAAGCGCCTCAAATTCCAGAGAATTGACCACATTATCAAAGCTGCCATAGCCATACTCTCCATAAACGGAGGCGTCAAACAGTTCAAAACCGGTAGCTATTATGACCGCATCCGCCTGAATTTCACTGGTTAGGCCGTCGCTACCGAGAGTAACCAGATAGCCATTGCCGTTTTTTTCAGCCGCAACTACGGTAGTTTTAGTTTTTATGGTAATAAGCGGGCATTTATTTATCTGTTCGGTTTTATAGGCAATCAGGTCAGCCGGATCTTCCCAGCGTGGAAAGCTGCTGCACAACTGGCGCAGGGTCCCTCCCAGAGAATCTGCCCTATCTGCCAGTATCACCCGATACCCCGCCCCTCCTATTTTTACTGCGGCTTCCATGCCTGCCGGCCCGGCGCCGATTACCAGAGCTGTTTTCACTGTACTCATCAAGCTAGTCCCCTTTCCCTAAACCCAGTTGGTTTAACACCCCGCTGACCGGAACTGTATTCGCATTAAATCCCAGCTTCCAAATTGGTACTCCCAGGGCCAAAGCAATGAGCTGCCCCAAATCAATAACCGGGATGGCATAAGGCCCGAAGCCTCTTGCAGCCAGGTTGGGCTGTTCCCGGTCCAGGGCCACATTGCAGCCCGGGCATACCGTAGTTATGAGTTCCACTCCTTCTTCTTGGGCACTGTCAAACTTGCGGGCCAAGTGGGGCTGCACTACGCTCTCTTTATGAGTAAAGCCTCTTCCCACCGCATAACCGCAGCACATTCTGCGCTCTTTGTAGAACACTGGAGTTCCCCCCAGGGCAGTGATGATCTCCTCGTGAAAAGTAGGCAGGTCGCCATCGTCCAAAACACCGTATTGCCGGCCCAGATAATGGCAGCCATAATGGCATGCTACCCTCAGTCCATGTAAAGGATGCACTAGCAGTTCCCGTATTTTGTCAATTAGAAGGTAGTATAGTTCCTGGACGTGGAATATCCTGGTCTTGGCCTGATAGTTGTAGCCCCATTGAGCGATAAGCTGGTTGGCCATGTCCTTGTAATCCTGACTGGCGTTTAGAATATGGGCCAGTTCGGTTATATAACCAAAGCAGCCATTGCAGAACACATAGGTATCCAGGTCATATTTCTGCTCAACTATAGCCAGGTTGCGGGCGGTAATGGTCAGGGAGGGTTCCGGTGTATATCCGGAACAGGTGAGTATATAGCCTGAACAACAGGTCTGATCCGGATCCATTATTACCTCTATCCCCAGGAGCTTGAGAACTTCTTTAACGGCATTTTCGGTGCCGGGATATTCCATGCTGCCCGTACAGCTGCGGAACAGGAATAGCTTCTCCGGCGGTTCTCCTATGCGTTCACAGGGTGTTATGACCCGTTGTTTATTCATGAGCCAGTCTCCCCTCTGCATAACTTAATCTCAGCGGTTTCCCGGACCGGCTTTCCAGGTTCTGCATCCATTCCTGGGCTCCGGTCTGTTCAAATATCTCTCTATATTCCTGAATTGCCTTAGGGGAAACCTCAGGCCAGGGTTCCACGCCTATGGAAGTACGCAGACGCATTATTTTTTCAATTCCCTTCCGGCCCGGGACAAAGGTCAGCCCTTTTTCCATTGCCCGGAAGGCAAATTTATTGATCGGAAGCACATACTGCAGTCCATAACCATTCTCCAGAGCCATATATCTGATCTGCATCATTAAAAGCGGATATTGGATATCGACCGGACAAACCCGATAACAATTGCCGCACCATAAACATCTCCAGATCTCTTCACTGTCCAGCAGACGCACCGGGCTTCCCGCCAGAATATCATTGACTATAGCCCGGGGATTGTATGATGGGGTCAGGGCAGCTACCGGGCAATTGCCGGTGCATTTTCCACACTGCAGGCACTGCTCCAGATTCTCCACCAGCTTATATCGGTCTATTGCTGCATATAGATTGTCGTTCCAATCCTTCTCCCTTTCTCTGGGCACACAACCCACTCCCTTGTAATAGAATCCTGTCAGGAAGTAATTTCGCCTTTATATATTGCAAATGATATGCCAGAATAGATCGGCTTTATCTAATTTCATTATCACGATGGCTGAATAGCGGGCTTATCAAGATATATAAGCAGAGCGGCAACCATGATTATACGAACCTTAGTCAGCAGGAGGTTGTGATGAAATGTACATACTATTATAAAAAAGTGTCAGCTTCTTAAAAAACTGTTTAAGAAACTGACACTATCATAAACAATTATGAAATTAGGGATTGCGCTTCAATTATTCAGCCCTTGCTTTGCACTTATCCCCAGAGATTTTAGCTTATAATATAGAGTGCTTCGTGGTATTCCCAGCATCTTAGCGGCTTCTGCTTTATTATTGCGGCACTTTTCCAAAGCCCTGATAATCACTTCCCGCTCATGCTTTACTACCATATCATCCAGGCTGGCAGGGAATACTGCCGAATCATTATCTGCCGCCTCAGCCGATACTCTGGAATTATTGTTTGCTGTTTCATCAAGCAATAATTCCAGAACCCCGGCCTCCTCCAGTGATTTTTGGCAGATCTGGCTTCCCTCAGCTAAAATAACCACGCTTTCCAGAAGGTTATGCAGCTGGCGTACGTTACCGGGCCAGGAATAATTCGCGAATATATCTATAACTTCATCTTCCAGTGTATCAATCGTACGTTCATATTCAAAGGCGAGCTGTTTCAGAAAACGCCGGGCCAGACCCGGTATATCATCTTTTCTCTGCCTGAGCGGCGGTATCTCCAGGATCACTACATTAAGACGATAGTATAAGTCACTTCTGAACTTTCCTTCTTCAACCAGCTGGCTAAGATTCTGATTGGTAGCCGCTACCACTCTTACGTCACAAGTAATAGGAGTGGTGCCTCCCACCCGGTAAAAACGCCTTTCCTGTAGAACCCGCAGCAGTTTAGCCTGCATTTCCAAGGGTAATTCTCCAATTTCGTCAAGGAAAATGGTCCCCCCCTGTGCCAGTTCAAATTTGCCCTTTTTGCCGTTTTTCTGTGCCCCGGTGAAGGTTCCGGATTCATAACCGAACATTTCGCTCTCAAAGAGGGTTTCCGGAATAGCACTGCAGTTTACCTCAATAAATGGCTGCCGGTTCCTTTTACTGTTCTCATATAAAACCCGGGCCATCAGCTCTTTTCCGGTTCCGCTTTCGCCCTGGATTAAAACGGTAGCGTCAGTACAAGCCACCTTTTGGGCTTGAAGCAAGACCCGCCTGGTCTTGGGATTCACGGTATAAAATGATTTGTCCTTTTCTTCTTCCTTCAGCCCGATTATCCTCTCCAGGTTTCTTACCCTGGAATTGGCTTTATCCAGTCGGTCCATAAGAGTACGGTAGTGGGTGACATCCTGGGTGGTGCAGACCGCTCCCACGATTTCACCGCCGGGAAGGATTACCGGTACCGCACTGCGCATTACATACTGGCCTTCTTTTAACTCACAGGGAACATTATGGTAGGTGTCAAGGGTATGTATCACCTTGAGTAAGAGATCGTCCGGAAAAAAGTCGGCCATTTTTTGACCGGCTATTTCCTCCGCCTTAATTCCGAACAGCCTTTCCGCCTCTTGATTCCAGAAGCATACTATACCTTCACAGGTTATAACCTGAATGGCCTCAGCGATGTTCTCCATGACCGCATACATATGCTCTCCCAGCATCTCCAGTTTGCTGGAAAATCCGTTGCAGACATCCCTGGCAGTCAACATGCCTATGATTGCCCCGGAATTATCCAAAACCGGTAGACGCCCTATCCGATATTGACGCATAACGTCGCGGGCATCAACCAGTTCTTCTTCGTCACGAGTGGTAATCACATCGCCATAGCCGATTTCCTTTATAGGCATATCCTGGGGTACGCCCCCGGCAATACTCCTAACCAAATGTTCCTGGGTAATAATCCCCTGCAGGGTACCGTCACGGTCAATAATCAAGGCTTCACCCCAATGATTTTGGAGCATTAAGTCAGCTACTATATGAACGGGTGTATCCTGATAAACAGTACCGAAATTACGGGTCATAGCTTCAGCAACCCTCAGGTTGGTCATACACATATTAGCCATTGCTAATCCCCTTTCATATATTGATGTCTACCACTAACCACCAGCCCTTAACGAAATTGGGTTAAAAAGGAATTTAGCCGCCTTCTGCAGCAGATACTTTTACTTGTTAATTATAGCACAAAGTATTAATGTATATTTATGTCTTTTTTCGCCAATTATAGGACGCTAACTAAATGGCAATCAGTTGAAAATGGCATCCAAAAACCTGGGAAAGAATTTAATAATGCTATAATGCTGTCAGCCACCCTGTCCCCGGATTACTTGTGGTAGGGCTCACCCTTAATTATCTTGAAGCCGCGATAAAGCTGCTCGCTGAGGATGAGAACGGCCATCTGATGGGGGAAGGTCATGGGGGAGAAGGAAATGCGGTGATCGGCTCTTTGCTTTACTTCCGGGGACAGGCCATGGGAACCTCCTATTACCAGATCGACCCGGGGCCTGCCGGAGAGGTTGCACTGCTGCAGCAGATTGGCCCATGCTTCCGAGTTGACACTCCTGCCCTTGATATCCAAGACCAGCAGAATATCATCTTCACCCACCAGCTTTAAAATCCGCTCCCCCTCCTTAACCAGCGTCTTTTTTATTTCGCTTTCTCCCGCCCGGGGATTGATCTTTTCCTCCAGCCCGTCAATCAGTTCAATACTGGCATAGGATTCCATTCTCTTCAGGTATTCTTTAATTCCATTCAAATAAAAGGCTTCTCTGATTTTCCCTACCGATATAATACGGTAGCGCATAGCTGTCTCCCCCCTTTAATATAAACCGCCTGGCACTGCTTTGTATGCAAATATCATACCAGGCAAAGTAAACAGAAATGTCTATATTCCAGCCTATTCCATAAACAAATTTCTGCGATTTGGCACCACCATTTAACAGATATGTATACTGTGGCTCCATTAGCTATACCTTTCTCCTAGCCGCAGTGGCTTTTCTGCCATAATATACCTGTTATATAGAGTAACCGGGTATTGTTCGCACGCATAGTATACACCAAGTTAAGTAAAGGAGGTATAATGTGATGATGCCCCACAGAGAAAATTGCTACGGGGAAAAACACCACGGGGAAAGACCCCATTGGGACAATTGCCACGGCGAAAAGCACCATTGGGAAAGACCTCACTGGGACAATTGCCACGGGGAAAAGCACCACTGGGAAAGACCCCATTGGGACAATTGCCACGGGGATGATTGCCACTGGGGAAAGCACCATTGGAAGAAACACCGCGGAGAAAAGCCCCTCAATTTTATCCGTTCTATACCTGCTGATGGTTGCAGACATGTTTCGCCCCTGATCAGAACTATAACTCTGGTTTTTGATAGGAATGTATGTGACCACTCAGTATGGATGCATAACCGCAAACAAATCCAGGTATGGGAGGGTATGCAGCGTCTGGTGCCGGGTAGGGATTACCGATTAGTCAGATCTTCCGACTGCCGTAAGATATTTATTAAACCAATAGGCCGACTGGCTGCCAACACCGAAATCACCATAGCTATTTATCCCCATCTGATGTCCCGGACATGCGAAAAGCTGTGTAGAACTGTTATCATCAAGTTCAGAACCGGCAGAAGAAGAAGGATATTTCTACCCATTGAAGAGTAACTCCGGTGCCAAGACTTTATAAGCAACAGCTCCATTTTCCGCGTCCGGATAGACTGTAGCCTGCATGCTATCCGGACTTTTCTTGGGCACTGTCCGCTCTTTATTTATCCAGCTTAACTTTGAAGGTCTTAATTTCAGCTTGACCCGTCTCGCTGCGGGGCAACCTCAATAATTCCAGCTTAACCGTCTGGCCGATTTTCTTGCTGAATATCAATTCCTGCAGCTGGGATGCGGTTTCGATTTTTACCCCATCCAACTGGGTTATTATATCATAAGGCCTGATACCTGCTTTATAAGCCGGACCGCCTTGGGTCGGCTCCACCACTACCCCGCTTTTGGCCGGGAGATTGAAATAACGCGCCTCGTCCTGGCTGATTTCACCAACTATCTTTATCCCCAACAGGGGGCGTAAAACCTTGCCATGTTTTTTAATATCCTCTATTACCGTTTTCACCTGGTTGGAAGGAATAGAAAATCCCATGCCTTCAAAGCCTTCGGCTGCTATTTTGACTGTATTGATACCTATCAATTGACCATCCAGGTTTACCAGGGCGCCTCCGCTGTTGCCCGGATTAATGGCGGCATCAGTCTGTATAAGGCGGGAGGTAAACCCCTCTTCCGTGGTCAGCAAACGGTTTAAACCGCTTACGATACCAGCCGTAACCGAGCGGGCAAATCTTAAGCCCAGGGGATTGCCGATAGCTACAACCTCCTGTCCTACTACCAGCTGCTCGGAGTCACCAAACTGTACCGGCGTCACCTTCCGGCTCACTTGTATCTTAATCAGAGCCAGATCAGTGCGGGGATCAGTTCCGATGATTTCAGCCTCTTTTTCCGTACCGTCAGCCAGGGTTACTATCAGGCGCTGGGCCCCTGCCACCACATGGTTATTGCTGACAATATAGCCATCATGGTCTATAATTACTCCCGAGCCGGTTTTCTCAATACTGCGTTGATTGAAGAGATCGTCATCCCGGCTCAGGTTGGTTATTCCTACCACGGATGGGCTGACGGCCGCGGCCACTTTACTTATCATGCCATTTACCGCCGCTTTTTCTTCCCCTACCATGGGTTTACTTGACGGTGGCTCATAATTGAATATTGCTATGGCGCTTAACCCAATAGCGAAGAAAAGCAAAAAGCATAGAATGCCCCTGACTGCCTGCCTGTTCACATTATTCCTCCTTGACCCTTTATTTTTAAAATATGATTAGGAAGCAGTCATATTTTCTATCGCTTGGTTCTTTATTATACTGTTAAATATCTTCCATATAAAAAAGACCGCTTGCGTAGCCCATACTCTTAAGCAAGCGGCCTTTAAGCTCTATTTTCTGTTTTACTGTTCTTTAACCTTGGCACCGAGGTCGCGCAGCTTACTGGCTATATTTTCATACCCTCGAAAGATATGAATGGCATCCTCAATTATGGTTTCACCCCGGGCTACCAGGCCGGCCAGTACCAGCGCGGCGCCGGCCCGCAAATCAGTAGCCTTTACCCTGGCTCCATAAAGGGTAGGAACCCCCTCTACCACTGCCGTATGTCCTTCTACTTTTATATGGGCGCCCATACGCTTGAGTTCATCGACTATCTGAAAACGGTTTTCAAAGACGTTCTCCACTATTACACTGGATCCCTGCCCCAATGATAACAAGGCCATCATCTGGGACTGCATGTCCGTAGGAAAACCGGGGTAGGGCAGAGTTTTAATATCAACCGGCAGTATCTTTTGGCCCGCCCTGACCAGAATTCCCCCATCGGTTTCGCTGACCTGGGCCCCGGTTTCCTGGAGCTTGGCCACAATAGGATGTAAATGGGTGGGGATCACATTCTCCACCAATACTTCGCCTCCGGAAACAGCCGCCCCTACCATGTAGGTGCCGGCTTCAATCCGATCCGGTATAATGGCGTAGCGGCAAGCCTTAAACCGCTCTACCCCTTCAATCTTTATGACGTCGGTACCGGCTCCCCTGATTCTTCCCCCCATGGAGTTCAAAAAGTTTGCCAGATCGACTATTTCAGGCTCTTTAGCCGCATTTTCAATTATGCTTAAGCCCGGGGTTTTGGCTGCCATCATCATTATGTTTTCAGTAGCGCCTACACTGGGAAAATCCAGATAAATCCGGGCTCCCTTTGCGTTTGCGGCCCGGGCAAATATATAGCCGTGCTCAATAACCACTTCCGCCCCCAGAGCCTGGATTCCTTTGATATGCAGGTCCATCGGTCGTGAGCCAATATCACAACCACCAGGCAGAGAAACCGTAGCCTCTTTTAAACATCCCAGCATCGCCCCCAGAAAAAGGTTGGAGGCCCGCAGCAATTTACTCAGTTCATAGCAAGTGTGACTCTTGACCCCGCCCGAGGCCGGACAAATAGAAAGGCTACCGTCCTCGTTCCAATGCGTATCCACGTTTACGCCGTTAAGTATCTCTATCATTACTTCAACATCACGAATCCGGGGCAGATTATCCAGTATAGTTTCGCCGTCAGCCATAATACTGGCAGCCATTACAACCAGTCCGGCATTTTTGGCGCCGCTGGCCCGTACCCGTCCGTAAAGGGGATTTCCTCCGTCAATTATCAATGTATCCATCAAGATTTACACCTCTTGTTTAACATCTTGTGTTATATGCTGATAAAAATTATTTTCCCATTCAGTATAGGATATAGCCAAAACATTTTCGATAGCCTGTTCCAGGCTTTGGCCCTGTCCCAATTGCCGGGTAATGGCAAACAGGCTCTTCTCTCCGTAATTATAGGCAATATACTCTGCTGCCTGTAAAGATTCCCAATAGGCAATGGATTGATCCAACTCGTCAAAATGTTTGCCTAATTGTTTCAGCTGGTAGTACTCAAAGTCCTTACCCTCCGCAAAAGGGCTGGAAAATTCAAAACCGGTTATCTTTTTTTCAATATACTGAGCCATACCTTCCGTCCACCAGCGATTATAATTGCCCCGGCTCATTTCGTCAACCATTAGATGGGCAAATTCGTGTACCATGGGTCCCTCCCGGGCAAAGTAAAGCCGCATATCATCTTCCGGCAACCACTCCCGGGGCGACAAAATCCGGATGGAGCCTGCCCAGTATACGCCCATGGCATTGGCATCTTTATCCCAGCCGAAGCTCTTGGACAGACTGCTGCTGTCCGGATAGACGACCAGCACCGTCCGGCAGGACGGTTCCCGGTCGAAAGCAGCGCTTACCGAATCATACGCCTCTTCAGCCACATCAGCAATAAGTTTCACATAGGGCTTATCGACAGAAGTATATTTAATATCATAATGTTCGCTCTGATAGTAGTCGAAATCAGCCGTCTTTAAATTTATTTCCTGTCCCACCATGAAACGCATCACAGACTGGCTGTTCCTGCTTACCAGCAATGCCGCCACCAGAATCAGTATAAGGACCAGCCCCAGGTTTTTAGCTGAAGCCGCGGTTTTAATCCCCAACATATATATCTCTCCCCTCTGTCCCCCATTATACTATGGGCGATATTTCGGAGGGGAAAGCAAATAGTGGCTCTATTCCTTCAAATACTCAGTAACGGCTATTCCTGCCAGAGCTCCGTCACCAACCGCAGTAGCTACCTGCCTGGCGGTTTTGCACCTGATGTCTCCGGCCGCAAAGATCCCGGGCACTGATGTAGCCATATGCTCATCTGTGACTATGTAGCCGTCTTCAGTTGCCAGCAGTCCTTCAATAAAATCAGCCGCCGCCACCAGCCCGATGCTGACAAACAGCCCTTCTGCCTGCAGGCTCTCTTCGGCCCCACTGTTTACATCCTGCAGGATAACATTCTGCATCATGCCATTGCCAGCAATCCGCTTAACCACCTGATTTAGCTTCAATTCAATCCTGTCACTGGCAAGCATCTTATCAACCGCAGTCTGGTTGGCTCTGAAGCAATCCCGGCGATGGATCAGGTAAACCCGGGAAGCTATATCTGCCAGATAGAGCGCTTCTTTCACCGCCGAGTCCCCCCCCCCTACCACTGCGACCGGAACGTTATGAAAAAAAGCTCCATCACAGGTAGCGCAGTAAGATACACCGCGGCCCAGAAATTCTTTTTCCCCTTCAACTTCCAATTCCCGCCGTCTGGCTCCTACGGTAATGATAACAGAGCGAGCCAGATATTCACCCTGACTGGTGACGACCCTTTTGCCTCCCGGTGATTCTTCAATACCGGTTACTTCTTCTATTCTCAATTCAGTTCCAAAACGCTGCGCCTGCTTCAGGAAGTTTTCCATCAAATCGGCCCCGTTTATGCCAAAGGGGAAACCCGGATAATTATCAATCTGGTCGGTCTGTCCGGCATTTCCACCCGGCATGGCGGATTCCAGAACCAAAGTCTTAAGCTTGGCTCTGCCGGTATAGATAGCAGCGGTAAGGCCAGCTGGTCCACCACCAATGATTATTACATCATACACAGACTATTCTCCTTTCATGCCAAAAATAACAAAAAAACCCTGACACTGCCGGTCAGGGTTTA
This sequence comes from Syntrophomonas sp. UBA4911, assembly GCA_002398105.1. Lineage (GTDB taxonomy): Bacteria > Bacillota > Syntrophomonadia > Syntrophomonadales > Syntrophomonadaceae > UBA4844. Next base: position 38,353 of record DHCD01000070.1, read on the forward strand.
GCATTATTTAGCGCAGGCTATTAAGGGGATTAGTGAAAGAGCCGTTAACCAGCACCTCGAAATGCAAGTGAGGTCCGGAACTTCTACCGGTTGAGCCTACGGCTGCAATCGTCTCGCCTTTGCTTACCTTCTGTCCGGTAGATACGTTTACGGTACTGCAATGGGCATAACGGGTAATAATTCCATTTCCGTGATTAACTATAACGAAATTGCCATATCCGCCCTTATAGCCCACAAAACTGACATACCCGGAATCGGCCGCTTTGATGGCCTGCCCGATTTTGCCCCCGATATCAAGCCCGGTATGGCTGGTGCCTTTATAATACTGGGTTATGGTACCGTAAACAGGCCAGCTCAGTGAACCTGATCCACCGCCACGGGAAGCCACCATGGTTACCTGGGTTCCCTTGACTATAACCTTGTTAACCGCCTCTTTCAAAATCTTTTCTTCAATGATATTGGTTTTTTCTATTATGCCGTTACGTTTGCTCGCTTTATATACTATGTGTTTTTCTCCGTTTTGCCCCTCTGTTTTTACCCTGATACTGCGGGGAGAGTTCTTGTCTACCAGCACTTCGGTCTGAAATGGTATCTGCTCAATTTTCTCCCCTTCCACCTGGGTGACGACATTTATGTACGGCTTGCTTTTAACCAGGATCAGCTCCTGCTCTAATTGCAGATTCTCCGTGGTCAGGCGGTTGGCTTTAACTATATCCGCCACATACATGTCATTGCGCCGGGCAATAAGCCAAAGGTTATCCCCTTCCTTGACTGTATATTTTTCCGGATTGCTGGTCCCGGTACAGATAAGCTCGAAAGCCTTATCTGCCGACATCAGCTTTTTAGCCGGTATTTTCTGTTCTTTGATACTGACCTTCTCAGCAAAAGATACCTCTACCACCTTTTCCCCTGCTTCCGGATGTCCGTATTCCTTTTTCAGCTTTTCCAACAGGTTATTGGCTGATGCCTTACTTTCCACGTAGGCAATAGCCTTGCCATTGACCGTGATGGCGGCGGCAGGAACCTTAAATTCCAGTACTGCAACCAGTTTTTTCTGAGCCCCATCCAGTGACAAAAGTCCGGAGCGGCTGACAAACCCCCTTTTGCATTCTACCTGGGTGGCCAGTTCCAGCTCCTGGGAGCAGGCTTTTTCCTTAGCCCTTTCAATTTTATTTATGGCCTTTTCTAAATCAGCCTTATGCTTGATGGCAAATTCCTTTTTACCGTCTATGTAAACCGCATAACCCGGTGTTCTTATACCAAACAGCCAGGTCAAACTTATAAGCAAAATCGTAATTACAGCCACTGCCGGCAAACAAGTCTTATTCTGTCGTATATAATCTATCATAATTCTGCTCCATATTTTATTTTTTACTCCGCATTTAATTCTATTTGTTTCTACATAATTCCTCCTTCCTCATCTAATTTTTTGGTTCTTATCCACTCTTTTGTGCAAATCCTGGTAAATAGCCCCCTCTATGCGCTTTTTATGCATAGTACAGGAGATCTCCGCCGGAACGGCAATATCGCCATTACTGAAAAAATTATTGGCATGACACCCTCCGCCGCAAAAGTTCCGAGCCCAGCATTGCCTGCACTGGGCTTTATTCCCCAGATGATTAGTCTGAAAACGGTGCCGTACATTACGATCAAGCAAACCGTCGGCTACATTGCCCATACAGAAATTCTTCTCGCCGACAAACTGGTGACAGGGGTAAATATCGCCCTCCGGGGTAACCGCCAGATAGTCCACCCCCGCCCCGCATCCGCTGCGGCGCTTGGCCAGACACGGTCCCTGTTGGAGATTAAGATTATAATGAAAAAAATGAATATCTTGTCCCCGCTGGTCATATTCAAGCAGGGTGTCAGTCAGGGTCTCGTATTCCTTAAGCACCCGGGGCAGGTCCTGCTCCCGAATGGCGTAAGGGCTGTCGGCCCCAATGGCAGGCTCCAAAGAAAGGTTATTAAAGCCAAGGTCGATGATGTGGCGCAAATCCTCGACAAAATCAAGATTATGCCGGGTAAATGTACCTCGGATATAGTAGCTTACCGGATTGGCAGCCACCATTTGCCTGATGCGGGGCAACACCAGGGCGTAACTCCCCTCATCATTATTAAGGATACGGTGACGGTCATTAGTCTGAGGCCTTCCGTCCAGGCTCAAAATTACCGCCATATCATGTTCGATAATAAAGTCTCTTATTTCTTCGTCCAACAGCAAGGCATTGGTGGTAAGAGTAAAATTAAAATGCTTGCCGGTTTCCTCTTCCAGTCTGCGCCCATACAAAACCAGACTTTTGACGACTTCAAAATTTAACAGCGGTTCACCCCCGAAGAAATCAACCTCCAGGTTTTTTACCTGACCACTGTTCCCGATAAGGAAATCGAAGGCTTTTTTACCTATATCAAAGCTCATCAGGGCAGGTTTCATTCCGAAGTTACCCTGCTGGGCGAAACAATAGCTGCATTTCATGTTACAGGCATGAGCTACATTAAGGCATAATGCCTTTAAGGGCAAAACGGAAAGGTCAAGGGATATTTCTTCTTCCGCGGTAAAAATTTCTCCTTCCTCATACAACGCCAGTATCTCCCGGGCAACTTCCATGACTTCTGGAGCAGGATGACGACCACTGCAGTCCTCAGTGGCCAGATAAAAATCCCCCCGATGCTGTATGAGACTATTAATAAAATCGCAGGCCGTTTCATCAAGAACATGAATGGCGCCGCTATTTACATCCAATAATATAGTGAGTTCTTTCCATTGATACAAATGGATATGGGCGGCAAAATCGTAACTGGCCAGTCGGTACACTTTTTTCTCCTTTCCCGGTGTCAGTGCATAAAAAAAGGGGCTCTGCCCCCTTCCTGATGTAAAATTACTGCTTACGGCATACCTGATTGCCAACCGTACAGGAAGTCTTGCAGGCTGACTGGCAAGAAGTAGCACATTCACGACAATTAATTTCTCCATCCCGTTTAAGGTTCGCTTTTACCATGGTAACGATATGTTTTTTCATTATTCCAACCTCCCATTTAAACCAGATAGGTACACGCTTTAAACACTTCTCTGCCGATCTTTTTTTAATTAACCGGGACAGTTAAATAGCCTTAAAAATGGCTTTTATTTCCGTCCCCTGCATTATATCTTATTTGTTTTCTTATTGTAAAGGTCGGTTCCGGTGCGTTATCTGCAAATAAGTTTTACTAGGATGCTCTTACTGCCAAGTACTCACTATTCACTATTCCTGGGTTATTCCGACAGGCATATTTAAGCTTGGGCTCCCGGGCAGC
>DHCD01000070.1:41824-51636 GCA_002398105.1 Syntrophomonas sp. UBA4911
TTTACCGTTTCTGGTAGAAACTCCCTCCTAAGCTGACGTCATCGGCCAAAAATTCTTTTATGTCACCACCTGCTAATCGCACCAGTAAACCGCCATTGTCACTTATAGCTACCGCCTGGCCCGAAACCGAATGTGACCCTTGGTTGACAGTTACGCTTCGTCCCAAAGTATGATTGTAGGCCAGCCACTGCTCCTTCACATAGGGGATACCTGCCTCCAGAAAACATTGGTAGTGTTTATCCCAACTGCGGATAAACTCTTCCAGGACCCGAAGCCGGGGCAGGTTATTACCGGTCTCCAGTTTCAACGAGGTAGTGGTTTCACGGCAATCCGGAGGCAGCTCGGACTGTTCCTGGTTCACATTGATACCCACACCAACGATAACCGCCGCTCCATAGCGATGGGATACCATGCTTTCCGCCAGGATACCGCAAACTTTTTTCCCTTCAATAATAATATCGTTAGGCCATTTGATGCCTGCGTTACAACGGCTTATGCGGCGCAGAGATTCTGCTGCCGCTACTCCGGTCAGTAATGTGAGGTGAGGAATCTCCCTGATGGCAATTGGCGGCCGCAAAATCATTGACACCAGGATACCCCTGCCCGGCGGACATTTCCAGTAGCGGCTGCGCCTGCCCTTGCCTTGGCTCTGGGATTCGCTCATAACCATAGTACCTTCTTCAGCACCGCTAGCGGCCATCAGCCGGGCAATGAAGTTAGTGGAAGATACCTGGTCATAGTGATAGACCGTCTTCCCTGACAGCCGTATAACCCTTCCCTGGCAAAACCGGATTTTTAAAGCGTCATTATCAGCAATCTCTCGCACCCAGCAGCGGATGGAAGAATCGGAATCTTGGTCATACTTGTCCGACAAATTAATCACCCCTATTTCAATATCACCTGTATAAAGAGAAAATTCAAATTGCAATGACCCGGTGATATACTCTGTAAAAATTATAAGCTAAACCAGCTCTAAGGGAAATTAATCCGCCATGACTTCCGCTAGCAGTTCAACCGGCAATACCGGTAACGATAAGGACAATTGCTGCTCAGCGGGCACGGCCCGAAAAGACCTATCTTAGTCAATTACGGCCAATACCTCCCCTTCGTTTACCTGGTCTCCAACCTGAACCCTGATCTCTTTGACTGTACCCGAAAGTGGGCAGTAAATAGGATTTTCCATCTTCATGGCTTCAATAACAATTACTTCATCATCTTCATTCACCTGTTGTCCTACTTTCAAATTAAGCTCCAGTATTTTCCCGGATAAAGGGCTCTCAAAATTCGTCATTGATTTTCTACCTCCTTGATTTTGAAATATTTTTCCCCAAATCCGATAAAAAACTCGTCGCTGCCGGTTTATCATTGTCCCGCCTGATTTAGCCATTCCCTAATTGAGTAGGAGGCTACCCATTATTTGAGTAGCCGACCTCTCAGCACACCACCACCACTCAAGCGGTTCCGCAAGCGGCGGTTCCCAAGTTTACACCTGGACAGCTCTGAAGTAATCCGAGAAAAATGTGTATCCTGTCTGTCTTAATCGGGCATCGGTTACAGTGATTTTTAGAATTTGGCTATTGGCAACCCGCCAGTAGCCTTTTCTTGTACAAGCGAATTTAAGGGCTGTATTGTGGTCGAGTCCAAGTTTCTTCAGCATGGCATATCTGGTGCGGACTTTCTTCCACTGTTTCCAGATGTACATGCGGATTCTCCTTCTCAACCATTTATCGGTGGTCTCAAGCATCTTCTTCATATCCGCGAGTTTGAAGTAATTCGTCCATCCCGTTATGAATTGTTTTAGCTTTAATTTCAGCATTTCGTATCCAAGCCCGTTACTTCTCGACGTGAGCTCTTTTACTTTTGCTCTCATCTTACTAATACTCTTGGCATGGACGCGGAGTTTGATTCCGTCTTTTGACGGATAGAATCCGTATCCCAGAAATTTGATTTTACCGATGTAGGCAACCACTGTTTTCTCCCTGTTCACCTTAAGGAGCAGTTTGCTTTCAATGTAGGGCACGATGTGCTCCAGTATCCTTTGCGCCGACCGTTTTGTCTTTGCAAAGAGAAGCATATCATCCGCATATCTAACAAATCTTATTCCTCTACGTTCTAGTTCATGGTCGAGTTCGTTTAGCATGATGTTACTGCATAAAGGACTAACATTTCCGCCCTGAATTAGACCGAGTTTCGTTTCCTCAAATCTCCCTCTGTTCATTGCTCCTGCTATGAGATACTTGTGTACCAGGGATATGACTCTGCCGTCTTTGACCGTTCTCGACAGTATTTCAATCATTTTCGATTGGTTCACTTTATCAAAGAACTTTTCAAGGTCCATATCGACGACGTAGCTATATCCTTGGTTTGCGTATTCCTTACACTTTCTCAATGCGTCATGAGCACTTCTCTTTGGTCTGAAACCATAGCCGGTTTCTGCAAATTGAGGCTCGAAGATAGGCAACAGTTCCTGTGCTATCGCCTGTTGTATCACTCTGTCTACTGCCGTTGGTATTCCCAGTGTTCGCATTTTTCCGTTGTCCTTAGTATTCCTACTCTTCGGACTGGATTCGGATGGTATTTCCCATCCAGTACCGACTTTCTGAGTTTATCCCCGTTCTCTTTAAGATATTGTAGAAGATGCTCTACTTACATCCCATCAATCCCGTGCGCGCCTTTGTTTCTCTTAACCTGCTTGTATGCCTTGTTAAGATTATCCCGACTCAGGATTCTCTCTAAAAGTCTGCCCTCTTTTCTGTCGGCATCGGTGTTGTTGTTTTCAGTTATCCGCTTGTCGGTAAGCGCTCCCGCATACCCTTCGTGTTCCGCACTATCTCTTTGCGGGCAGCCCTTGCCATAGCAAGGTATTCTGCTTTCTTTTGTCCCGACTTTGGTAACATTCATTGACTTAACACCTCCTTGGGTTCAACCCTTCACAACGCCGTCGACTGCGTTACTAATATGGTATCTGCTGACTTCTCACGATAAATCTTGTTTCAACCGTATTTCGCAAATATGCTCCATACGTCCGTGAGACCTCCCACGGTAAGACGCGTAACTTTCATCCCATATACCCGCCGTATCTACATCCTCATGTCCGTGCAGTTAATTGGATTTTGTCTTGAATCGCAGACTCATCCCTCTTCGAATGCCTAATACGATTCGTGTTCCTCGGGCCGGAACTTTGCTCATCACGCTTCCTTCAGATTCCACCTCGCGATGGACACCCTTGCGCTTGGCTAATGGTTCGCAACTGCCAGCCCCCATAGCGGACTTTCACCGCCGAGTTACGCGCCATGCGTGGCGCACAATATGACAAAAGCCATAAACAACGTTTACGGCTTTTTAAGTCTTTTTAAAACTATATTAATTGTCTTGGCTTACCTCTGTGGGACAATGATGAGCCAACTCTGTTTGCACCAATAAGGCTGCAATTAATGGAGCCCTCGCGAGGACAATGATGTAAGCTGACGCTTACAATTAATGGAGCGGGAAAAGGGGTTCGAACCCTCGACACCCGGCTTGGGAAGCCGGTGCTCTACCACTGAGCTACTCCCGCATCAAAATTATTTTATAACAGATAAAGACAGGAGTCAACTCAGCCGGCTGCTTTTCAGCACGGGAATAATTAGTGTTGTCGGCTCCGGAATATTTGCTTGATGATTTAAATTGATAAAAAAATAGCCACGTGCGGGTTTGCAGCCTGCCGTGGCTATTTTACCGGGACGAGGAAATCATTTTCGGCGTAAGGAAATCAAAGTATCATCAAGGGTAATGCTTTCAACCTGCTCCTGGTCAATCAGCTTTTTCATCTGCATGCTGATCTTGTACTCGTCTCCCTCGGTCGAAGTCCCCCAGCCTGATGAATCCTTCTGGGTGAGGACAGTCCCGTCTTTCAAGGTTACCGCCGTTATCTGAATAAGATCCCCTGCTTCCGGGTCCGGTGGAACGGAATCATATTCTTTGATGTAGTCTCCACTGATCTTTACATTAACGGCAATGGGGGAAATCTCCACCACATCCACATTGACGGTCTCTCCGTTGACGGTCAATTTCTGATCAACCGGATATTTCAGGGAGCTGTCTTTGTAATCCAGCTTCCACTCAAGTTCCCAGATGCCCTCAACATCGGTGACATATCCTTTTTCAGCCCCCATGTAATGCCTGAGGTCTTTAAAGCGCAGGTTAATTTTTTTGTCGTTTATGTCCTTATTGGCGCTCATCGTCAACAGCATCGCAGCCCGGTTGTCGTTTTCCGATTCATCCGGCAGAAAATCACAGCTGTATCCGAGACTGGTCGCGCCGTCCACTTTGAGGTAGATCATTTCAAAACCTGAGTTGGGAGCGATCCTGGTTCCTTCCGGAGAGGTAACATCAAACAGAACGTACATGTTGTGCGCGTCTCCCAAAGTCTGAACGGCTTTAATCGTTACTCCTTTTTGTTCGGCGCTGGCGCCGACAAGCATCCCGCTTTCGGCCAGCTTGGCACTGTTGCCGGTATTGATTCCCAGATAGTTGGCAATCCGCTTGTCCCATTCAAAGACTTCTGCGGCCCAGGCGGACGTGACAAAAATAAAAACGGTCGCTACCGCTGCTGCCAGTAGCCTCTTCTTGGGAGCTCGCCTTTTTGTTCGGTTTACCGTCCTAATTTGAGCCTTTTCATTTTTTTCAGTTCCCATTTTAGCCAGAACCCTATTCCATATCCTGTCCCCTTCTTCCGGGGACAGTTCCCCATGCAGAAGATCAGAGCCATCCTGCGCATTCACGGTCTCAATCTCATGGATATTGTCCAGAAGTTCGTCAATAATGATTTTTCTATCTTCTTCTACTCCGTCCTGTCTGTTCTTTTTATCTTCCATTTCTCAGATCCCCTTTTCCAGCAGCATCTGACGCAGCTTATTTTTTCCGTAATACAACCGGTTTTCGACCGCTTTCGGCGCCAGCCGGAGATTGGCCGCGATATCTTTTATTTTTTCGAAATAGAAATACCGCAGGATGAAAATTGACCTATCCGGTTCATCCATTTGGTTTACCGCTTCATGCAGGATACAGGCGCTCAGCTTACGGTAATAACAGGATTCGATATTCACCGGCGCTTCCAGCTGCATTTCCTCAATCGGCAAAACCGGAGACTGCTTTTTCAGTCTTCTCCTTTTGTCAAGAGCCGTATGCCGGGTAATTCCATAAAGATAGCTTTTTAAAGAGCATTCTGAATCCTCCCGAAAGCCTCCTATGGATCGCCAAAGACCGATAAAGCTGTCTGCCGCTGCTTCCTCAATATCCTCCGGCTGACAATCAAATAAGATGTTCCGGCAGATAGTCATGACTGATCCGCCGTAGGTCTCCAGCGCCAGTTTCAGTCCTTTCTCCGGGTTGCTGCGGAGAAGCTGCAAAATTTCTTCTTCTATGTTTTCTTTCATTCCGGCTTCCTTTTCCTTTTTGATCTTATATTGTTGTCATGGGCATGATTGAAAAGTACTTTTCACTAATCTATTCGAAAAGCAGACAGCTTTCACTGAAAAATAATTTTATTTTTTTAGAATTATGCGAAATAATAAGCTTTCAACCCCTGAAGATTGTTAAACATTACTTAATACAATGAAAGAAAAGCTCATGAGAAAATCGGCGCCAGGGAATTTCCCCGCCGCCGCGTATGGGAATGAAAGGTTTGATTTACTTATCAAATACATTGTAGCCTGCCTGTGTCAAATTCCAATAAAAAGAGGGTAAAATCTATGTAAATTTTATGCACTCCCAATAAAGCTGAATAATGCTTAAAACGCAACCATCCCATATTATCCCAAACATTGGCCTTTAAAAGGGCAATGGATATTTGACTAATTTATTATAAAGCAGCTATAATGTTTTTGGTAAACAGGTATCCCCATAATCAAATAAAATTTTAAAGTTTTCTAGGGTTCCGCAGTATAACTGGCCTGTGACCGAGAGAAAACTCACAACTTTGAAGTTGTGTCACGGAAGGACAAAAGCCTGGGAGAGATATCAAGATAATATCTTTCAGGCTTTTTTATTTTGGAGGTATATGCATGGCTTGGGTCTATCTGATAATTGCCGGGGTTTTTGAAGTAGTTTGGGCCATAGGACTTAAATACTCTCATGGATTCACAAAATTATACCCATCTTTGATTACATTAGGAAGCATGCTGGTCAGTTTCTATTTGCTGTCACTGGCGACTAAATCACTTCCTATTGGTACAGCATATGCTATTTGGACAGGAATTGGGGCCTTAGGTGCAGTAATATTAGGCATTTTCCTTTTTAATGAGCCGGTTAATCTCTTGCGCATTATATTTCTCGGCTTAATCCTGGCAGGTATTTTAGGACTAAAACTTACTTCTGGATCTTGATTTATATGGAGGCCAACGGATGCTGTGTTGAGCATTTAAATTATCCGGAGGCTTTACCCTTTCTTTCCACAAAATAAATTACCGATAATAGTATGATAGCCATCCAAATACTAAAAACCCAGGTATTTATATGTGACCCATAGTTAGGGAAAATACCGGTTGTGATATTGATCATGGTATGAAAAATCAATCCGGTAAATAAACTTTTTCCGCCATAAATATAAAAAGATACCATGCTGTACTCATCATTTGTCCAGCACAGAATTTTACGTTACTGCCTTTTCAACAGTTTTATAATCTCCGCAACCACCAGCGGCACCAGGCTCAGTCCCAAAGCAACGGCTAAATCAATGCCCCAGAGCAAATCGGTTTCAAATACTCCCCGTAAGAAGGGAATGAAAATAACGGACAACTGTAACATTGCTGAGGCAAGAAAAGCGATCACTAAGGCTTTATTAGACAAAATCCCTGTAACGAATATGGATTTCTCTAAACTTCTGATATTAAATGAGTGAATTAATTGGGAGAAGGCCATCGTGACAAATGCCATGGTATGGGCTTCCGCTAAAGTTCTTCCCCATTGTAAGGCAAGCCAATAACTCGTTAAAGAAACCAACCCGATTGTTGCCCCCAGTATAATGATCTCCCGTCCCACTCCATTGGCAAAGACCGTCTCTTTGGGGTTTCGCGGTTTTTGCTTCATGACCCCCTTTTCCGGCGGCTCCAGGCCCAGGGCTAAAGCCGGGAAACCGTCTGTAACCAGATTTAACCAGAGAATCTGGATCGCGGTTAAAGGACTCCCCCAGCCAAAAAGAATCGCGGTAAAAATCGCCACTATTTCCCCTGTATTACAGGATAATAGATACTGAATTGACTTTCGGATATTGGCATAGATAGTTCTCCCTTCTTCCACAGCGTTAACAATGGTGGCAAAATTGTCATCCAAGAGAACCATATCGGAGGCTTCTTTGGAAACTTCAGTACCCGTGATGCCCATGGCCGATCCGATATCCGCCCGCTTTAAAGCCGGAGCATCGTTCACACCGTCACCGGTCATTGCTACCACATGACCATGGGATTTCAAAGCATCTACTATTTTCAGCTTATGCTCCGGAGAAACTCTGGCATAAACCGTGGTTTTTAAAACATGGTCCTTTAATTGATCTGTACTCATTTTATCCAACTGGACACCGGTTAAGATGTCGTCGCCTTGGCGCCAGATATCCAGTTCCCTGGCTATAGCCACGGCGGTATCCTGATGGTCGCCGGTGATCATTACCGTTCGGATCCCTGCAGTACGGGCCAGGGCTACGGCATCCTTCACCTCTTCCCGGGCCGGGTCAATGATCGAATAAAACCCGATAAAGACAAGCTCCGTCTCGGCTATTTCTGATGTAAGACTCTCTGGTTTCTCAGGCCATCGGCGGAAAGCCAAAGCCAAAACCCTCTGCCCCTGAGAAGCCAGCCGAGAATTCACTTCCAACAGCGTTGATGCCGTTTCCTGACTTAATTGAACATTACCTTTGGAAGTCATAATTTCACGGCACCTGGCCAACAGCACATCAGGTGCGCCTTTGGTCAATGAGATTACCTCATTTTCCATCTTATGAAAAGTGGTCATCATTTTTCTGGCCGAATCAAAAGGAATTTCGTCTATTCGGGGGTATCTCCGGTCCAGCTCATCCTTCTTTAAGCCTGCCTTCTCAGCGGCCACTACTAGAGCTCCCTCGGTAGGATCGCCTATGATCTGATAGCGATTATCAGCATAGTCTAAGCGAGCGTCGCTGTTTAAGGCTCCTCCAATCAGCATAAACTCAATATTCTCATCTTCCAGAGGAGCCATTTTTGTATCCTTCTCTTTAAGAAATTCACCCTGCGGCCCATAACCGATCCCGGACACGTGCAAGAAAGATTCGTTAATATAGAGACCGGTTACCGTCATTTCATTTTTGGTTAAAGTACCGGTTTTATCTGAACAAATATAAGTGGCTACACCCAGAGTTTCTACAGCAGGCAGTTTTCTGATAACGGCATTTCTTTTGCTCATGCGGGTAACGCCGAGGGCCAGGACGATAGTTACCACGGAAGGCAGTCCTTCAGGTATGGCTGCTACAGCTAAAGCAATGGCAGTCATGAACATTTCAATAACGTCTTCCCCCCGGAAAAGCCCGGTAATAAATACCACTGCCACGATTCCTGCAGCCGCCAGGCCCAGAGTTTTTCCCAGTCCAGCCAACTGCCTTTGTAAAGGAGTTGCTTCAGCAGAAGCTTCCTGCAGCATCTGAGCAATCCGTCCAATCTGAGTTTTCATGCCGGTTTCCACAACTAAAGCTTTTCCCCGGCCTGCTGTTACTGCAGTACCTTTGAAAACCATGTTGGTGCGATCCCCCAAGGAGACATCTTCTTTATTTATGGGGTTCAAGTTCTTTTCCGAAGGTACCGACTCCCCGGTCAAAGCCGCCTCATTTACCCTTAAGGAAGCAGCCTCAATCAGCCTGGCATCAGCGGGAACGGAATCCCCCGCATCTAAAAATACCACATCACCGGGAACCAGTAAGCCCACTTCCATCTGAGACACCTTGCCGTTTCTCAATACCTTGACGGAAGCCTTGGTCATCTCTTTTAAGGCCTTTAATGCCTTTTCCGCTTTATTTTCCTGATACATACCCAATACGGCATTTAATACTACGATAATTAAAATTACGGTTGTGTCTTCCCATTCACCTAATGCTCCGGACACTAAAGCAGCTCCGATAAGGATCAGCACCAAGACTTCCTTCAGTTGATCAATAAACATAGAGAATAAGCTTCTCGGCGGAGCTTCATCCAAAGCATTAGGGCCGTAAGTTTCTAAACGTTTCCGCGCTTCTTCTGAGGATAAACCATTTCCCAGATCCGTCTTCATTTCTTGCGCTATTTGTGAAATATCTGAAGAATACCATCTTTCTCCAGCCAAATTTTTATACCTCCTGCTTAACTTTAGTATTTGTTTCCCGGAATTTTATAACCCAGAAAGATGAACTTTAAATCTTTTGGAATCATTCACCTCCTAAAAATTTTTACCTTAAAAACAAAACAGACCTCTACCTGTTATAGGTAAAGGTCTGGCAAACAACTTAATCTCGTTGCCAATAAAGCCGGAGTTATTAAACTCGCAATGACGACTTTATTGTGGAGCTACTCCCCTTCGGTTTGGTATTCTGTTTTGTATCATTTTATATAAAAAATTTCCATTTGTCAACGTTCTAATAAACGGCTCTTTTGCCTATTAGCTTTATCCAAATATAATTATGTAAAGCATGCTATTCAAATTGTAAATAATATTTTACATTTTGAATAGTTTGTTATACAATCTAAATTATAAAGAATCAAAAGAAGGAGGCTAGCATTATGAAGAATAGGCTGGTTTGGTTTGTGGTATTCGCGGCAATGTTCCTAATTATAAGT
>DHCD01000103.1 GCA_002398105.1 Syntrophomonas sp. UBA4911
GCCCGTCGCCGGGCATCGTTCAACTCGCTGAGGGGAATCATTAATTCTCCCGAACTTATCAAGGTTAAATTGGCCAGGGTAAAGGGCGTATTGCCCAGCCGGCCCAGTTTATCGCGCAAGTGGGCTTCATCCAGGCCATGCTTCTCGGCAACCTGAGCCGGGCTTTGACTGAACACCTGAGCCTGGTTCCCCCTCTTGTCCCTAAAAGTGATTTGGGCCGCTTCTCCCGGGCTCATTACCACCTCGGCGTCGACTTCGATTTTTCCGCTGCTGTATTCTCTGGCACTCCGGGCCGCGTTTCCCAAAAGCGAGGCGTCATAGATCTTAAATACCCGGTCTCCGGCTGCAGCCCGGCCTTGGATATTCAGCTCCACTACATCGCCCCGGGCCGCATTGCTTACACTCCGGCCGCCGGCTTTCATATCCCGGACATAGGCTACCGGATTTTTACCCCGGGCCACCCAAACTTCAATGCCATCCTCCAGGCCCAGCTGCTCGCTTAGTTTCAGCTGCGTCAGTCCACTCTGCTCCTGCTGCAGGACCCGTCCCACATAAACGCCGCGGTGGTTAGGTCTTTTGCTGCTCAAAAACCCTCTGCGTTCGCTCCGGTAATAGCCGCTGGAGAAATTGCGGTTAAAAACCTGCAGCATATCCCTTTTCAGTTTATCAAAATCCCGGCGGGGATGGTTCTGTTCCAAAGAATCCAGGGCTTCACGGTAAGAGCGGGTTACAACTGCCACATATTCCGGCCGTTTCATCCGTCCTTCAATCTTCAGGGAAGTTATTCCCCTGTCTCTGATATCAGCCAGATATTCTATCAGGCACAGGTCGGCCGGGCTGAGTACGTACCTCCCCCCGTCCTGCCTTTGGACAGGAACTGCCGACCGGGAAGAATACAGCTCATAGGGCAGGCGGCAGGCTTGGGCGCAGCGGCCGCGATTGCCGCTCCTCCCTCCCACCATACTGCTGAAGAGACATTGTCCGGAGTAGGAAAAACATAATGCCCCGTGCACGAATATCTCCAGTTCCAGGGTCGGCACGGCCTGCTTAATCTGTCTGATTTCCTCTCCGCTTAACTCCCGGGCCAGAACTGCCCGCTTGACCCCCAGCTCCTGCAGATATTTTACCCCAGATACATTATGTATGGTCATCTGGGTACTGGCATGAACCGGAAGGGCCGGCATTACCTTTCTTAATGCATACAGGAGACCCAAATCCTGGACTATAACTGCGTCAACCGCCAGCTGATACAGCTCATGGATATAGTCAAGCGCTTGATTAAACTCGCTGTCATCAATTAAGGTGTTAACTGCTACGTAAATTTTCCGTTCCCTGATATGGGCAAATTCAATAGCATTGGCTATCTCTTCCCGGTCAAAATTTTCCGCCCCCTGGCGGGCGCTAAAATCTCTGCCTCCGATGTATACAGCATCGGCTCCATTTTCTATTGCTGCCACCAGGGCATCCCAGCCACCGGCCGGCGCCAGTAATTCCAACGATAATAAACCTCCTGTTAAAACCAGATTATATGTTCCGTCTAATGGCTTTCTGCATTATACTTTCAAAATAAAATCGGCGTCAATCTGCACCCTTAATTGCGAGTATAACGAGCATCAGTTGTCCTCGAAGAGGGCGTCTATTTTTTAATTAACAGGTTATGGACCCCAAGGCCGCAACCAAGAATAAAAATAGTCCTACGGTTTCCTAGTTTTTTGACGCGGAATTCAGGGAATTTAGAAGGAAGAACGCGGAAGAAGACTTTAATAAATTCCGCGGGTTCCGCGTCTGTTTTTTATAATGAATCGGCGTTAATCCGCCTCTATTTTTTTATTATTTCTCTCCAGGGATTCCACTTTATTATATATAAGATCCAGCCGCTCTTCTATTTTAGCCAAAACCTCTTCCAGCATAAAACCCTCATCCTGAATTGATTCCTGTTTCTGACGGGTAAAAAAATCCCCCCGGGACCAGGAGCCGCTGGTAGGAATCTCATTACGCCTCACTGGTTTTAGTCCCAGATCGCGCAGTGAAACAGGTTCGTCCTCTTCCTTCAAAATAACGCTGAATCCCCCGCAGGATTCAAGCGTTCCTTTGTCCACCTCATCAATGTCGCGAATCCCCTGTTTGCGCAATTCCTGCAAGAGATCGTCCACATTGAATTTTTCCCGGGCAAGATTGCTTTTTATGATACGCCCCTTATCAATTAGGAGAACCGGCTTGCCGTTGATCAGGTTGGAAAGTTTATGGCTCTTGAGGGCGGCATAACTCATCATGTATTCCAATACTGCCAGGGTGGCCAGTATTATGATGCCTTCATAAAAAGGTAGCTGTTTATCCAAGGCTATTGATACCACGGTGTGACCTACCCCGGTCATTACCACAAAATCAAAAGGCCCCAGCTCACCCAAGGCCCTTTTTCCCAACACCCGCACCATCAATAAAGCCATAAAATACATGGCAGCAGCCCGCAGGACAAACTCTATCATTTTTATTCCTCCCGTTTAGAGCTCCTGCCTTAGTATTGAGTCAGAATCCATGGCTTTATTCTTGCTATCTCAACTCCCTTGGTCATAACTCATCCCGACTCAGATTATTAAGGATATCTTTAGCTTCCAGCCAGCCCCGGCGGGCAGTGATAACGCCGTATTTTATCAAATCCAGATCCTTCTTATGGTGGGCATCACTGTTGATGGCCACCTTCACCCCACGCGCCTTGGCCTTTCGAGCTATGTTTCCGTCTATATCCAGGCGGTCCGGGTGGGAATTAATCTCCAAAGCCGTATCACAGCGGGCACAGACCTCAATAATATCGTCCACGGCAATTTCATATCCGCTCCTGCGGCTTAAAAGCCGTCCGGTTAAATGCCCGATTAT
>DHCD01000011.1 GCA_002398105.1 Syntrophomonas sp. UBA4911
CCGCTCGTTTCCGTCCCCTTAATGGGTTCCTTCCTCTCAAATCATAGGTTTTTTTGAAAGGAAGGACCCCATTAAGGGGACGGAAACTCTAGTTCTTCGTAGCACTCTGCCCACGTACCCTATTTGAAAGGAAGGACCCCATTAAGGGGACGGAAACAATACTTGTTCACCCCATAATTTGAAACTGTCCAAATTTGAAAGGAAGGACCCCATTAAGGGGACGGAAACTTTGTTTTGGCTGAGGTTTTATCAGTGCTGTTATTATTTGAAAGGAAGGACCCCGCTAAGGGGACGGAACAAATGATTGGATGGTCATGGAGGTGATCGGGTGAGTTTTTTGTATATTTATGAACGTGGCGCAAAAATTGGGGTACAGAATAATTGTGTGTTGGTGGAAAGCGACAATTTAAAACGTACCTTGCCAATTGAAGGAGTGGAGAATGTAATCATTTTTGGTGATGCCAGCTTGAGTTCCAGTTGTGTCAAGCATTTTATGGAGCGGGACATCAACCTTACCTGGTTGTCAAGCCGGGGTAAATTTTACGGCCGGTTGGAATCCACGCGCAGTGTTAATATTTATCGCCAAAGGCGGCAATTTGCCTGTGGCGAGGATGATGAATTCTGCCTGGCGCTGGCCAAAAAAATCATTACCGCCAAAGTGAAGAACCAAATTACGATTTTAAGGCGTTATCAGAGAAACCGCCCCCAAAGTTCGGCGCAGACCAGTATTGAAGCCATGAGCAAGCTGCTTCCCTTAACTGGTAAAGCACAAAGCCGAGAAGAAGTGATGGGATATGAGGGGAGTGCGGCCCGGTACTATTATCAAGGCCTGGGAGCGCTGGTGGAGCCGGATTTTTCTTTTTCGGGACGCAGCCGGCAACCACCCCGCGATCCATTTAATTCTCTATTGAGTTTTGCCTATACTTTATTGATGTATGATCTTTATACTGCTGTGGTAAACCGTGGTTTAAATCCTTATGCCAGTTTTTTGCACAGTATCAAAAGCGGGCACCCTGCTTTATGCTCTGATTTGATGGAAGAATGGCGCGCTGTTTTGGCGGACTCTTTAGCCCTTTATGTCACCAGTAAAGGTATAATTAAACGCGGACATTTTGAGAGGCCTGCCCAGGAAGGCGGCGTTTATTTGGACAGCCAGGCCTCCAAAATCTACATTGCTGAATATGAGAAGAAAGTTCGCGGCCGTTCCCGTTATCTTAATTATGTCGATTATTCAGTCAGTTTTAGGCGGGCGATAGAAATGCAGTGCCAGCGTTTGGCTCAGGCCGTTGAAGAAGGCGACCCGGAAATATACCAACCGGTGGTGATCAGATAATGCAGTTTCATAATCGGATTTTTGTTTTTGATGAGTTCATTGCAGAAGAGAGGCGAAAATATTTGGTGGTCATAATTTATGATATCGTGGACAACCGACGCCGTGCTGCTTTTGCTAAGTATTTGCAGGGCTTTGGGGTCAGGGTGCAAAAATCGGCCTTTGAATGCATCCTTCCCCAGGCCAAATACGAAAAGCTGGTCAAAGGAATATCAGGCTTGATAGCTGAAGAAGATCTGGTACGGGTCTACAAATTGACCAGCAATGCGGATATTAAATGCTGGGGCACGGTTGAATTGCTGGAAGAGGAAGAAGTCGTAATCATATAGATGGAATGCGGACTATATAGAACGATTGATTAGGGGTGATCGCTTGAAGAAAGTTTTATTCAGTACTTTGGGGATGACTGATCCTATAAAAAATGATTACGATGGGCCATTGCTGCATATCCTTAGGCATTATAAGCCGGAAAAGACTTATCTATTTATGACCCAGAGGGTGTGTGAACTAGCAGATCAGGATGATCGTTACCGGATTCATGCCCGACAATTGTGTGAAAAAGAAGGCTTCGCTTGCGAATTTATTGAGCTCCGCCATCCTGAGATTGATAATCCCCAGCAGTTCGATATTTTCCATCCGCTTTTTGAAAGAGAGTTGATCAATATTCGTGATGCCAATCCAGACAGTCAGATCCTGCTCAACCTTTCTTCCGGGACTCCGCAGATGAAATCGGCCTGCCAGTTACTGGCTTTAACCGTTCCCTTTCCAGTAGTGCCGCTTCAGGTAACTACACCGAACGAAGGAGAGAATTACGGTTCCCCGGATTACGATCTGGTAAAAACTTGGACCGATAACCTTGATAACCACCCGGAAATTGGGCCTCAGAACAGAGTCCATCAGGTAGAATCTATCAACCTGCGTTTTCTTTTTTTACGCGAAACGGCTATTAGCAATATCGAAGCCTGTAACTATGCTGCAGCTTTAAATATTCTGACCGGAGTAAAAGAATTTGTCAGCGCAGATATTATGGGCCTGTTAAAAGCGGCTCAATATCGTAAAAATATGGACCTTCCCCGGGCGGAAAAGGAGAGCCGGCTGGCAAAATACGATATGTTCCCGATTAAATCCGGTGACGGCAAGGAACTCTTTGAATATCTGCTTTTATTAAGCTTGCAGCAGCAGGCGGGGCAATTGATGGATTTTGTGCGCGGTATCTCTCCGGCATTGAGCAAACTATTTGAATTTTTTTTACAGGAAAAATGTTCAAGATACATCAAAAGGGACTACTGTGATGAGAAAAGGCGCGGCACGGGACAGTGGAGGATGAAGCGTTTAAAACTGGGAAAGATGGAGCCGGCACTGCTGGAATACTACGATCTTAAGTTTTCGCCCAAAGGCTTCAGCGATTGTGATCTGTCCTGTTCTTCGTTATTGCCGATGATTGAATTCGATTGCTCTTCCGGGGGACGCTTCCCCAATGAAAAAGTATTGAAGAAGGCTCGAGATATGCGCAGTGTTGAGGAAAATATACGGAATCGGGCCGCCCATAATATTATCGCCATAAAGGAAGAGCAGTTTACCCGGGAAGCCGGGATTTCCAGCAACAATCTGATGCGAGACATGCAGTGGTGGTATAAATATATTTATCCACATTATTTTACGCAGGAGACTGATCCATGGGATAGCTACAATAAAATGAACGAGGAGATCATTTCCCGGCTTAAGGTCCAGTGCAGTAAAGGTTTTTAGGAGCGTTCCCCAAAATAATAATATAGCCAAATATCCTGCTGCAATAATCACAAGACCTAACCATAGGAGGGAACGGGGGAAATGAATGTATGCCCAAGCTGAGGCAAAACAAAACCAGGAAGAAGAATCCCTTAATATGACCAAGCCGGTTATCGGCAGCATTAAAAATACTCCAGCAGAATTGACATATCTTAAGAAATCCCAAAGAGGAAAATCCGCGCTATCATGAGTTCTTTATCCTACCTAATTGACATTATATTATTTGGGGATGAGAAGAAAATGCAGATTCAGACCCCAGTAATCGGTCGTCATTCTTATGCGTCAGATCTAGCATTATATATTAAAGGCCATCCGTGGCATAATAAACACATAAAATAGCACATTAATGTATATAATTAAAAAAGGATATGATAAGAAAGTGAGTGTGAGTGCGGTGAAAAAGCCTATAACGTCTACCACATTGAATTTTGTGAGAGAAAATGTGCTCAGCATTACTGATTTAACCAGAACCAATAAGCTGTCGGAAATCCTTAACCGATATGCAGGGGAAGAAACAGAAGAGGTTTTTATTATTCAAAACAATAAAAACCGTGATGCGATCGGCGTTCTGGTGGATTTGGAACACTATCAGCGGTTGTTGAGGATTCAGGAAGCAGTAGAACAATCTATGGATGAAGCAATGTACCAAATTGCCATGGAGAGAATAGATGAAAAAGCGGATATACCGTTAACTGACGTGATAGAGAAGGATGATTTTGAATTGAATAACCTGCTTGAATCTCTTCCTGCTGTGGAATTGGACGAGGATTAATTATGCCTGAAGACAAAATTGCAAAATTAAACCGGCTGCTGCTTGAAAAGTATCAGACGCAAGTAATGTTTACAGCTAATGCCAGGCAGGATTATAAGTCTTTCAGCGCAGGTAAAAGACAGGATATATTAAAATTGATTATTAAGCAGGCTGAGAAGGGGGCTTTGTTAAAGCCGGATGGGAACGCTAACCGGTGTGAAGGTGCGCTGCATGAATACGCTAAAATTAAAAGCAAGAGTTTGAATTTGAGGGTCATATATAAGCCGGTTAAACTTGATACCGGCATAGTCCGGATGGATATCATTGCAATTGGTCCCCGGGATGACCTGCAGGTATATAAAATGGCTATCAAGAGAATCACTGGAGAGGAGAAGTAAAGGAGGGGTTGCCAGCGCAGGATTGCCCATACGTTGAAGGGTCTGCCTGGTTGCCGGGGCCGCCTAAATTTTACCGGTCAAATTGAAGCACACTTCACTGACCACCTTCATATAGTATAAAGCGCTCAATTTTTTTGGAGGTGGTAGCTTGACCATCCTGGGCTGGGCATTAGCGGCGACGGCAGTAGTCAAGGGAATCCTTTTTCTGTTTGGTTATCTGCATAACCAGGTGTTTCCTCAACCCCTGGATGAAGCGGAGGAGAGGAGTTTCTTAACTGAACTGAAGAACGGTAGTGAAGAAGCCAGGAATATTCTGATAGAGCGAAATCTGCGCCTGGTGGCGCATGTAGTACGGAAATACGAGAGCAGTGGCGAGGATATGGAGGATTTAATCTCCATCGGTACTATCGGCTTGATAAAGGCTATCAAAACCTACAATGATGATCGGGGCGTACGTCTTGCCACCTATGCGGCACGCTGCATCGAAAATGAAGTGTTGATGCATTTGCGCAATATTAAAAAAGTGAAACAGGAAGTTTCTCTTTACGACCCCATTGGTTACGATAAGGAAGGCAATGAGATTTCTCTGCTGGATGTTCTTACCGTTGACAATGAGATTGTTGACCTGGTGGAAGCGAAGCTGCAGGAAGAAAAGGTGCGGGACAAAATTAATATCCTTTCCCGCCGGGAGCGCCAGGTTATTGAGATGCGTTACGGACTTTTCAACGGCCTGAAGGAGACGCAGCGGGAAATTGCCCGTAAACTAGGGATATCGCGCTCCTATGTATCCCGCATTGAAAAACGCGCTTTGAGGAAATTGATTCGCGAGATAAGTGTGGAAATATAGGATAATCTTACACAGTTATTGCCCTTAAGCGGGCATTTTTAATAAAAGACCTCACAACCTTAAACAGTTGTGAGGTCTTTTTACCACTTATTTAGGTCGGATAGCCAGCTTTTCTTCTATTTATTATCGGTAGGGATTCTCATCCCATAGAAAGAGCGCCATACAAAAAACAGAGCAATAGCCAGGAACACAATGCCCACAGTAGGAGCAATCTGGCGGAACGATTCCGAGATAGCGATTTCCATGGCCAGCAGCCCGAACAGAGTGGTGAACTTGATGATCGGGTTCAGGGCTACCGAAGAAGTATCCTTGAAAGGATCGCCTACCGTATCGCCTACCACCGATGCGTCATGCAGGGGGGTGCCTTTTTCCTGCAGGTCCACTTCCACTACCTTTTTGGCATTATCCCAGCAGCCCCCGGCATTAGCCATGAACACCGCCTGGAATAATCCGAACACCGCAATTGATATCAGGTAGGAGACGAACAGGGAAACCGGAGCTTCACTGCCGGAAGGAGCAGCCAGGCAGGCAAAGGCTAAGGCAAATGAGAATATGGCGATAAAGATGTTGAGCATGCCGGCCTGGGCATATTGGGTGCAGATTTTGACCACTTCTTTGGAGTTTTCGATATTGGCGGTCTGATTGGCATTGTCGTCCAGGTGGATGTTATTTTTGATATATTGCACCGCCCGGTAAGCGCCGGTGGTGACCGCCTGGGTGGAGGCTCCGGTGAACCAGAAGATCACTGCCCCGCCGCAGATGAATCCTAAGATGGTGTAAGGATTGAGCAGGTTGAGGATAGTTTCCGGCTCTACCCCCAGTACGCTCTGGATAACCAGGATCAGGGAGAAGATCATGGTGGTGGCCCCTACCACCGCCGTACCGATCAGCACCGGCTTGGCTGTGGCTTTGAAGGTGTTGCCGGCCCCGTCGTTGGCTTCCAGATAGTATTTGGCTTTATCAAAGTCAGGTTTGAAACCGAAGTCTTTTTCAATCTGTTTTTCCACCTCGGGAATTTCTTCAATCAAAGAGAGCTCGTAGATGGATTGGGCATTGTCGGTAACCGGGCCGTAACTGTCAACCGCTATGGTAACCGGTCCCATACCCAGCATACCGAAGGCCACCAGGCCGAAGGCGAATATGGAAGGATAGATCATGATATCGGCTAAACCAAATCCGCTGGCATAGTAAGCCCCGAACATGAGCGCCAGGAAAACCATGCCGATCCAGAAGGCGCTGAAGTTGCCGGCCACCAGACCGGACAGGATATTGAGGGAAGGTCCCCCTTCCCGGGATGCCTTGACCACTTCCGCTACGTGACTGGATTTGGGGCTGGTGAATATTTTGGTGAATTCCGGGATAATAGCCGCGCCCAGGGTACCGAAACTTATGATTATGGCCAGTACGAACCAGAGGGCGGAAAGCTCTGCCGGTACTCCGGAATTGGGTCCCAGGAGCATATAGCTGACCACAAAGGTAACTACGATGGAGAGGATGGAGGTGATCCATACCAGACTGGTCAGAGGCTGTTCAAAATCCAGATCCTCCACCTGAGAATACTTGGCCTGGCTCATGCTTCTATTGATATAGAAGGCTACCACGGAGGTAATCACCATGAGAACCCGCATGACGAAGATCCAGGTAAGCAGAGCCGTCTGCAGGGCCGGGGCTACCGCCAGGACGATGAAAGTAACCAGGGCCACTCCGGTAACCCCGTAGGTCTCAAAGCCGTCGGCGGTGGGTCCTACGCTGTCGCCGGCGTTATCTCCGGTACAGTCGGCAATAACTCCCGGGTTGCGGGGATCGTCTTCTTTGATGCCGAAAACGATCTTCATCAGGTCGGAACCGATGTCGGCTATCTTGGTGAAAATACCGCCGGCAATACGCAGGGCGCTGGCCCCCAGGGATTCACCCACGGCAAAACCGATAAAACTTGCTCCCGCCAATTCCCGGGGAACAAAGAGCAGGATGATCAGCATCATGATCAGCTCCACGCAGACCAGGAGCAAACCGATGCTCATGCCGGCATCCAAAGCTATATTCAATACCTTGAGCGGTTTGCGGGTAAGGCCGGCAAAAGCCGTTCTGCTGTTGGCCAGGGTATTCATGCGGATACCGTACCAGGCTACGCTGTAGGAACCGAGAATACCGATTACGGTCCACATCAGGATGAACAATACCCCGCCCACCGGCATTTGCTGCAGGAAGCCGAAGTAGAAGGCTATACACACGCCGATAAAGGCAAAGAGGATGGCCAGGAATTTACCTTGCTGAATCAGGTAGGTCTTGCAGGTTTCATAGATGGTATTGGCTACATCCAGCATTGCCGGATGGGCCTCCAGTTTTTTTACTTTGTTGAACTGGTATAGCCCGAACAGCATTCCCAGTATGCATACCACTATGCCGATGAGAAGCAGGTGGTTCTGGTCCGCGCTTAGTTTCGGTATCATCAGGTTGGCCTCGCTGGCCAC
>DHCD01000091.1:0-4391 GCA_002398105.1 Syntrophomonas sp. UBA4911
TCCTATCCGATAAGAGGAAAGGTTTTTATGCAGATGGCCTTGGTGGAAATTCCCCCCCAGGCCACAGTTAAAATTGGCGATGAAGTAGAAGTCCCCATACATAAAACCTTGCTGGCAAGAAGCCATAACCGCATATATGTGAGAGAGGGGGAGGCCTGTAAAATTGAAGACGATGAGCATACTACCTACATAGTGGAAAGGGATAGCTGATATGATCTGACAGCAGACTGGGATAGGCAGCTGTATGTCCGGGACACGAAAAACAGATAAAAAGTTAATTTTGTATTTTAGGGATAGTCAGTACCATACCATTCCGGAAGTGTTGCAATAAAATCTGGTGGTTGGGGATGCTCCTATATATGGTATACGGAGTTATCCGATTCCGTTCTTGAATTGCCTTTCCCGCTGCACTTGACATTGAACTCAGATCAACCCCCGATGTCTGAGGTTTTTATCAACGCTTCTGGTACCTGTGAGACCCGTTAGGAAAGGAGGGCAAAAATTCTGATTGCAAAGAGGATATTTATAACAGGTGTAGAAATAAATGGTAGATAATTGCGGGGGAGGTAGGAACCATGAGGAAGATTTTGATCGTAGATGACCAAAAGGGAGTACGGCGCTTGCTGGAGGAGCTTTTTAAGAAAGATAACTGGGAGGTTGAGGTAGCGATTGACGGGAGGGAGGCGGTGGAAAAGGTTGATGAGTTCTTACCTGACATAATTCTGATGGATATGAAAATGCCTAATATGAACGGCCTGGAGGCTTCCCGCATGATCCTTGACCGTCATGGTGAACTTGATATTATTATGATGACTGCCTATGGTGAGATGGATGTGGTTAAAGAAGCTTTGGATGTTGGGGTCAAAAGATGTATAACTAAACCTTTTGATATAATTAATCTGCGTGATACGGTTAACCAGATGGCAAAAGAAAAGGTTTCGTGAACAAATTACAAGAGGTGATATATAAATGGCTTTGGTTTCAGTGAATGAACTCCTGCTTAAGGCTGAGCAGGGAGGCTATGCGGTAGGCGCCTTTAACGCCAATAACATGGAAATTGTACAGGCGATTGTACAGGCGGCAGAAAAAGAGAATTCTCCGGTCATCATGCAAGCCAGTCAGGGGGCGATTGCCTATGCCGGTCTTGATTTTATTACGGAGATGGTAAGGCTGGCAGCTGTTTCAGCATCAGTCCCAGTGGCATTGCACCTGGATCATGGGACGGATTTTGACCAGGTGGTGAAATGTATTCGCAGTGGGTTTACCTCGGTAATGTATGATGGTTCTAAGCTGCCCTTGGAAGAAAATATTGCTATGACCAAAAAGGTTTTGGATATGTCGCGCCCGATTGGGGTATCGGTAGAAGCCGAACTGGGCAAAATCGGCGGTACCGAAGATAATGTCCATGTCAGTGAAAAGGAGGCTATGTATACTGATCCCGAAGAAGCCAGATATTTTGTGGAACAGACCGGAGTAGATAGTTTGGCCATTGCCATCGGCACCGCCCATGGTCAGTATAAGGGAGAACCTAAGCTGGATTTTGAGCGTCTGCGTCAGATTAAAACGCTGGTCAAAATTCCTATTGTTCTACACGGCTCTTCCGGCGTTCCTGATGAATCAATACGCCAGGCTATAGGATTAGGCATTCGCAAGGTAAATATCGACACCAATATTCGTGAGGCTTTTGTAGGGGAAATGCGCCGGGTTATGGCCGAGAAGCCCAATGAAATAGATCCCCGCAAAATCCTGGGGCCTGCCCGGGAAGCGGCCGTGGCAATAATCAGGGAAAAAATAAGGATTTTTGGCAGTACCGGCAAGGCCTGATAGCCGGAGAGGCGAGTGAAGCTTGGGGATGCAGGGGCAACAAGGAGGAAGAAGTATTGCGTATTTTTATTGATTCGGCTAATATTAACGAGATAAGAGAAATCCAGGCCCTGGGATTTCTCTCCGGGGTTACTACTAATCCCAGTCTGGTTGCCAAAGAAAAGCGGGATTACAAAGAGGTCGTCAAAGAGATATGTGCTATAGTCGATGGCCCGGTAAGCGCTGAAGTTATTGGCTTGGACTATGATGCTATGCTCCGGGAAGGAGAAGAATTGGCTGCTGTTCACCCTAATGTGGTGATAAAAATACCTCTTACCAGTGACGGGTTAAAGGCCATCAACACTTTTTCCCAAAGAGGTATAGCCACTAATGCCACCTTGGTATTTTCGGCTAACCAGGCTTTACTGGCAGCCCGGGCCGGGGCTAGTTATGTCAGCCCTTTTGTGGGGCGAGTCGATGATATGGGCAATGATGGTATGATAGTTCTAAATGATATTATTACGATTTTTGATCAATATTTGCTTGATACCGAGATCATTGCCGCCAGTATAAGGCACCCTATGCATGTAGTTGAATCCGCCAAAATGGGCTCCCATATCGCTACCATTCCTTATACAATCATTAAGCAGATGGTTAAACATCCTCTTACCGATGCAGGAATAGAAAAGTTTCTACACGATTGGAAGCAGGCATTTTAGGAAAATTAATAGGAGGGTTTAGTCGTGGAGAGAGAATTAGCTCTTGAATTTGCAAGAGTGACTGAGGCTGCTGCTCTTGCTGCTGCCAGTTGGGTAGGAAGAGGAGACAAAATTGCTGCCGATGATGCTGCCGTGACGGCTATGAGGGTTATGTTTGATACGGTTTCGGTAGATGGAGTGGTAGTTATCGGAGAAGGGGAGATGGATGAGGCTCCCATGCTCTATATCGGAGAGAAAGTTGGTATTGGGGTTCCCCCTGAGGTCGATATTGCGGTTGACCCTTTGGAGGGAACCAATATTGTCGCCAAAGGCCTTACCGGAGCTATTGCCGTTCTGGCTGCCGCCCCCCGGGGCAGTCTCCTGCATGCTCCTGATATGTATATGGAGAAGATCGCGGTTGGTCCCGAGTGCAAGGGCAGAGTTTATCTGGAAGCCAGTGTGAAGGAAAACCTGCGCGAAGTGGCCCGGGCTTTGAATAAGCTTATGAGTGAAGTGACCGTGGTAATTCTGGATCGTCCCCGCCATCAGGAGATTATTGACCAGGTCAGAAGTGCCGGAGCCCGCATTAAACTTATAACCGACGGCGATGTTTCGCCTGCAGTTGCTGCTGCTTATGATAATTCGGAAGTTGATATTCTGATGGGTATTGGCGGGGCTCCGGAAGGGGTTATTACCGCAGCGGCGTTAAAATGTCTGGGCGGGGATTTTCAGGCCCGCCTTTACCCGGAGGGAGAGGAAGCTCCGGATGAGATTCGGCGCTGTCACGAAATGGGCATCAGCGATATTAACAAGATATTTACGATTGATGAGCTGGCCAAGTCCGATGATGTTATTTTCGCTGCTACCGGTATAACGGATTCATTTTTACTCAGAGGGGTAAGGTATCATAAAAGACGGGCTATTACCCAGACCTTGATCATGAGAAGCAAGTCGGGAACCGTAAGGCATATCGAAGCCACGCATAACCTGGATAAAAAGCCGCTCTTTAAAGATAAAAGGATGAAATTTACCTCGGGATTAAATTAAATAAGGGATTAAACAGCTTTTTTTGCTGGTATAATAAGTTATAGGGGTGTAATTATTTATAGTAGGGGAATACTTCGTTTTCCGGCTATAAGGCCTTCGTATGGCAAATGCCTGCCTGCAGTTTAATTCATTTCCGGTCAAATCAGTAATAGGGTTTTTCTGCTAGTCTAAAAGTCATGCCTGGAATTAGGAATCCTATGTTTCTTAGTAAACATTTATTCATACCTTAGAAAGGAGGAAGTTCTTGAACATATCGGAATTAGACAATAAGACCATGCTGGAGCTTTACCAGCTTGCCCGGGATCTTAACCTGAGCGGTTATTCCAAATTACGCAAAAAAGAGCTGGTTTTTGAAATAACCAAGGCTCTGACCCAATCGGACGAACTGCTGGAGGCTCAGGGGGTACTGGAAATCATGCCGGATGGCTACGGTTTTCTACGACCCTTCGCCTATCTCCCCAGTCAGGACGATATCTATGTTTCTCCTTCCCAGATCAGAAAGTTCGAATTGCGTACCGGGGACCGGGTAGGGGGGCAAGTAAGATCCCCCAAAGACAATGAGCGGTTTTTTGCCCTGTTAAAAGTGCAGAGTGTTAATGGTTTTCCGCCTGAAGATTCGGTTAAGAGGATTCATTTTGATGCTCTTACTCCCCTTTACCCGCGGGAACGCTTGACCTTGGAAACATCTTCCCAGGAGCTGTCAACCCGGATAATAGACTTGGTTGCTCCTATTGGCAAGGGTCAGCGCGGGCTCATTGTTGCACCCCCCAAAGCGGGTAAAACCATTCTTCTGCAAAAGATAGCCCAGGGAATTACGGCTAATCACCCGGAAATGGATGTTAT
>DHCD01000091.1:4635-6623 GCA_002398105.1 Syntrophomonas sp. UBA4911
GTGGTAGCCTCAACCTTTGACGAACCGCCGGAGAATCATGTAAAAGTTACTGATATGGTTCTGGAAAGAGCTAAACGCCTGGTGGAACACAAGAAAGATGTGGTAATACTTATGGATAGCGTTACCCGTATGGCTCGAGCGCATAACCTGGTAGTTCCCCCCAGTGGCAGAACCCTTTCCGGCGGTATTGACCCGGCTTCGCTGGATAAGCCCAAAAGATTTTTCGGAGCAGCCCGCAATATTGAAGAAGGCGGCAGCCTCACCATTATTGCTACCGCCCTGGTAGAAACCGGTTCCCGGATGGATGAAGTAATATTTGAAGAATTTAAGGGACGTGGCAATATGGAACTGGTTTTGGACCGCAAACTGGCGGAGAGACGAATCTTTCCTGCCATTGATTTAAAACGTTCCGGCACCCGTAAAGAAGAGCTGCTGCTTAATCGGGAGGAGATGGAATTGACCTGGAACTTGCGCAATACCTTCAGTGATTATACTCCGGTGGAAACCATGCAGATGATGGTCGATACTATGAAAAAGAGCAAATCCAACAAGGATCTCTTGCGCGCCGCTCCCCTGGTTTTCGGCAAGAAAGAATATGCCCGCAACGCTTATTAGACTATAAAACTGAATAAACACCTCTTTTCTGGTCAAGAATATAGAAGCAGCGAGAGTTTAGTTTGCTGCTCGCGAAAAGAGGTGAAATAAGTGAATAAAAAGTGGATAGGTTCACTGGTTTTGTGTACCTTTATGTGGTGTATTACTTGTAGTCCGGTAATTGCCGCTTTGAGCCAGGCCAGTTTTGTTCCTTGTAAAACAGGAGTGGAACAGGTGGCCGGAGGCCTGTACCAGCACTACTGTGTACGCGCGGGTGATAACCTGTGGAACATATCCCGATCCTACCATGTGGACCTGCAAGCCTTAATGTCGTGCAACAATTTAGACAGCAAGAGCGTATTAAGAGTGGGACAAATTCTTAAACTGCCCCTTGACCAGGGACGGGTTCATACCATACGTCAAGGTGAAACTCTCTGGGATATCGCTCGTCGTTATGATATTGACCTGAACCAGTTGCAGAAATTAAATCCTGATAAAAAGGCTAATAGCCTCAAAATAGGGGACAAGATTAATTTGCCCCAGGGTACATCACGTTTAGCGCTTGCCACCGCTTCGGTGCAGCCGTCACGTAGTATAACGGTACGCTTTGCCTGGCCGATCAAAGGCCGCATAACTTCTCCCTATGGTTGGCGCAGTTCAGGATTTCACCATGGTTTGGACGTTGCCGGGGACTTAGGCGATCCCGTCAAAGCTTCTACCGGCGGTGTAGTATCTTTTACGGGTAATATGGGGCTCTATGGCAACACGGTAATAATTGACCATACCGGTGGCATGCAGACTCTATATGCCCACCTGCAAACCATAAAAGTGAAATCAGGCAATCGGGTTCAGGGAGGAGAGGTCATAGCCACGGTAGGGAACACAGGACGCAGTACGGGTCCGCACCTGCATTTTGAAATCAGGCGGGGCAGCGACCGCTACGATCCTTTAACTTACCTGCGCTAAAATCGACCGCCAAGCTCCTTGCTAATCAAGGGGCTTTTTTTATGCCCGGAATTGCGATAGTCTATAATAATAGGAACCAAGTATTGATAGGAATAAGCCGGATGTCTGATTTTCCCATAAAGGATGGTTTTAGATTTGTTTTTAACGCTTTTTGCCAATGAACGGGGAGAGGTACTGGAATACCCGGGTATAGGGCTTTTGGGTCGAAGCGGTTCGGATTGGGTAGTACCGGGGAATAATGAAATGATACCCCTGCCCCGGGGGGCTTCGCTGGTTAGTGTTCCCGACTGCATACCGGTAGGCCTTGATGCCGGGGAACAACTAACCTATTTCGAATGGGCTCCGGGCAGTGAAGGTAAAATACATGCGGTAGCTGCTTTATTGCCCCAGGGCTTTACCCGCACCCTGATGCCTGCTTGTGTCAACCG
>DHCD01000091.1:6852-25555 GCA_002398105.1 Syntrophomonas sp. UBA4911
GAAGATAAAATCTATGTGGCGGCAGTACAAAGCGATGCCCACCGTAAATGGCATCCGGTAAACTACAACACGGAGGGATTGCCGGGCAAAATCAGGCGTATGCTAAAAAAATACCCGGAAAACCGAATCTTAAGGCAGCTAGCCCGCTGCTCCCTGGAGTATAGTTGTTTCACCGCCCAGAATATCTTTTATCAGCGCTGGGAGGGGGGGATACCAACCATGCCCCGGTGCAATGCCAACTGTATCGGCTGTATATCGGAGAGCCATCTTAAAGTCGTCTCTCCCCAGCAGCGGCTGAATTTTATTCCTGAGGTTAACGAGATAGCCGCAATCGGCATCGAACACCTGACCCACGCCCAAGAAGCCATAATAAGCTTTGGCCAGGGCTGTGAAGGCGAGCCGTCCCTTAATGCCTCCAATCTGTCCCAGGCGATTAAGATTATACGTCAGGCTACCTCCGCAGGAACTATAAATATAAATACCAATGCCGGTTATAGCGCAGGAATTAGACAGATGTGCAGAGCCGGGCTGGATGCTATGCGGGTTACCATGTTCTCCTGTCATGAACCCAATTATATGGCTTATCATCGCCCTCTGAATTATCTCTTAAAAGACGTGGAGAACTCTATTCGCTATGCCAAAGATAAGGGGGTAAAGGTTTCCATTAACCTTTTAACCTTTCCGGGTTTTACCGACCGGGAAGAAGAAATTGAAAGTTTGCTTTATTTTCTGGAGGGAAACGGTATAGATATGGTGCAGTTGCGTAATTTGAATATTGATCCGGATTATTTAGACAGCAAATTTCCCGGGGAACCGGGGATAGGTATAGTTGGTTTTATTGATTTGCTGCAGCAAGAACTGCCTGCTTTAAAGATCAGTTCATATAGTCATCCGTTACGTTAGCCGGGTGATGCTTATTTAACGCAGAAGGAGACGAGGAGAGTTTTGGATAAAAAGGGACCTTTTACAATCAAGGAACTAAAGAGTCTTTCTACCGGTACCCAGTTTTGGGGCAAGTTTTTAATACTGGAGAAAACGCAGCGCAAAATAAAAGACGGCCGTGATATTATAAATCTCAAGCTGGGCGATGCCACGGGAGAAATTGATGCGGTCGTATGGGATAACTGCAAGGTTACCGGGGAGATTGAAAGCGGGGTAGTGATTGGGTTACTGGCAGACCTGGGTTTATACAACAACCGTTTGCAGGTTACGGCCCGGCGTATAAAAATCCTGGAAGATGACCCTTTCGCTTATGTAAAAAGGCCGGACATTGACGCCGAGACCATGACGGCCAACTTTACCGGTGTCTTGAATTCAGTCGCCGACCCTCATTTACAGGGTCTGCTCCGGCGCATCTTCAGTCCGCAGGTGCAAAATATCTTTTTTAAGGCTCCGGCGGCCAAAAGAATCCACCACAACTACAGCGGGGGCCTATTGGAACATACCCTGACGGTAGCCCAGCTCTGCACCCGAATCGCGGAAAACTATCCGGAACTGAATCGGGATCTGCTGGTTACCGGAGCTCTCTTGCATGATATCGGTAAGCTGAAAGAGTATGAAATGAAAGTGGTGCCCGAATATTCCGTTGAAGGGAGGCTTTTGGGTCATATTGTCATGGGCAGTGAATTGATCACATCCCAGATCAACGCTATGCGCGCAGATGGGTTACCTTTCCCCGACAAATTGGAATGGATGTTAAAACATATGATTTTAAGCCATCATGGGAGTCTGGAATTTGGTTCACCGGTACTACCTCTGTTCCCGGAGGCATTTGTCCTTTATATGATGGATAATCTGGATGCCAAGCTATTTGTTTTCAGGGACAAAATAAACGAAAACAGCGGGGATGACGAGTTTTTTACCAATTATGACAGCTTCTTCGGCCAGAACTTTTTCACCTATCGCTATCAGGGCGACCAAGAAGGGGAGGGAGAATAGCGTATGCCGGTCATAAATGTGAAAATGGCCGCCGGCCGAAGTCAGGAAACCAAGCAGGAGCTGGTTGCCGCTTTAACCAGGGAAGCGGCCGGAATACTGGAAATTAAACCGGAGTGGATTACAATTATAATTGATGAATACCCCCGGGATAACTGGGCCAGCGGAGGGGAATTGCATGCGCTGAAGTTCGGTCCCGGTTTTGGACGGCAGGGAACCTGAGAGCGATGACAATAACTGCGGATTACCTACCTTATAAGAACAGCATATGGCCTTTTAGGATACGAATTTGGGACGCAGATTTATTATGTTTTTAGTTTCATTGGGCTATTATCTTTGCTGGATGCGGACTTCCCAGGTTAGAATGCAAGGCAAATTAAATGGTTTATAAACTATATAATCTTAATCCTAAAGAAATTGAAATTATTGAGCAATTAAATAATAAGGGAGGGAATAAATATCATGGCTGATATTAAATTCGAAATCACAAAATCCCTGGGTGTTCTCTCCGAAGGCTCTAAGGGCTGGCAGAAAGAAGTTAACCTGGTGAGCTGGAACGAACGCAAACCGAAGATGGACATCCGGGATTGGGGACCTGAACATGAAAAAGTGGGTAAGGGTGTTACCTTGAATAAAGAGGAATTGAAGAAGTTGAAGGAGCTTTTAGATGAGATAGACTTGGAGGCTTTGGAACAATAGGCTGGTCGTTTATGATTTGGTGTTTTAGGAATACATAAGGGGTCATGAGCATTGCGGAAAAAACAAATATACTGAAAGATATATTTCCAGATGCTAGTACTATCTTTACATTTTCACCGAGTACAGTGAGTCAAATTAAAGATGACTGTATGGTTGTAAGAGTATTATAGTTTTGGTTGGTCTATTATTAGGCGTTTTTACAGGGATTTAATAGCAAGTAATTTCCTTATATCCGCAGTTATTATTTGGGGGATTATTAATGAGAAACATAAGCCCCAAACAATTTATGGTGGTTATTATAGCCCTGCTGCTGGCGACAGTAGCTTATCAGGAGATGTTTCCCGGTCAAGCCGGACCCCTGCCTTTTATAGAGTCGATTGATACCGGCCCCGTTTGCGAAGTCCCGCTCTTGATCGGCGACCAGGATCAGAACGGCAATCGGGTTCCTGACGCTCTGGATCTGGTAGATGGCGCCCGGCAGGAGGTCCTACGCAAAACTCGCTATGATGCATCTTTCTATGCCGGAGGCTACCCCCCTGAAGGGAGGGGAGCCTGTACCGATGTGATCTGGCGGGCCTTTAAGACGGCGGGCTATGATTTCAAAGCCATGCTGGACCAGGATATCAGCAATAATCCTGAAGCTTATGGTGCTACCGGCCAGAACCCTGATCCTCAGATAGATTTTCGTCGGGTAAAAAACCAGCAGATATTTTTGCAGCGTTATGGCCAGGAGCTTACCATTGAGGTGGTGGCAAGAGATGTGGAAAACCTTAAACAGTGGCAGCCGGGAGACATAGTTATCTTTGCTCCGCCTTATGAACATATTGGGATTGTTTCCGATAAACGCCTGAAAAGCGGAGTGCCGCTGGTAATACATAACGGCGGTCCCCAGGCCAGTGAAGCCAATGTCCTGCAAAACTGGCCCAGCAAAATCACGCACCATTACCGCTTTATTCCGGTCGCGGAGAGTGAAAGAAAATAGCTGCCCAGACCAGCAGTTGCTGTTACCCGAGCGATAGTAGGAAGCGACGGAATATTTAAGCATCAAACCAAAGCTTTGGCCTGCTTTTTTATGCGTGGTTGCGCGGGCATTGGCAATAGAGGATTAATATTAATTTCCTTGTGTTTTATCGTTTTTATTGATATAATTTTCTTTGCAGTTTTTAATGGGCTGTTTGTAACGACCCTGTGGTAAGTGAGGTGAAAACAGCAAGTGAAAGACAAAATACATCCCAAGTATGGTATGACCACGGCCAGATGTGCTTGTGGCAACGAGTTCGAAGTTGGGTCTACCAAGGAGAATATAAAAGTAGAGATTTGCTCCAAGTGTCATCCCTTCTATACAGGAAATAAGAGCAGATTAGTCGATACCACCGGGAGAGTCGACAAATTCAAGAAAAAATACGGGTTGAAGTAAGTGATAGCAGGGCATTGACTCTGCTATTTTTTTTAGCATCAAATTTTATATAAAACCCTTGATTTTGTAAGGTGGTATTTAATGAGCGAAAAGGTTCAATATGGCGGCATGGCTGTTATAGAAGGAGTAATGATGCGGGGGGCCAAGAAGATAGCGGTGGCGGTACGAAAAACCGATGGCAGTATTGAACTGGAAGAGGAAGCCGTATCCGATCTGCCTATGCGCTATCCTTTTTTAAAATGGCCCTTTCTGCGTGGTACCTACGTATTAATTGATTCAATGGTGGTCGGTATCCGCATACTGAATAAATCGGCTAACATGTCGCTGGATGATGAAGAAGAGGAACTTACCAGCGGTGAAATGCTGGTTACGGGACTGCTGGCCTTTGTCCTGGCAATATTGCTGTTTGTAGTTTTGCCTACGGCCATAGTACATTACGGCAGCCGTTTCCTGGGCGGCGTTCTTATCCAGAATATTGTCGAAGGTATTATCAGGATCATTTTTTTCCTGGCTTATGTCTGGGTTATTGGCCGCATGCAGGAAATTGACCGGGTATTTATGTTCCATGGCGCCGAGCATAAATCAATCTTTACTTATGAAGCCGGTGAGGAGCTTACGGTAGAAAACGCCCGCAAACACTCCACTCTGCATCCGCGTTGCGGTACCAGCTTTATTCTGATTGTTCTGGTGATTTCGATACTGGTATTTGCTCTCCTGGGGGAAGGCAATCTTTTTTACCGGGTGTGGTCGAGAATAGCAGTTTTACCTGTGGTAGCAGGTTTGGGTTATGAGTTTCTGAAATTTAGCGGAAAATACTATCAGAACCGCTGGGCCCGGATTCTGATTGCTCCAGGGCTCTTTTTGCAAAAGCTGACCACGCGGGAGCCTGATGACAGTCAATTGGAAGTAGCCCTTACAGCCTTAAAGGCAGTTATCCCCGGGGATAGGAATGAAGGCCCGGGTGAAAAGAATTTAAGTCTGGCCGGGGCCAACTAGTGGAGGAGGTATGGCGGATGCTGCATAAGCTGGCAAGTCTTGAAGAAAAATATGATGAATTGACCGAACAATTGAGCAAGCCGGAAATAATAGCTGATCAGAGCAAATATCAAAAATATGCCAAAGCTCATTCGGACCTCAATGAAATTGTATCCTTATACCGGGAATATAAATCGTTGCTGGAGCAGATCAATGATGCTCAGGAAATGCTGCGGGAAGACCATGAAGCAGATTTTGAAGAAATGCTGCAGGAGGAAATGGAGTCTCTGCAAACCAGGAAAGAACAGGTTGAGCATGAGCTGAAAGTATTGCTGCTGCCCCGCGACCCCAATGATGAAAAAAGCGTCATTATGGAAATTCGAGCCGGTACCGGCGGAGAAGAAGCGGCCCTTTTTGCCGGCGACCTTTTTCGTATGTACACCCGTTATGCTGAATTGCAGGGTTGGAAAATAGATATTATGAATTCTCATTATACCGATATTGGCGGTATCAAGGAGATTATATTTGTGGTGGATGGACAGGGAGCGTACAGCAAGCTCAAATATGAGTCCGGGGTTCATCGGGTGCAGAGGGTTCCCAGTACCGAATCAGGCGGCAGAATCCATACTTCGGCAGCAACGGTGGCGGTATTGCCTGAGGCTGAAGAGGTGGAAGTGGGTATAGACCCGAACGATATCAGGGTAGACGTTTATTGTTCCAGCGGCCCGGGTGGACAGTCGGTCAATACTACTCAGTCAGCAGTACGGATCACCCATATTCCCACCGGTTTGGTAGTAACCTGCCAGGATGAAAAATCTCAGCATAAGAATAAAGCCAAGGCGCTGAGAGTGCTGAGAGCCCGGCTTAAAGAAATCATGGAAGCCGAGCTCAGTGCCGAGATGGCTGGTACCCGTAAAAACCAGGTGGGCAGCGGTGACCGCAGCGAGCGCATTCGCACCTACAATTTCCCCCAGGGCCGGGTCAGTGACCATCGCATCAATCTCACTCTGCACAAGCTGGATTTAATTCTTGAAGGGCAACTGCAGGAAATCATTGACGCCTTGGTAGCCAATGATCAGGCGGAGCGTTTAAAACAGGTGGATTAAGGGTGCAGAACTGGACTATAAAAGAATTGCTTAATTGGACCACGGACTACTTCGGAAATAAGAATATAAAGGAAGCTCGCCTGGAGGCGGAAGTATTATTGGCCAAGGTGCTGGAAAAAAATAGGATTTTTTTGTACGCCAATTATGATGCTCCGGTAAACCAGGAAGAGAGGGGCATTTTCAAGGAATTTATTAAAAGGAGAAGCCAGCATGAACCGTCAGCTTATATTACCGGAAGCAGGGAGTTCATGTCCCTGGAATTCATGGTTAATCCGGCGGTCCTGATTCCCCGCCCGGAAAGTGAATTGATAGTGGAGCGGGCAATGGAGCTGTTTTCAGGCCAGCCCTGTTCAATCTGCGACGTAGGTACAGGTTCAGGCGCCCTAGCTGTCAGTTTGGCCCATTACTTGCCTCAGACCAAAGTATATGCCACCGATATATCACCGGCGGCACTGGAAACGGCTCAGGCCAATGCTGTTCGCTTAGAGGCTCAGGTTGAATTTCGGGAGGGAGATCTGCTCGCTCCTTTTTTAGATAAAGATAACTATTTTGATCTCATTGTAGCTAATTTGCCTTATGTCACGGCAGAGGAATACCAGAGCCTGGAGCCAGGCGTAAAGGATTACGAACCGGCTCTGGCCCTGTTGGCACCAGGGGATGGTTTGGATATTTACCGCCGTTTTCTGGCTCAGGCTCCTTTGATTATGAAAGAGGGGGCTTATATCATCATTGAAATCGGCTGCGATCAGGGGCGGCAGGCTTTGCAGATGGTGCAGGGGATGGAAGAAGTGCAACTGATTCCTGACCTGGCTGGATATGATCGGCTTATCCAGGCTCGGAAGGGATGGAAAAAGTGAAAACCGTATACTGGAAAGTAAACCCGGAAAGCCCTGATCCGAAAATTATAAAAAAGGCTGCCGAACTTTTAAAAAAACAGGAACTGGTAGCGTTTCCCACCGAGACCGTTTATGGT
Organism: Syntrophomonas sp. UBA4911; assembly: GCA_002398105.1. Lineage (GTDB taxonomy): Bacteria > Bacillota > Syntrophomonadia > Syntrophomonadales > Syntrophomonadaceae > UBA4844. The sequence goes on from DHCD01000091.1 coordinate 13,958, forward strand.
TTGGGAGCACGGGCTGATTCCAGCCGGGCAGTTGCCGGCATTTTTACGGCTAAAGGCAGGCCGGCTCAGAATCCGTTGCTGGTGCATGTGAGTAAAATGACCCAACTGGAAGGACTGGTAAAAGTCATACCGGATACTGCCCGTTTACTGATAGACAAGTTCTGGCCCGGACCATTATCCATAATTCTGCCGGCCCGGGATGAGGTACCAGACATAGTCCGGGGAGGGAGGACTACGGTAGGATTACGTATGCCGGCTCACCCGGTTGCCCTGGCGCTTATTGATGAAGCGGGGCCGGTAGCGGCTCCCAGTGCCAATCTCTCAGGCCGTCCCAGTCCTCTTAGTGCTGAGCATGTTAAAGCTGATTTGGACGGTAGAATAGCGGCAGTTCTGGATGCCGGCAGTACTGGAATCGGTCTGGAGTCAACTTTAATTGATCTGAGTACGGAAAGGTATAAGATACTGCGCCTGGGAGGGCTTCCCCTGGAAGACCTGCGGCAGCTGCTGGGGGATAGTTTGGAGATAACCGCTAATAATAGTGATAAACTACCCCATTATCAGACAAGTTCTGAGATAATCATCTGTGATAGCCCCGAAGATTTTATCAAGCAGCAGGAATACTGCCGAGAGTATAAAAAGAATTTTGCTATTGTTTCAAGTAGCAACGGATGCCAGCATATAATTAACAAATCCGTTGCCGTTTACCAGTTGAATCTGGAGCGGAACAGCAGTAATCTCTATTCTGTTTTACGGGAAGCTGAAGAGGCGGGAGTCGAGATTCTGTTGTTTTCTCCCCTGCCGGAGGATCTGCACCAGGTCAACCCGACTCTGCTGGATCGAATCAAACGGGCGGGGAAAAAATAATTGTAGCGGCCGATTTCTTTTTACATTGCCGTTACCCAATATATCTCTGAAGTGAGGCCTAAAATTTTGCAGGGAGCATAAAAATGGAACAGTTTGCGGCCATAGGCCTGGTGGCAGTGGTACTTGGTCTGGATGCTTTTTCTCTTTCCCTGGGTTTGGGACTTAGGGGATTATCCCGCAGTTATGGGCTAAGATTTACTCTAACGGTAGGAATTTTACATATCCTGATGCCCCTGCTGGGGCTTAGTCTGGGCCTGGCCGCCGGCAAATTTCTGGGGGTATGGGCCTCCCGCCTGGGAGCAGTGATTCTGGCCTACATCGGCGTTGATTTTATAATCAAAGGCTACCGCGAGGCCGGGCTGCGGAGATATTCTTTTAAAGAAGGTCAAGAGCTGCTCAAGCAGGGAAAAGAGTCTTGCCGCGAAGATTGGGGAAGTATACTGCTGATAGGAATATCAGTAAGCATAGATGCCTTGACAGTAGGATTCAGTTTGGGTACCTTTAAAATGCCGGTGGCGGTAACGACGATTATTATGGGAAGCGTTGCTGCTGCCATGACTTCCCTGGGCTTTTGGGGCGGGCGTGCTTTCAGCCGCTTGGTGGGCAGTTACGCCCAAATAGTGGGTGGCGCTATTCTTTTGCTGCTGGCAGTGAAACTATTGTTTTAAAGGAGGATGCTCTGTGAAAAGACTGGTTTTTGTCTGTACCGGTAACACCTGTCGTAGTCCTATGGCCAAGGCTATTTTCACCGGACTCCTTGTCGACCGCGATATAAAAGATATAGAAGTGTCGAGTACCGGATTGGCTGCGATTAATGGGGTGCCGGCCAGCCCGGAGGCAATAGAGGTGATGGCCGGCGAAGGATTTGACCTTTCCCGGCACCAGTCCCGGCAACTGAGCCTGGAGTTAATACTTCCAGCCGATTATATACTTACTATGACTGTTGCCCAACGCGACTATCTGCAGGAAAAGTACCCGGATAAGGCTATGACCATCTTTACCATCAATGATTTTGCGGGAAAGGTAAGTCAGGATATTATTGACCCTTTGGGCCGGGGAATCGCCGCTTACAAGGAATGCGCCGCCCAATTGAAGCGATTGCTGCCCCAGGTGCTGGATAGGATGTTAGAATCGGAAGAACCGAAAACCGAAGATCGCAAGGTGGCTATCGGCAGTGATCACGCCGGTTTTGAGCTGAAGACGGCCATTATTAAAGTTCTGGCCGATGAAAACTACCAAGTCATGGACTGTGGCACTTTCTCGGAGGAATCCGTAGATTACCCTGATATTGCCGAGAATGTGGCGGCGGCAGTCCTGACCCATAAAATAAAAGGTATTATCATCTGCGGCACGGGTATTGGCATTTCTATTGCAGCTAATAAAATACCGGGAATACGGGCTGCCCTTTGCTATAATCTGGACAGTGCCCGCCTGGCCCGGCAACATAACGACGCCAATATTGTTGCCGTAGGAGCTCGTATGCTGGAGCAGGATTTGGCCATTGAGATAGTTAAGACCTTTCTGGCGACTGGATTTGAAGCCGGCAGGCACCAGCGGCGGATAGAAAAAATAATGGAACTGGAGAAGAAATGTTTGGGAAGGAGCAACCAAGGTGGACTATATTGAGAAATATGTAAAACCGGTAGACCCAGAGGTAGCTAAAGCCATACGCGACGAAGAGTTACGCCAGAATTATAAGCTGGAGCTTATAGCCTCGGAAAATTTCGTTTCCCGGGCCGTAATGGCTGCTCAGGGCGGCGTAATGACTAATAAATATGCCGAAGGCTACCCCGGCAAAAGATATTACGGTGGGTGTGAAAATGTGGATGTAGTCGAAGAACTGGCCCGGGAACGGGCGAAAAAACTCTTCGCCTGCGACCATGTAAATGTTCAACCCCATTCAGGGGCTCAGGCCAACACGGCGGTCTATTTTGCTGCGGTACAGCCGGGAGATAGAATACTGGGGATGAACCTTAGTCACGGGGGACATCTAACCCATGGAAGCCGGGTTAATATATCGGGCAAATATTTTAATTTTGCTGAATATGGAGTCACCCCCCAAACCGAGACTATTGATTATGGGGAGGTAAGGGAAATTGCCCTTAAGGTTAAGCCGAAAATGGTGGTAGCCGGTGCCAGTGCTTATCCCCGGATTATTGACTTTAAAAAATTCCGGGAGATTGCAGACGAGGTTGGGGCCTTGCTGTTCGTGGATATGGCTCACATAGCCGGGCTGGTAGCAGCCGGCTTGCATCCCAGCCCGGTCCCCTATGCTGATTTTGTTACTACTACCACCCATAAGACCCTGCGGGGACCCAGGGGAGGCATGATTTTATGCCGGGAAGAATGGGCCAAAAAGATTGATAGTGCCGTATTCCCTGGTATACAAGGGGGGCCGCTGATGCATGTTATAGCTGCCAAAGCCGTCTGTCTGGGAGAAGCCCTGCGGGATGAATTTATTGCCTACCAGCAACAGGTAGTCCTTAATGCCCAGATCCTGGCCTCCAGCCTGGTCGAAAACGGATTGCGCCTGGTTTCCGGCGGCACTGACAATCACCTCATGCTGGTTGATGTCAGAACCAAAAACCTCAGCGGAAAAGATGCCGAGGCCATACTGGAATCAATCAATATTACCGTTAATAAAAATGGTATTCCCTTCGACCCGGAAAAGCCTACCGTAACCAGTGGAATAAGGATGGGAACGCCGGCTTTGACCAGTCGCGGAATGAACAGTGATGACATGCGGGAGATAGGCAATATCATTGCCTTGGCTCTGAGCAACCCGGATGACGACAGGGTTCTGGAGGAAAGCCGGAGCCGGGTGGCAAAACTCTGTGATAAATATCCGCTTTATGAGATATAAGGCATAATGATTTTATGGGAAAATTCGGTTGGATGAGAACAAGGTCAGGAGACCGAGTATTATAAAGTATTTTCTTGGGGAGATAGAAATGAAAACTAAAACATTATCATTGCCCAGGCTCAACCAGCTTAACCCCACTTTGGAATCAACCGCTCTGAAACTAATGGAAGAAGCCGGGGAACTGGCCCAGGCAATTGGAAAATTCAGGGGCTTGAGTGGGGAGAAAGTTCAGATGGATGAGGGCGCAGTAGTTCAGGAAATAGCATGTGAACTGCTGGACGTAGCTCAAACTGCTGTGACCATGATGTTTGTAATGGAGGAACAGTTCCAGATTGATATAGGAACCCTCCTGCAGGAACACTACCATAAACTAGAGAAAAAAGGTTATTTAGCTCCATAGCGAACTATTAAGCGACAAAACATGCTAATAAAAGACGTAATTCTCTGGAGGACTTTGCCGGGCCGGACGAGAAATAAATCTACTTATTGAGTTCTCTTATAAAAATACCAAAAATAGGGAAATGCCCCGGCGAGGTTGAGGTTAAATTTTAATGAAAATTAAAAAAGGATTTTGCCCGTTTATGACGAATAACGAAGAGGGGGGTTAAGTCGCTGCTTAGACGGGCAAGGTGTGGAACATGACGCAAGGTCAGAAAAAACACTGGGCACGCGCTTTGAGCGATGCTATTAATATGGTCACTACCACTGCTGCCGCTATAGGCTTGTGTGGCTATGGCGGGTACTGGTTGGACATGAAGCTGGGTACCGACCGCTGGTTGACGGTAATCGGGGTCTTACTTGGGGTGGCAACCGGTATGAAGGTCATGTGGGACAAAATGTCGACCAATCAAAACACATTTCCCGGCGATAAAAGTCAGGACAAGGACAAGCGTTGATCCAGGAAATCATCCGGAGCCGGATGGTTAGTTGGCTCTGGCTGAAGTTTTTGTGTCGGTCCGGCGGGACTGGCAAAAAGCGAAAATTTAATTAGGAGGGGGGGAGAAAGATAATGATCTTTGGTATGTTTGATGGTCCCTTGTTTTATCTGGGCCCAATACCGGTAGACCACCTGGTTGTTACCGAATGGGTTCTTATTGCATTAATAGGCACTATTGGCTATTTTGCCACGAGAGATATGCAGATGGTTCCCCGCGGCCTGCAAAATGCCTTTGAAATGATCATCCTGTGGACCTATGATTTTTTCACCCAATTGATGGATAAGGAGCATGTTGCTAAAAAGTGGGCTCCCCTGCTAACTGCATTTTTCTTATTTATTCTATGCAGCAACTACAGCGGTCTGGTACCTGGTGCAGCAAATATTCCGGGTTATCAGCCTCCAACCAGTAACTGGAACGTGACTATGACCTTAGCGTTAATCACGTTCTTTTCTGTTCACATCGCAGGCTTGAGTGAGCATGGAGGCCACTACTTCAAGCACTTCGTAAGTCCTAGCCCGGCCATGTTACCGTTAAACCTGATCGAAGAGGTGGCGCACCCGCTGTCCCTCACCGTTCGTCTATTCGGTAACATCTTTGGCGAAGAAATGGTTATAGCATTCCTGTTATTTTTAGCACCGTTTATTATCCCATCAGCCATAATGGGGCTTAGTTTGCTGCTGGGTGCTATCCAGGCCATAGTGTTTACTATCCTGTCAGCCAGCTATATAGCGGCGGCTACAGGAGAAGGACACTGAGTATAAATTTATACATTATTTTAGGCTCAATGTATAAACCAGAGAGCATGAAAGGAGGGAAAAAGATGGGCGCAGCATTAGGCGCAGGTATCGCTGTATCTATCGCTGGTATTGGCGGCGGTATAGGTATGGGTATTGCCGGTGGTAAGGCTTTCGAAGCTATTGCAAGACAGCCTGAGGTTGGAGGAGACGTCAGAACTCTTCTCTTTATTACCCTAGCATTTATTGAAACTCTGACTATTTACGGTCTGCTTATTGCATTCATGCTGGTTAGTAAAGCTTCTTAGTTTAAAAGGTAAACGCATTTACTCTTAAAGATTTGGGCGATAGAGCAAGGTTGATTTTCTAAAAAAAAATATAGCTCTATCGCCCCAAATACTATTTGCTCTTAGATTGGAGGTAGCACATCCGTGAGAAGGAACAGAAAGTTTTATACAGCGGTACTCCTTTTGACCATGGTAATGGTTCTGGGATTTGCAACCTTCTGCATGGCATCCGAGGGAGGCAATGTACCACCAATTTCGCAGCCTGCGGGACATACGCCCGCATTCGGGAACTGGTTTGTAATCGGCTGGACAGCAGTCAACTTCTTTGTGCTGCTGGCCCTTTTATACAAATTTGCCTATAATCCCATCAATGCGATGTTGGAGCAGCGTTCCAGCACCATTGAAAGCTCTCTGAAACATGCAGAGGAAGTAAAGATCGAAGTAGAAGAAATGAGAAAAGAAACCCAGAGCAACCTGGCCGAATCTCGTAAAGAAGCCCAGGAAATCGTAGCCCGCGCGACCAAGGCGGCTGATGATGCCAAGAACGAAATCATCAGCAAGGCCAAGGAAGACGCTGTCAATATTAAGAACAAAGCTACCGCTGAAATACAGGCTGCCACTGAGCAGGCTAAGGTTGAGCTCAAGGATACGGCCGCAGCCCTGGCCCTGCTGGCAGCGGAGAAGGTTCTGAACAGAGCTATCACAGATGACGATCATAAGAAGATGGTTAAACAATTTGTTAACGAGGCGGGCGATTTATTATGTTAAATAAGAGCGTTGCCAGGCGCTATGCCGAAGCGTTTTTTACCATTGCCCGGGAGAATAACAAAATAGACGAATTTCAGCAGGAACTGGAAACGATAGTGGCAACTATTAAAGAAGTAGAAAACCTGGAAGACTACTTCGCCCACCTTCTGATCCCGGCCAAAGCCAAGAAGGAAGTTGCAACCCGGATATTTTCCGGTCAGGTTTCTCAACTGACGCTGAATTTCCTATTCATGATCATTGACAAACGTCGGGAATCATACATTGGTTTTATAACTGAAGAATATAAGGAAATGGCTGATGAATCGAGAAACATCACCAAGGCGGAGCTTACAGCTGCCCGTGCAGTACCGGAGAATGAGGTTAAATCTCTGGCTGAGAAGCTGTCAGTCTCTACGGGCAAAACCGTACAGGTCAATGTGAAGGTTGACCCCGCTCTGATAGGCGGTATCAAGATACGGGTGGGAGACCAGATCATAGACGGCACGGTGGCCAAAAGACTTGAAATGCTGAAAGAACAACTCAAACAAGCGAAGATAAGTTAAGCGATAGGGGTGAGCACATAAATGAGTATTAGACCGGAAGAGATCAGCGCTATACTCAAAGAGCAAATAGAGCGCTACCAGTCCGAGGTCGAAGTCAGCAACGTGGGCTCAGTTATCTATGTTGGTGACGGTATTGCCCGTGTATACGGACTACAGGGCGCAATGGCCGGTGAGCTGCTGGAGTTTACCGGCGGGACCTATGGAATGGTTCTCAACCTCGAAGAAGATAACGTGGGTGCTGTTTTATTGGGCGAATACAGCCACATCAAAGAAGGCGACGTGGTAAAAGCGACCGGAAGAATCATGGAGGTTCCTACCGGAAGAGCTATGCTGGGCCGGGTGGTCAATGCCCTGGGGCAGCCCATTGACGGCAAAGGACCTATTAACACCAATACCTTCCGCCCGATTGAGAAAGTGGCTCACGGTGTTGTTACCCGGGCGCCGGTTAACACACCGATGCAGACCGGGCTTAAATGCATTGACTCCATGGTGCCCATCGGCCGGGGTCAGCGCGAGTTAATCATCGGAGACCGTCAGGTGGGCAAGACCGCTATTGCCCTTGATGCCATTATTAATCAGAGAGAAAAGAAGGACATGATCTGCATCTATGTCGCCATAGGGCAGAAGCAGTCCTCCATAGCAGGCATAGCAGCCAAGTTCGAGGAAATGGGGGCCATGGATTATACTATCATAGTTGCGGCCACCGCTTCCGAGCCTGCACCATTGCTCTATATAGCACCCTATGCCGGTGTTGCTATGGCTGAAGAGTTCATGGAAGGGGAAAGTCTTGATGTGTTAATCATCTATGATGACCTTTCCAAACATGCGGTAGCTTACCGCGAAATGTCACTGCTGCTCCGTCGTCCTCCCGGACGTGAAGCTTATCCCGGAGACGTTTTCTATCTCCACTCCCGTTTGCTGGAGAGAGCATGCAAGCTTAACAGCGACCATGGTGGCGGCTCCATAACCGCTCTGCCGATTATCGAAACCCAGGCGGGCGACGTTTCCGCCTATATCCCGACCAATGTTATATCCATAACCGATGGCCAGATATATCTGGAAACCGACCTCTTCTATGCCGGTCAGCGCCCGGCCATAAACGCCGGTCTGTCAGTCAGCCGGGTTGGCGGTTCGGCTCAAACCAAGGCCATGAAATCCGTCGCCGGCCAGTTGCGAATGGATTTGGCCCAGTTCCGTGAACTGGCGGCCTTCGCCCAGTTCGGCTCCGATCTGGACAAAGCTACCCTGGCTCGTCTGACTCGGGGTGAAAGGGTTACCGAAGTCCTGAAACAGGGCCAGTACCAGCCCATGAAGATGGAAGAGCAGGTTGTGGTAATATACAGCGGAGTTAACGGTTACCTGGATGATCTGCCCCGGGACCGGGTTCAGGATTTTGAAGTTGATTTCCTGAAATTCATGCGCAGTGCCAATGCCGACATACTGAACGCAATCAGAGATACCGGCAAAATAGATGAGGCGACTGAAGAGAAGCTGATCAAAGCCATCAATGAATTTAAATCCACGTTTGCGGTTTAGGTGGTGAATTAGATGGCAGGAGCAGGTGTAAGAGAATTTAAACGCAGGATCCGCAGCGTAAAAAATACGCAGCAGATTACCAAAGCTATGAAAATGGTAGCCGCTGCGAAATTGCGCAGAGCCCAGGAGAGTGCTGAAGCCTCCAGACCCTATACCGAAACTCTGCAAGGTACATTGGCCAGGCTGGCGGCAGTTTCTTACGATGTCAAACACCCTCTCCTGGATAAAAGAGAGGATGTACGCAAGGTAGGTTATGTTATAGTCACCGCTGACCGTGGATTATGCGGAGGCTATAATACCAATATTATCCGGGCAGCCGGTCAGGCTATTGAGGATGATGAAAGAAATACTGCTGCCGGTGTAATAGCGGTGGGCAGAAAGGCCCGGGATTTTTATCGTAAGCGGGGCGGGCTTGATGCCGAATTCGTAAATCTGGGCGATAATGTAAGTTATGCCGATGCCCGGGAAATTGCCCAGTATGTTATGAATGCCTATGAAAACGGCGAGTTGGATGAAGTTTACCTGGTATATGCCCGCTTTATCAATGTAATAAGGCAGATACCGACTATAACTAAATTGCTGCCGTTAGAAACCCCGGAAGAAGAGGCGAGTGAATCTACCCGGGTCATTGATTATCTCTACGAGCCCAGTGCGGAGGAGATCCTTTTGACTCTGTTACCCAAGTATGTAGGGAGCCAGATTTACCATGCCATGCTGGAAGGCAAAGCCAGTGAATTTGGGGCCAGAATGACAGCTATGGGTAATGCTACGGAAAATGCCGGCGAGATTATAGGAAATCTCGAACTGGCCATGAACAAAGCCAGGCAGGCGGCAATTACGGACGAGATTCTGGACATTGTCGGTGGTGCCGAAGCCCTTAAAGCCTGATAATAGACATGCACCAACTGATAAGCCAAAGCTCTCAATAAAGGAGGAAAGTAGAGGATGGCGAATGTAACATACGGAGAGGTAGTCCAGGTTATCGGCGCAGTTGTTGATATACGCTTTAAGCCTGGTGAACTGCCCGACCTGATGAACGCTATAACCATAAAAACAGAGGATCAGGATGCGAAAACTGCGACTAATATTGATGTTACCCTGGAAGCGATGCAATTATTGGGAAACGATATCGTGCGCTGTGTTGCTCTACAGCCTACGGACGGTATTTTCCGCGGCATGAAAGCAACCAATACGGCAGCTTCTATTAGAGTCCCCGTGGGCGAGGGATGCTTGGGACGTATAGTAAACGTATTGGGACATCCGGTTGACGAAGGCGGCCCCATTGATGCCTCCGACTACTGGGAAATCCATCGCAAGCCCCCCGCATTGGTGGACCAGCTACCGGCAACCGAGATTCTGGAGACCGGAATCAAGGTAGCCGACTTGATTTGCCCTTATGCTAAAGGTGGCAAGATCGGTCTGTTCGGGGGAGCCGGAGTGGGCAAGACCGTTATTATCCAGGAACTGATCAGAAATATCGCTTATGAGCATGGCGGCTATTCAGTGTTTACCGGAGTTGGCGAGCGTACCCGCGAAGGCAATGATCTCTGGGGGGAAATGACCGAATCCGGCGTTATTGAAAAATGCGCCCTGATATTCGGTCAGATGAATGAGCCCCCGGGAGCCAGATTGAGAGTGGGTCTTACCGGTTTGACCGTGGCCGAATACTTCCGCGATTTTTCCGGATTGGACGTGTTAATATTCATAGACAATATATTCCGTTTTGCCCAGGCCGGTAACGAGGTGTCGGCTCTGCTGGGACGCATGCCGTCCGCCGTTGGTTATCAGCCTACTCTGGCAACTGACATGGGTCTTCTGCAGGAACGGATTACCTCTACCCGCAAGGGCTCAATAACTTCAGCCCAGGCGGTTTATGTCCCGGCCGACGACCTGACCGACCCGGCGCCGGCAACTACCTTTGCCCATCTGGATGCGACCACGGTTCTGTCCCGTGCTATTTCCGAGAAAGGAATATATCCGGCGGTTGACCCCCTGGATTCTACTTCGCGAATCCTGGATCCGCAGCTGGTAGGCGAAAAGCATTATGTAACCGCCCGCGGCGTACAGCAGATATTGCAGAGATACAAGGAATTGCAGGACATCATCGCCATACTGGGTATGGACGAATTATCTGACGAGGATAAACTTATCGTAGCTCGGGCCAGGAAGATTGAAAGATTCCTGTCCCAGCCGTTCCACGTTGCGGAGCAGTTTACCAGTCAGCCGGGAATATTCGTTCCGGTTAGCGAGACGGTGGACTCCTTTGCCGAGGTTCTGGCAGGCAAACATGATGGCTTGCCGGAAGCAGCCTTCCTTTTTGTAGGTAATATTGAAACGGCAGTTGCCAGAGCGAAGAGACTGGAGGCGTAGTTTATGGCAGAAAGCACCTTCATGCTAGAAATAGTAACCCCTGAACAGATTCTCTTCCGGGATGAAGTTCAGTTTATGGTTGCTCCCGGTGCCGAAGGTGAATTGGGTATCATGAAAAACCATGCGCCGCTGGTTGCAGCTTTAAATATAGGCGTGCTGCGTTACAATAATGCTGGTGGCACCCAGAAAAAAATGGCCTTGAGCGGTGGCTTTGTGGAGGTCATAGATAATGTCGCCCGGGTTCTGGCTGAGACTGCCGAGGACGGTGAACATATTGATGTACTTCGGGCCAAGGCAGCCAAGGAAAGAGCGGAAAGGAGATTGCAAGCCCGGGAGGACAATCTGAACCTGACTAGGGCCGAGCTGGCCCTGAAGAGAGCCATTGCCAGGCTGAAGGCAGCGGAAGCACTGTAACCTGTAGAAAAGTTGATACCGGCCGGAGGGACCTAGTTCTTCCGGCCTTGAAATTACAATTAATTACGTTAAAAACAAAAAATATAATATACTACTATTATATAGTAGCTAATTTATGATGGGGGAATTATGGAAAAACCAGATGGATGATTTATTAAAATATTTAATCATTATCACTCTGGCGTATTATTTGGTGAAGGGTCTACTCTACCTGCTGATGTGGCAGATGACCTTTAAGGTCCAAGAAAAAGCTCTGGCCGCCAAAAAGAAAGAAAAGAAACG
>DHCD01000091.1:25792-26525 GCA_002398105.1 Syntrophomonas sp. UBA4911
AGGTAAACAGGGGGGATGATGTGCAGAAACTGTACTTCATTTTAATAATTTTGGTTTTTATACTGAGCTTGCTTTTTGCAGTATTAATATGGCACCAGACGATTAAGTTTGAAAAAAAGGCTCTGGCAGCCAAGCGGGCCAAAGAAGAATATTTGAACCAATTAAGGCTTGAAGAAGAAATAAAAAAAGCCGAAGAACAACAGCGGCAAAAAGAGGAGCAGAGATCCACAGACCAAAACCCTGACCTGGAAGCCGATACAGACTCCGGAAATAAGCAGTAAAAAATATAATTTTTGAAAACCTGACCTGGTCAGGTTTTTTTTTATGCCTTTTACCGGCATAATTAGCAGCCAAGCTGGCAAGAATCCTGATAGTCCATATCGGGAGGGAGCATGATGTTGAAGAAAAGTCTTACTTACATATTAATATTTATATTATTATGCTCAACCAGCAATTATAGTATTGATTATGTTTTAGGTAAACAAATTGAAAAACAATCGCCATATTACCTATCTTTTGCATCAATCGGTGCAATTTATCTGGAATCGCGCCTGGATTGCTGGGCTAAAATAAGAACAAGTTCATCCCAGCAAGAACTGCAAGATCATTTATGTCAGATTCTGCAAAGTCTGGATCTTGTCCTGGATCAGAAGCATTTAAATATAAGCAGCACAGAACATGCGACTATTCTCAATTACAAACAGGAAAAGCCCAAACAGAATTTATTCATTAC
>DHCD01000091.1:26776-27231 GCA_002398105.1 Syntrophomonas sp. UBA4911
TCCGGGTATGAATCCCAGCTTAACCGGAATATAGGCTTAAAATGGCAATATTACTACCTGTACCAGGGCGAGATCCCTTATCTTATTGCCGAAAAGTCCAAACCGGAATTGATTTCCGTTGTGCTTAAAAACCTGCAAGCCAGGAAAATTGAAAGCTATAAACATAATGGACTGGTGAGCCTGACTGCTTATAGTCCGGTCCTGGAGAAAACCATGCCGGCATTGGAGCTAAACGGCAAAAAATACAATCTGCAGGTAGCTATAACCAATAATAACGATAAAGCCAAAGCTGAGATATACATAGGTTCCCCTTTAATTCTGGTTGATATCTAAAACAGCAGGCCTGCTTACCGGAGGTGATCTTAACAATTGGAACTATTCGTTAATAGTAGAACTCGTTTGGTTGGAGAAGTTACCGTCAGTTCCTCCAAAAATGCCATATTACCAATTCTGGC
>DHCD01000091.1:27560-27834 GCA_002398105.1 Syntrophomonas sp. UBA4911
GTAAGACAAATAAGGGCTTCATTTTTAGTAGCGGGACCAATTTTAGCCCGGCATGGTACCATAAAAATTGCCCTTCCCGGAGGATGCGCCATAGGTACCCGGCCGATTGACCTGCATTTAAAAGGATTTAAAGCTTTGGGCGCCACTATCAGATTAAGCGGTGGCAATGTAATTGCCAGCAGCTCGGGTTTGAAAGGCAATCATGTTTATCTTGATTTTCCCAGCGTAGGGGCGACTGAAAATATAATGATGGCAGCAGCCCTGGCTCAAGGTA
>DHCD01000091.1:28124-53757 GCA_002398105.1 Syntrophomonas sp. UBA4911
ATTAAAGGAGTAAAAAAACTTCATGGCAGTCACTATACGGCTATAGCGGATCGCATTGAAGCCGGTACTTATATGGTGGCGGCAGCTGCTACCGGTGGGGATGTAACTATTAAAAATGTTATTCCTGAACATGTAAAAGCGGTAACGGCCAAGTTAAATGAAAGCGGCGCCCAGGTAATAGAAGGTAAGGACAAAATACAGGTTAAACGCCATGAACCCATTAAGCCCCTGTATATAAAAACACTTCCTTATCCGGGCTTTCCCACTGATATGCAGGCCCAATTCATGGCTTATCTAAGCTGTGCGGGCGGAAGCAGTGTAATAACGGAATCAGTTTTCGAAAATCGTTTTATGCATGTTCCTGAACTAAGCCGAATGGGGGCTAAAATAAAAGCGGAAAGCAGAACTGCGATCATTAGGGGAGTAAAAGAGTTAAGCGGTACCAGAGTAAAGGCTACAGATTTAAGAGCCGGAGCCGCGTTATTGATCGGTGCTTTGATGGCCAAAGGAAACAGCATAATAAGCAACAGCGAACATATTGACCGGGGCTATGAAAACATAGTTGATAAGTTGAATGCTTTAGGAGCAGATATTTGCCGGCAGGAAGAAAACAGGCATTAAGGCTGATTATTTATCATATAAATGCCATATGAAAAAGAAAAAAATAGGATTGATAATCATAATCTTAGCGGTATTATTAATACCGATTTTTTTTATGAGGCAATCGCCCCCTATTTATAACCAACCTGAGATTAAATTATACCGCAGTGAATACCAAAAAGTAATCACTCTGCCCCTGGAAGACTATATTACCGGCACGGTAGCCGCAGAAATGCCGGCCTCCTTTAATGATGAAGCCCTCAAAGCGCAAGCTGTTTGTGCCCGGACTTACGCTTTCAGAAAGCTTTTAGAGCACAAGCCTTACCCTCAACAAGCCGATTTATCAGACGACATCAATTCCTGTCAGGCCTTTATATCCCAAGAAGAATTTTACCAGAGGCACGGTTCCAAGGCCTTATACCAAAAAGTGCAGCAAGCGGTAAAAGCAACCCGGGGAGAAATCATGCTTTACCAAGGGGAACCGATTGACGCTTTGTACCATTCCACCTGCGGGGGGAAAACGGAAAGCGCCGCTGATTTATGGGGCCAAGACGTGCCTTACCTGCGTTCGGTTAAATGCCGTTATTGCAGCCAATCGCGGCATTATGCCAGTGTACAGGTCTTTTCGGTACAGGAATTGAACCGCTCCCTGGACACGACCGGCAGCAGACCCATTTTCAAAATAACGGATAATACGTCCAGTGGGCGCATTAAAAAGGTGCTGATAAACGGTAAAGAATTATCAGGTGAAAAACTGCGTCAGCTTTTGGGATTACCTTCAACCTGGTGCGGTTTTAAGGTGAACGCTTCCCGGGTGGAAATCCATAGTCGCGGCTATGGCCACGGTCTGGGATTATGCCAATATGGAGCTGGGGGCATGGCTGAGGAAGGTAAAGACTACCATCAGATACTGAAGCACTATTACCAGGGGGTGGAATTCAGTACCCTGAACTATTAAAAGACCGGGCTTTAGAAGGAGTTTTCCGCCTATTTCATGGATGAATTTTGCGACAAAATCATTTCATATTTAGTTGCCTGAGCCTATGATGGGTCTGTGCAGGTAAAATTAAGGCTTAATTCTGTATTTTAATAAAAAATAGACGCCCTCTTCGAGGACCACTGATGCTCGTTATACTCGCAATTAAGGGTGCAGATCAACGCGGATTTATTATAAAAAAGACGCGGAGACCGCGGAATCTTTTAAGGAAATACGCGGATTTAATTAAAGTTTTTTTCCCCGCGTTCTTCTTTCTAAATTCCCTGAATTCCGCGTCAGAAAACTAAGGAACCCGTAGGACTATTACCACTCTGGTTGAGGCCCCGCAGGGCTATGGCGATTAATCTGCCATTTCTATTTTCAATTAACCTTATATCCAAATTAGTTTTAAACTGCCCTCCTGCTGAATATAAATTATTAATTGACGCGGGGGAGGGTGCAGATTGCAGAATTATATAAGAAAAAGGGCGGTAAAGATTGCCCAGCATATATTGCGTACATCCGATACAGTAAGGCAAACGGCTCAAGTCTTTGGTATCAGCAAAAGCACGGTGCATAAAGATGTAGCGGAACGGCTGCCCAGAATTGACGAGCAACTAGCCGAGGAGGTCAAATTAATCCTGGAAAAGAATAAAGCGGAGAGACATATAAGAGGGGGAGAGGCCACCCGGCAGAAATACGCTTCCTACCACCAGGCCCCAATATAGAAAGGCCGGTCAAGTTTACCAGGTTAACTCCATGACTTTTGCGCCGAGTTATAAATCTCTTTAATAAAAATAGCCAACTTATTTGAGCTTAAGGTATAATTAATAGCATGGAAAAAGGCAAAATTAGGTTGCAGCACAATATTGTTAGGGGGCACTACAGAGCATGTGTTTCGGTTTTGGGGAAGATATTGGCATAGATCTGGGAACAGCCAGCGTTATAGTATTTAGAAAAGGCAGCGGCATCGTACTGCACGAACCATCAGTAGTGGCAATAGACAAAAATACCGACAAGGTAATTGCCGTAGGGGAAGAAGCCCGACAGATGCTGGGGCGGACGCCCGGGCATATAGTGGCTATCCGTCCTTTGAAAGAAGGAGTTATCGCTGATTATGACACTACGGAAAAAATGCTTACCTACTTTATCCGCAAGATTATGGGAAATAAGCTCTTTTTTAAACCCCGCGTGATTGTCTGTATTCCTACTGGTGCCACCGACGTTGAAGAGCGGGCCGTACGCCAGGCCACTTTATCTTCAGGTGCCAGACAGGCTTTTATTATTGAGGAGCCGCTGGCCGCGGCCCTGGGAGCAGGAATCAATATTTCGGAAGCCACCGGTAATATGGTTGTGGATATCGGCGGGGGTACTTCCGATATTGCCGTACTCTCCCTGGGAGGACTGGTATGCAATGATTCATTACGGGTCGGTGGGGACAAGTTTGATGAAGCTATAATAAGATATATCAGACGGGAATACAATCTTATGATAGGTGATCGCACCGCCGAAGAAGTTAAAATACAGGTGGGAACCGCTTATGTTACCGAGGAAAACCGCTATCGTTCCATGGAGGTACGGGGCCGTGACCTGGTTACCGGTTTACCTAAAACCATTTCTATATCTTCAGCGGAATCATGGGAGGCATTACAGGAACCAGTGGAATCCGTGATTGAGGGAGTTAAAAAAGTACTGGAGATCACTCCTCCGGAACTGGCAGCTGATATTGTGAACAATGGCATAGTTATGACCGGAGGAGGCTCACTGCTGGACGGTCTGGATATACTTTTATCCAAGCGGACCAATTTGCCGGTTCATATTGCCGAGGAGGCTATCTGTTGCGTGGCCATGGGAACGGGCAAGGCCTTGAATGAGATGTCGACTATAAGCCGTACCCGGGTTAAGGGACCCCGCCGGGTATTATAAAGGATTAAAGGATTATATACATAAATACGATAAATAAATTGTGGATTTTTAATTAGGGGAGAAAAGCTACGTTTTTCTATGTATTGGAGTAAAAATTAGAATAAATAGAAATACGGAGTATTGCAGCGGTAATTCAAAATTAAAATACACTTTCCGGGAGGTATTGATTTGATTAAAGGATTATATACCGCTGGCGCGGGCATGATGCTGCAAATGGCCAAACAGGATGCGGTAGCCAATAATCTGGCCAACGTAAATACCAGTGGCTATAAAAAGCAAATAGCAGTAGCGCGGGCTTTCCCGGAAATGCTCATGAGTCGGCTGGGAGAGGTGGAGAAAAACAGTCGGGGAGATTATGAGCCGGTACCGGTGGAAATAATAGGAGGATTAGGCACCGGTGCAGCTATTGACAAGATCTATAGCGACCTTTCCCTGGGTAACATCAAAAAAACCGACAGCTACACCGATCTGGCCCTGAACAGCAATGGCTATTTTGCCGTGCAGACCGAGCAAGGGGAACGCTATACCCGCAATGGGCAGTTCAAGATAAATAATGAAGGGATATTAACCACCAATCAGGGTTATCCGGTACTGGACAGCGGCGACCAGCCCATAGCCATAGAAGGTGAATTTATGGTTGATGAGGGAGGAAATATTACCGTAGATGGGGAAATTATAGCTCAGCTGAAAGTGGTAAGTTTTGAAAACCCACAATATCTGGTGCGGGAGGGGGATAACCTTCTGGCATCGGAA
Source organism: Syntrophomonas sp. UBA4911 (assembly GCA_002398105.1). GTDB lineage: Bacteria > Bacillota > Syntrophomonadia > Syntrophomonadales > Syntrophomonadaceae > UBA4844. The sequence goes on from DHCD01000091.1 coordinate 32,380, forward strand.
CAGCCGGGAAACAACCTGCCCCAGCCGGGCTTGCTGCAGGGGTATATAGAGGATTCCAATGTCAACGCGGTTAAAGAAATGGTAGAATTAATCACTGTGACCAGAGCCTATGAATCCCTGCAAAAAATAGTTCAGGCCGAAGATGAAACTATCCAGGCCGCCATTGACCAGGTAGGCAGTGTAGCAGGGTAACAGATAAAACCCGCCGCCAGGCGGGATTTTTTTTGTTTATAGGCCGGTGTGAAGGAGGAAAACCCGGCTTATCAGGGGAATAAATAGAAACGGGTAAGGCTAATCCTAGCTAAAAGGAGATTTTGCTATTGACCATGGAATCCAGAGATACAGCAGCGGTGAATATATTAGGTTGTAAAGTACACCTGGTGGATATGCCGGCAGCGCTGGAAGCGGTAACCCAAATGATTGATCAGGCCCAAGGCTGTAAACAGGTTGTAACCCTTAATGCGGAGATTATTTATCAGGCCGGCCAACAAGATGAATTGCGCCGGATAATTAATAAAGCTGATCTGGTGACAGCGGATGGCATAGGAACCGTATGGGCGGCCCGAACTTTGGGCTGTCCGCAAAAAGAAAGAGTAAGCGGTATTGACTTACTGATGAATATTTGTTCCCGGGCTGCCGTCCGGGGATGGAAGGTATATTTGCTGGGCGGAGCTCCAGGTGTAGCTCTAAAGGCGGCCCGGAATCTGGAACGGCTCTATCCGGGATTAACTGTATGCGGCTGCCGGGACGGCTATTTCCCGATCCAGGATGAACCTGACATTATTGCCGCTATCAATGCTGAATCGCCTCATATTCTGTTTGCGGCTCTGGGAGCTCCCAAACAGGAGTACTGGCTGAGCCGGCATCGGGAAATTTTAAAAGTGCCGGTATGTATGGGTGTGGGAGGCAGTTTTGATGTTATTGCCGGTATCAAGCAGCGAGCCCCGCAGCTTTTCATCAAACTAAATCTGGAATGGTTATATCGTTTACTTACCGAGCCGTCACGCTTCAAGCGGCAGTTAGCCTTACCCGCCTTTGCTCTTAAAGTTTTAAGACAAAAACGTAGCCGGCGGCAGGAATAAGGCTGCAAGGTGAGAGGGGGATTACCATGGATAAAACCCGGGTTTTTGCTTTAGATATCGGAACCAGAAAAATCATCGGCTTGGTTATGGAGAAGCTTGACCGGCAATATAAGGTTATTGATGCCGAAATGTTGGAGCATAGCACCCGAGCTATGATGGATGGGCAGATCCACGATGTGACGGCGGTAGCTGCCACTATAAAACAGATTAAAGATGCCCTGGAAGCGCGTTTGCAGATTAAACTGAAATCGGCGGCGGTAGCTGCTGCGGGGAGGGCATTAAAGACTTCTCCGGGGGACTGCCGTAAGAGCCGCTCTATTCTCACCGAAATAAGCAGCGAAGAAATAAGAGCCCTGGAGATTGAGGCGGTCCATAAGGCCCAGTATAATCTGGCCCAGGAAGAACAAGGGGGCAGGGAGCGAAACAATTATTTTTGTGTGGGATACAGCGTGGTGGAATATTCATTGGAAGGCCAGCCGATCAGTAATTTGCAAGGTCAGGTAGGAAACGAAATAGCAGTCCAGGTGATTGCCACTTTTTTGCCCCGGGTGGTGGTGGACAGCCTGTTTTCTTCCCTGAAAAAGGCGGGACTTGAAATTGAAAGCCTCACCTTGGAGCCGATAGCAGCTTTAGCAGTGGCTATACCGCCTGCCATGCGCCTGTTGAATCTGGCTTTGGTGGATATCGGCGCCGGTACCTCAGATATCGCTTTAGTTAAAGACGGCAACGTATTTGCTTATGCCATGGTACCTACCGCCGGTGATGAATTAACCGAATATCTGGCCACGCGCTATCTGCTTGATTTTGATACGGCCGAGAACACCAAAAGGCGCCTGACGGGACAAGATCAGATTGAAATAACCGATATCCTCAATAACCGACAGTTGATGTCCAGCCGGGATTTGTGCCAGGAATTACAGCCCCTGGTAGATGAATTGACCAATGAAATAGCCCATATCATTACGGGTCTCAATCAAAAGGTACCTGATGCGGTGGTTTGCGTGGGGGGAGGCAGCCTCACTCCTTCCCTGACTGCCAGTCTGGCCGATAAACTGGGTATTCCTGCTAACCGGGTAGGTATAAGGACGGTACAGAATCTGGATTATATCCATACGGATAAAAGTTTTCTGAATGGTCCCCAGGGTATCACCCCTCTGGGTATAGCTTACAACTACTTTACTATTCCTCCCATACCTTTCATCAAAGTCTCAGTAAACGGAAGAGAAACTGCTCTTTGGAACATGGGTGAACTTAGCGTAGCCGCAGCTCTTTTGAGCTCAGGGATAGCCCTTAATAACATCTACGGTAAGCCGGGTATGGGCAAAACCGTTGAAATCAACGGCTTTGTCAGGGTAATAAAGGGAAGCATGGGAACTGCGCCCCTGATCAAAGTAAATGGTGAAACCGGTTCCCTGGAAACCAGGCTTCAGGATGGGGACAGCATTGAGTTCACACCGGGTCGGGACGGGGAAGAGGCTCGTTTAACCGGAAGAGATCTGGTACCAGGCATCAAAGGTCAGGTAAAGGTTAATGGCGAACTATATGAGATGGAACCGGTGATAACCGTAAACGGGGAACCTTCTGATCCTGATGCCCCCATACCGGATCGCGCCAGGCTTGAGTTTGCCAATGTAAACAGCGTTTATAATATTTTGCGTTTGAGCGGACTGGACGACTACTGGCTGCGGGAGAAACACTACCGCTATTACCTGGATGACCGAAAAATCACCGTTACCTGGATGCCGATTGAAGTTCAGGTCAACGGGTTAAAAGCAGAAGCCGAACAGCAAGTGGAACCCGGCGCCCAAATAACATACAGTCGCAAAACGCTTCATCCCTCTATCGGAGATCTGCTGGCGGAAACAGACTACTGGGGCATCAATGTTAAGGTAAATGGTGAAGAAGTAAGGATTCCGGGGAAAGGCGCCAGTATAGAAATTGATGGTCAGACAGCTTCAATCCATGATGAAATCCGCGATGGCGCCCATATAACCTTAAATCGGGATAAAGGTGGAGCTATCTTAAGCGATATATTCAAGGTTATAGAAATCAAACCGGCTGCTAATGCCAGACTGCTGCTTAAAGTAGATGGGGAAGCGGCCGGTTTTACCACTCCTATTCGTGAAGGAAGTGAAATCGAAATCAGGTGGGAATAACATAACCGGTTAAGACAACGGCCCCCGGCGATAAAGAACTATGGCCGGGGGCCTGTTTTATTCTGAATCATAATATGAGCGTATCTGGCTAAAATATATAAGAGTCTTTTAGTTAGATTTAGTCAAGAATATTTAATATAGTGGTTTACAATTTCAAAATCAGTAGTAAAATTAAAATATATAGTCAATTAAAGTCAAAGAAGGGACAAGGGATGAAAAAAAGCCTGGCCGACCGAATTGAACAATATCTTAAAGTATTGATTGAGCGCACTGATGATAAGCAGATTGAGATCCAAAGATCAGAGCTGGCAGAAACTTTTGGCTGCGTTCCTTCCCAGGTAACTTATGTTATCAGCACCAGATTCACCGAATTTGAGGGCTATCTTACGGAGAGCCGCCGGGGGGGCAAAGGTTTTGTCCGTATCACCAGATATCAGCTGGAAGATGAAGAAAATGCCGGCAGAAATGAATTGATGACCTGGATAGATGAACTGCTGCAGGAGAAAGCGATTACGGCAAGCCAGGGAGAAATACTTCAGCATCTTATTACCTGTGCTTTTAAAAACATGCCGCCTGAATATAGAAAGCATTTATTTAAGCAGCTCAGAGTTGTACTGGCTGATTATACCCGCTACTGAACTGAGAAGCAGCAATCGGCGGTTATGGGTATTATTCAAAGGAGGAATAGATATGTATTGCGAAGAATGCAAACAAAGACCGGCGACAGTCCATCTTACTCAGATGTATAACGGCAAAAAAGTGGAGATTCATCTATGTGAAGCATGTGCAGCCCAGAAAGGGGCTTTTATGTTTGATGTAGCCAGTAATTTCTCTATACCCAATTTGCTCGGCAGTCTTTTTGGCAGCAATTTTAATCTTCCCGAGGTTCAGACCCAATTACCGGGAAGGGTTTGCCCCAATTGCGGTATGAGCTTGAATGATATTATGAATACCGGCAGATTAGGTTGTTCCGAATGCTACACAGCCTTTGAAAAGGAATTGGAGCCTACTTTGCGCAGGGTTCATGGCAATAGTGAGCATGTTGGCAAAGTACCTGCCCGGGGAGGAGAAAAGGTCATGGTAAAGAAAAAAATTGAACACCTGAAACAACAACTGCAGCAGGCAGTTGCAGCTGAGAACTATGAAAAAGCAGCTGAAATCAGGGATACCATTAAAGATACCGAGAAAAAACTGGGTTAGGAGGAAGGGCAGATGAAAGCCGATAATTTGCTGAACAGCAACTTTGTACGTTGGATGGCGGCTGATGAAGGGCCGGAATCTGACATAGTGATAAGCAGCCGTATACGTTTAGCCCGGAATCTTAATTTGATTCCTTTTCCGCAGATACTTGACCGGGAGAGCGGGAAAAAAAGCCTGCAAACCATAGAGGAAGCCTGGTCTAAAAGCACGACCCCTGACCTTAAGGAAATGGAACTGCTTACCTTTGACCGGCTTACCGCTCTGGAGCGGAAAATGCTGGTGGAAAAGCACCTGATCAGCCCCGGGCATGCAGAATCGGACGAATCTTTTCGGGGGGTACTGACTAATCAGGATGGCTCTCTGGTAATAATGATAAACGAGGAAGATCATCTGCGTATCCAGTGTTTTCTGCCCGGTCTGCAACTGGAGGAGTGTTACCGGCAGGCTCAGCAGATAGACGATGATCTGGAACAACACCTGAACTTTGCTTTTGATGAAAGAAGAGGCTACCTTACGTCCTGCCCCACTAACGTGGGGACGGGAATGCGGGCTTCAGTCATGCTCCATCTCCCGGCTATAGCCATCAGCGGACAGATCAACCAGATATTTCACAACATAGCTCAGCTGGGTATGACCGTACGAGGTATATATGGGGAAGGAACTGAAGTGATAGGCAACTTTTTTCAGCTTTCCAATCAAGTAACCCTGGGTCAAACTGAAGAAGATATTATTAATAATCTGACTGGCATAACCAAGCGGATTATTGAGCAGGAAAGATTGTTAAGAGAAAGGCTCAGGGAGGATATGAAATACCAGCTTGAGGACCGTGTAGGCAGGGCTTATGGAATATTGAGCAGTGCCCGGGTGATGAACTCCAATGAAGCGATGGCCCTCCTATCCGATGTAAGGCTGGGGGTAGACCTGGGTATACTGGCTAAAATAACAGCCTTTGCCCTTAATGAACTGGTGGTTGCCATTCGTCCGGCCCATCTGCAGAAGAAAGTGGGTAAAGAAATGGACGCCTTTCATCGCGATATTGAACGCGCCGAGGTAATAAAAGAAAGACTGGCCGCAACCAGAGAGCATTGAGCAGAAAATATTAACCGGATTAACGCTGATTTAATTACAATTTGTGAAAATCCGGCTGGCCGATGGTTAACATAAACCCGTGGATAAATGAAAGGAGGAGATATATATGTTTAGAAGATTTACCCAAAGGGCCCGAAATGCCGTTATTCATGCTCAGGAAGAAGCCCGGCAGCTTAATCACCCGGCTATCGGCACCGAACATATATTGCTGGGACTGCTTCGGGAAGGTGAAGGAGTAGGTGCCCGGGCGCTTTTAAATATGGGACTGGATTTAGAAAAGGTGCGGCAGGAAATCACCCGCCTGATTGGCGAAAATAATGCCAATACTGAAAGAGGAGCCGGTGATCTGCCTATCACCCCCCGGACCAAAAAAGTATTTAACCTGGCTTTTGATGAAGCCCGCTTACAGGGGGTAAATTATGTGGGGACCGAACATCTGCTGCTGGCTTTAATCCGGGAAGAGGAAGGGGTGGCAGGCCAGGTCCTGATATCTATGGGAGTAAGACTGGAGCAGCTAAGGGAACAGGTTATGCTCCTTTTAGGCGGGGAGGCCTCGTCCGGGTATAATAACAATCCCTATCAGGAATTCCAGGTCAATCCGTCCGCTTCTTTTCAGGCTAAAAAGAAAAGCCGGAGCAAAACCCCGACTCTGGATTCCTTTAGTCGCGATCTGACCCAGGATGCAGGCGAGGGACGGCTGGATCCGGTGATTGGCCGGGAAAAGGAAATAGAACGGGTAGTGCAGATCCTTTCGCGCCGAACCAAGAACAACCCGGTTCTAATCGGGGACCCGGGCGTTGGCAAGACGGCTATTGTAGAGGGATTGGCGCAAAGGATAAATGAGAACCATGTTCCGGAAATATTAAGCAATAAAAGAGTAGTAGCCCTGGATCTTTCCACCATGATAGCGGGAACCAAATATCGGGGAGAATTCGAGGATCGTTTGACCAAGATAGTAAATGAAATAAGGAACGCCGGGGATGTAATCATATTTATTGATGAACTGCACACCATAGTCGGAGCCGGTGCGGCTGAAGGGGCGATAGATGCGGCCAATATTCTCAAACCCTCTCTGGCCCGGGGAGAATTCCAGTGTGTGGGCGCCACCACCTTAAACGAATACCGCAAGCATATTGAAAAAGATGCGGCTTTGGAAAGACGCTTCCAGCCCATCGTAGTGGACGAACCCAGTGAGGAAGAGAGCATAGAGATATTAAAGGGCCTGCGCGACCGTTATGAAGCTCATCATGGAGTTAAGATAAAAGACGAGTCCATTATCGCAGCGGTCAAGCTGTCGACTCGCTATATCAGTGACCGTTATCTGCCGGACAAGGCCATTGACCTTATTGATGAAGCTTCCTCCCGGGTAAGGTTGGCCAACTATATTCTGCCCGAGGACTTAAAAGAAAAGCAAAAACAAATGGAAGAAATCAGTAAGGAGAAAGAAGAAGCGATTAATGCCCAGGAATATGAAAAAGCCGCCAAATTCAGGGATGAAGAGCAGAGACTGCGGGATGAATTTGAGAATGAGCATAAAGAATGGGTCAATAAACGCAGACTGCAGGTAGGTTCAGTGGGTGAAGAGGAAATAGCTGCCATAGTGTCGAGTTGGACCGGAGTACCGGTCAGTAAGCTGGCTACTGAGGAGAGCGAACGGCTGGTACACTTGGAAGAGGTTTTGCACCAGCGCGTAATAGGCCAGGAAGAGGCGGTGCAAGCGGTAGCGCGTGCCGTTAGAAGGGCGCGGGCGGGGTTAAAAAATCCCCAGCGTCCCATAGGCTCCTTCGTATTTTTAGGACCGACCGGGGTCGGGAAAACTGAGCTGGCCCGGGCTTTGGCGGAAGCAATGTTTGGCAGCGAAGAGGCGGTAATCCGGCTGGATATGTCCGAATATATGGAGAAACATGCCGTATCCCGGATGATTGGTTCTCCCCCCGGTTATGTGGGCTATGATGAGGGAGGACAACTGACGGAAAAAATCAGGCGAAAACCCTACTCGGTTATTCTGCTGGACGAGATTGAGAAAGCCCACCCGGATGTATTCAATATCCTGCTGCAGATTCTGGAGGATGGCCGCTTGACCGACGGTCAGGGGCGGACTGTGGATTTTCGCAATAGTATAGTGATTATGACCTCTAATGTTGGGGCTGAATCCATAAAGAATACTAAAAAGGTAGGCTTTACCAGCGCCGTTGATGAAGCCGAAAACTATAGCCGGATGAAAGACCGGGTAATGGAACAGCTCAAGCATACCTTCCGGCCGGAGCTGATGAATCGTATTGACGAAATCATAGTTTTCTCCAGTCTGAACGAAACGGAGCTGCAGCAGATTATCGACCTGTTATTGCGGGATCTGGCTAAAAGGGTGGAAGAAAACGGTTATCATCTGGAAATCAATGCTGCGGCCCGGAAAGTAATTTTGAAGGAGGGTTATGAACCTGACTATGGCGCCCGTCCTTTAAAACGGGCCATACAAAAACTGGTTGAAGACCGGGTCTCGGAGGAGATACTGAAAAAAACCGTCGAGCCAGGCGATAAGATAGTGGTTGATGCTCAGGACGGCGCTATTGTAATACGAAAAGGATAATCATACCGGATAGAAAGGGGGCTTTATCAGCCTCCTTTTTAGTTTAATCATACCTAAAGGGGAAAAAATGCCTGATTAATTGAATTTCCCTGGTAAAGATTACGATATTTTATTTATAATATTTTGTAAAGGAGAATACTATGGGAAAAAGTATAAGTAGATTTTCCTGTAGCAACTGTGGCTATGAAAGCAGCAAATGGCTGGGCAAGTGTCCCGGTTGCGCCTCCTGGAATACTATGGTAGAAGAGCCGCTGGGAAAAAAAGCTGCTCCCGGCCGCCGGCGGACTACGGAAGCGGTACCCCTGAACTCTATTTCCGATCAGGATATCCATAGGCTGAGTACCGGCATAGGTGAACTGGATAGGGTACTGGGTGGGGGAATGGTGCCGGGTTCGGTCATATTGCTGGGAGGAGACCCGGGCATAGGTAAATCGACTTTACTATTGCAGGTGGCTGATGCCGTAGCCCGGAGCGGAAAACCGGTAATTTACCTCTCCGGCGAGGAATCACTGAAACAAGTACGACTGCGTTCTTTACGTTTGCATATAAATAATCCTGCTGTTTATCTGCTTAATGAGCAAGATATAGATTTGCTGGATGGATATATCAAAGAAATAGATCCCGAGCTGGTTATCGTAGATTCCATCCAAACCGTCTATTCCCCTGAAATATCGTCTATTCCCGGAAGTGTTTCCCAATTACGGGAATGCACCGCCCGGATAATCAACATAGCTAAAAACAGTGACAAAGCCTTTTTTCTGGTGGGCCATGTAACCAAAGACGGTGCTCTGGCTGGGCCCCGGGTATTGGAGCATATGGTGGATGTAGTAATCTATTTTGAAGGGGAGAAAAATTACTCCTTTCGCCTGTTGCGGGGAATCAAAAACCGTTTTGGCTCCACCGATGAAATTGGTTTGATGGAGATGAGCGGGCAGGGACTGGTAGAGGTGGTAGACCCTTCCTATGTTTTTCTCAGTCCGGCCTTGCCGGATAGTAATGGCACTGCTGTTACCGCCAGTTTTGAAGGCAGCCGCCCGCTGCTGATAGAGGTGCAGACACTGGTTTCGGCCTCGGGGGCGGGATATCCCCGGCGTATGGCATCAGGCATTGACCAGAACCGTTTGGCCTTGATAATAGCGGTGCTGGAGAAAAAGACGGGATATAATTTGGCATCTAACGATGTTTATCTCAAAGTCACCGGGGGGGTATTTTTAAAGGATCCTTCAGTTGATTTGGGAATTGCAGCCGCGATTATATCAAGTTACCGGGAGCGGCCTCTGGCTTCGGATACGGTTTTTATAGGGGAGTTAAGCTTAAGCGGCCAAATCAGGTCGGTACCGTTTTTGGACCTCCGGCTTAAGGAGGTCCAAAAGATGGGATATAAAAGAGTAGTCGTACCAGGCGGTACGGCTAAAAACAGGATATACCCTTCTGATCTGAAGGTACTTGAGGTAAATACCATAGAAGAATTTATAGATTTAATCATGGAGGGATGAGCGGGTGGAAGATACCTATCAGGAACAGTTCAGAAAATCTCTGCAGATGCTTGCACCGGGCACTTTATTTCGGGTGGGGATAGAAAATATATTATTAGCCAATACTGGTGGCCTGATAGTCGTGGGAGATTCTCCGGAACTAATGTCGATTGTCAATGGCGGATTTCAGATTAATGCTGAATTTACTCCGGCGCGGCTCTACGAACTGGCCAAAATGGACGGGGCCATTATTACCAGTCATGATACCGGCAAAATTTTAATTGCCAACGCCCAACTGGATCCTGACCCCACTATACGTTCCAATGAAACCGGGATTCGTCATCGCACCGCCGAACGGGTAGCCCGGCAGACAGGGGAACTGGTGGTTGCCATATCCCAGCGGCGTAAAGTTATCACCCTGTATCAGGGCAACATCGTTTTCCGTCTGCGTGATTTGGCTTCTATTTTGGTTAAGGCCAACCAGGCACTGCAAACCCTGGAGAAATACCGCAATGTCATGTTAAGGGAACTGCAGCACCTGGGAGGGCTGGAATTTGAAGATATGGTAACCGTATCTGAAGTATGCGAGGTGCTCAAGCGCAGTATAAAAGTTTTGCGGATAGCCAATGAAATAGAACATTATATTGCCGAGCTGGGCAGTGAAGGCCGGCTGGTAAAGATGCAACTGGATGAGATGATCGCCAATGTGGAAGAGGAGGCCTTGCTGATTATTCAGGACTATTCCAATATTATGGAAAAACCCCCCCATGAATTATTGGCGGCGATGATGCGTTCCTTTGAGGAAGATATATCTGATCTGGTATTTATCGCCCGTCTGCTTTCCCTGGGTACATCTACCAGCCACCTGGATCAGATGGTTTCACCCCGTGGATACCGTATGCTCCAGAAGCTGCCCCGTATTCCCACTTCCATCATTGATAATCTGGTGGAACGGTTTGGCCTGCTTACCCACATCTTGCGGGCCAGTATTGAGGAATTGGACGAAGTGGAAGGCATAGGAGAAGTAAGAGCCCGATCCATTAAGAACGGGCTTAAGCGCATGCAGGAACAACAACTGCTGGAATATATGGTCTAAAAGCAGAAAAAATAAAAGTAAGAACCGCTTCCGTAATTCTGTAATAAAGAAGCGGTTCTCTTTATTTTCTAATTCCCCCCATGGCTGGAGGCCGTACGCAAATAGGGCACAGGCAGGTAAGCAACCAAGAATGAAAATAATCTTACGGTTTCCCTATTTTTTGACGCGGAATTCAGGGAATTTAAAAGGAAGAACGCGGAAGAAAACTTTAATAAAATCCGCGTCTTTCCCAGAAGTTCAGCGTGTTCCGCGTCTATTTTCTAATTAAGTCAAATTAAAAACACCCAGGGTGGATGCTTTTTTGTATTCCTTTATAAAAACGTCGTAAAGGTTAATATCCAGTGTGTTGCAGAGAGCAGCGGTGTAGAAGAGCAGTTTTCCCAGTTCATTGTTGATCACTTCTTCGCAATTAGGGCACATATGCCCTTTCAGATGGCTGTCCAAATACTGTTTTAACTCTTCAAAGGAGTCAATTTGTTCCGGCAGTTGCAGCTTATTGGCCTCAATTGACAAACAACCGCAATCAGTTACCGATTTGGCTACGGCCCGGTTGACCCGACAACTGGCCTCGGAAAGCTTGGAAAGGATATCCAGTATGCTGCGGTGCCTTATCAGGAGATCGCCCACCACGTTTTGGAACTCATCACAGATCAAGTCCTTCAAAAGGCTTGCCCCCTTAGTATAAGACTTTTTTAAATTATAGCTTTTGCTTTCAGGCATTGTCAATTATACACCACCCTTCCGGGGGTTTACGAAATTTTCTGAAAATTCTTTAACATGGCGTATATTTCGTCTTTATTACATTTAATACCAGTCTCGCCTCCCGGCAGAAGAAAATGCAACCCGGTTAAAGCGCAGCAGCAATTTTTTTACAATAGTTGGTATAATTATGCAGCTCCTAAACAAAAATAGTAAGTATGGAGGTGTATAAATATGTGTAGAAAAATTAAATTTTCCAGTAAATTATTTCTTTTAGCACTTATTTTCGGTATCTGGGCGGCATACACCGTTCAGCAGCTGTTGCCATTAAAACCTTTATGGAATCTGGGGTGGGGTTTAATAGCGGCCGCAGTGTTTTATCTGGGCCTTACCTTATTGGGTAAGCTGGCTCGAAAGGCTGCGGATTACATTAATCGAACCCTGGACAGTATACCCAGTGATATACTGTTGGGTGGCATAGCCGGACTTTTTATGGGTATTTTGGTGGGGGTTTTGAGCACTTTTCCCCTTTCCCTGCTGGATGGGATCGGTGATGTTTTAACCCTGGGGATTTTCTGTTTGAGCGGTTTGCTGGGAGCCACCATAGGTGCACGTCGAGCCCCGGATTTTATCAAACTATGGCCTCACTCCGCGGTTACCGAAGAAACAGACGGGAACCTGATTTCTCCCAAAGTGCTTGACACCAGTGCCATAATTGACGGGCGCATCTATGATGTCTGCTTAAGCCATTTCCTGGAGGGGCAGCTCATTGTACCTACTTTTGTCATTGAAGAGCTGCAGCATATTGCCGATTCTTCTGACAATATCAGGCGTAATAAGGGCAGGCGGGGACTGGAGCTTCTGTCGAAAATGCAGAAACACACCGGCATAAAAATTGATATAATTGAAGCAAATATACCTGAGGAAAAAGACGTGGATAACAAGCTGTTACGTCTTTGCAAACAGATTAACGCCTGCATCATAACCAATGATTACAATCTTAATAAAGTAGCTGAACTGCAGGGGATCAAGGTCCTCAATATAAACGAACTGACCAATGCGGTGAAAGTGATTGTCTATCCGGGAGAGAACATGCACATTGCCATTATAAAAGAGGGCAAGGAAGCCGGGCAGGGTGTAGGTTACCTGGAGGATGGCACCATGGTTGTGGTTGAGGATGCTCACCATGAAATCGGCAATGAGCTGGAAGTAACGGTTACCAGTGTGTTTCAGACCGTAGCCGGGCGTATGATTTTTACCCGCAAAGTGCGGGAGGAAAATGGCGGCAGCGTTAATCAGGTTTTTCAGGAAGTACAAGAGGTGAAACTATATGGCTAACAACCTGCGGGTTGTTATCGCAGCGGCAGGAACCGGAAGCAGGATGAAGAGCCCCGTCAATAAACAGTACATGCTCTTGAAAGAAAAGCCTGTTCTAAGCTATTCCCTGGAGGTATTCGAGCAATACAACGCTGTGGACGAAATAATCATTGTGGCCCATCCCCGGGAGATCGAATATTGTGAAAAGGAAATTGTAAAAAAATACGGCTATCATAAGGTTAAAAAAGTTATCCCCGGGGGGGAGCAGCGCCAGGACTCAGTATGGGCGGGACTGACAGAACTTGGTGCAGATACGGACTATGTGGCTGTGCACGATGGTGCTCGGCCACTTTTAACGTCCAATTTGTTGAGCGGACTGCTGCAGGCTGCTCAGGAATGGGGCGCCGCTATTCCCGGCATCTGTGCTCGGGATACCTTGAAAATGATCGACCGGGACGGTTTGGTGGCTAATACCCTGGACCGTTCCAGCGTGGTATTTATCCAGACCCCCCAGGTTTTTCGCTATAGTGAACTTTACCAGGCTTATATCATGGCCTATGAGGAAAACTTCCGCAGTACGGATGATGCCGCCCTGTTTGAAAAATACATCGGCCGGGTCAAAGTGGTACCGGGTAATTATAATAATCTCAAGATAACCACCCCGGAAGACCTGATCATGGCTCAGGCATTATTAAACATGTAAGCTGGTAGTCTGGATGCATCCCAACAGAGCTGTTATACTTCAATCGGCGTTAATCAACGCATTAACCGCTCATGGCCTGAGGCTGCAACCAAATATGAAAATAGTCCAACGGTTCTGCTATATTTTTTGACGCGGAATTTAGGAAATTTAGAAGGAAGAACGCGGAAGAATGCTTTAATAAATTCCGCGTATTTCCCAAAAGTTCCGCGGTTTCCGCGTCTTTTTTATAATGAATCTGCGTTGATCTGCGTCTATTTTCTAATTAAGGGAGGAGAAGTTTTGCGTATTGGCAACGGTTATGACGTTCATTGTCTGCAGGCAGGAAGAAAGCTGATTTTAGGGGGGGTGGAGATCGACTATCCCCGAGGTTTGGAAGGGCATTCCGATGCCGATGTTTTACTCCATGCCATCTGTGATGCCCTTTTAGGTGCGGCAGGACTGGGTGACATTGGCCGCCATTTTCCCGATAGCGACCAACGTTACCATGGTATAAGCAGTCTTTATCTGTTGCAGGAAGTAAGGGATAAGCTGTATCAGACAGGTTTTAAAGTGATCAATATAGACAGCACCATTATAGCTCAGCAGCCCAAATTGGCGCCTTACCTGGCGGCGATGGGGCAGAACATAGCCCGGGTAATGCAGATACAAGCGGAACAGGTTAATGTAAAGGCTACCACTACCGAAGGCTTAGGATTCGAAGGCCGGGAAGAAGGCATATCAGCCCTGGCCGTGGCTCTGTTGGATTAGCGGAGCCGAGAATTTTAACATGGCAGGTTTGATTGGGCTGGCTATTGTTGCCGGGTTGACCGTAATGATATAATTACCAGGTATGCAAGGAGGGAAACTGCATGAATAAAATAAAAGTCCGGTTTGCGCCCAGTCCTACGGGGCCGTTACATATAGGCGGAGCCCGTTCGGCTCTGTTCAACTATCTTTCTGCCCGCCATAACCGTGGAGAATTGGTTTTAAGAAGCGAAGACACGGATTTGGAGCGCTCGCGCCGGGAGTATGAAGAGGAAATAATTGAGTCCCTGCGCTGGCTGGGAATCGACTGGGATGAAGGTTTGGAAGTCGGCGGGGAAAATGGACCTTACCGGCAAACTGAGCGCTTAAATTTATATAATGAATACACCGCCCGTTTACTGGAATCGGATCAGGCTTATTACTGTTTTTGCAGTGAAGAAGAACTGGAAGAAGAACGCCGACAGGCGATGGCCCGCGGGCAAATGCCGGGATATTCCGGGAAGTGCCGATATCTGACGGCAGAAGAGGTTAAGGCCAGGCTGGCTCAGGGGCAAAAACCGGCGATCCGGTTTAAAGTACCATCAAACCGGGTCTATGTGGTTGATGATTTGGTCAGAGGACGGGTTAATTTTGACAGCAATAACATCGGGGATTTTATTATCGTCAAATCAGATGGGATACCCACCTATAACTTTGCCGTGGTGATAGATGATGTACTGATGGGAATAAGCCATGTTATTCGGGCCGAGGAGCACCTGTCCAATACTCCCCGGCAGTTGATGATTTATGATGCCCTGAACCTGAAACGGCCGGAATTTGCTCATATTTCCCTTATTTTGGGTGATGACCGGCAGAAGATGAGCAAGCGCCACGGCGCCACTTCTCTGGTACAATATCGGGAAATGGGTTATCTGCCTGAAGCCTTGTTCAACTTTCTGGCTTTATTGGGCTGGTCCCCGGAGGGGGAGGAGCAGATTCTTTCCCCGGATGAGATAATCTCAGCCTTTACTCTGGAGCGGGTGGCTAAAAATCCGGCCGTGTTTGATCTGGATAAACTAAATTGGATTAACCAGCAGTATATCAAGCAAAAAGATCATGAGGAGCTAAAAACCCTTATCATGCCTTATCTGCAGGAATCCCCCTATGCTGAAGATGTGGCGCGGCTGGATAAGGTACAGCTCGACCTGCTGGTAGAGGTGCTGCGTGATCGGATTATATGCTTGAACGATGTGGGAAAGGAATTGGCAGAGTTTTTCGCTCTTCCCGAATATGATGCCGGGGCTATGGAGATATTGCAGGCCGATGGAACCGAACCGGTTTTAGAAGCTTTTATCAATGGGCTGCCCGATTATAAAGAAGCGGCAGAAATTCAGCAGTTTATCAAGTCCATTACCAAAAGTTTAAAATTAAAGCCCAAGAACGTGTTTATGCCTCTGCGTTGTGCCTTAAGCGGAAAAAGCCACGGACCGGATCTGCCTTACCTGATTTTTATCTGGGGCCGGGAGGAATCTCTGAGCCGTGTCCGCCAGGTCCTGGAGATGATTAAATAATTCGTCCAAGGTTGACTTTGACAAGAGGTTTGCATATAATTACAATAATTCCATATATAAATGCTGCGAATGGGAGAAGTAGGGCTGCGATCGCTGCCAGAGAAAAGAGGTCACCGGCTGAGAGCCTCTTTACAGTATGAAGCTTTTCCGAAATTGCACCCGGGAGCAGGCATGTTGAAAAAGATAGTAGGCATGCCCGGTGATACCGTTAAGAAGATTGAGTGAAATACTGTGAGTGCAGTATTTAATAAGAGTGGAACCGCGGAAAATGGCCTTTCGCCTCTTGAGGAGACGAAAGGCTTTTTATATTTTATTTTTTAAGGAGGATAAAGATGTTTACCAGGCTTAAAAGAGAGATTAAGGTGGTATTTGAAAGGGATCCGGCTGCCCGCAGCGTATGGGAGGTACTTTTTTGTTATCCCGGGTTTCATGCTATCATTAATCATCGGATAGCCCATTCTTTATATCTCAGGAAATGTTTCTTCCTGGCGCGGCTGATTTCTCATATGAGCCGCTGGCTGACCGGTATCGAAATCCACCCCGGTGCCAAAATAGGCGACGGTTTATTTATTGACCATGGCAGTGGTATAGTTATTGGAGAAACCGCCGAAATAGGAGATAATGTTACTATATACCAGGGTGTCACCCTGGGAGGCACCGGTAAGGAGAAAGGCAAACGCCATCCCACTATCGGCAACAATGTGGTTATAAGTACGGGAGCGAAGGTACTGGGAGCAATAACTGTGGGTGATAACGCTAAAATCGGAGGCGGCTCGGTAGTATTGAAAAGTGTTCCCCCATCCTGTACGGTGGTCGGCGTTCCCGGAAGAATTGTGGTTCGCGACGGAGCTCGGGTAAAAGACGGAAAAATTGAGGTTGACCTGGAACATCATCTTTTACCCGACCCTATTGCCGACACCCTTACCGCCATGCAGGTTCGGATCGAAGAATTGGAAAAACGCCTGCAATCTTATGAAGAGAAGGTGACCGACCATGCGAGTTTACAATACTCTCAGTGGCAGAAAAGAAGAGCTGGAAACGCTTGAGCCTAACCAGGTAAAAATCTA
This sequence comes from Syntrophomonas sp. UBA4911, assembly GCA_002398105.1. Lineage (GTDB taxonomy): Bacteria > Bacillota > Syntrophomonadia > Syntrophomonadales > Syntrophomonadaceae > UBA4844. The sequence continues at coordinate 49,145 of DHCD01000091.1, forward strand.
CGTTTGCGGGCCCACCACCTATAATTATATTCATCTGGGCAATGCCCGCCCCCTGGTAGTCTTTGACAGCCTGCGCCGCTACCTTATTTATCAAGGATATAAGGTAACTTATATCCAGAATTTTACCGATGTTGATGACAAGATAATCAAGCGCAGCCGGGAGAAAGGTGAAAACGCTTTGGAACTGGCGGCGCACTATATAAACGAATACTTTAAGGATGCGGCTGCTTTGAATATACTGCCGGCCGACGCTCATCCCCAGGTCAGCCGGCATATGGATGATATAATCAAGGCTATAAGTATTCTCATAGCCAAAGGCTTTGCCTATGAGGTTGACGGCGATGTTTATTACCGGGTAAGAGCTTTCAAAGGATATGGCAGGCTTTCCGGCCGCAGCTTGGAGGATATGCTGGCCGGAGCCAGGGTGGAAGTGGACGAGCGCAAAGAGGAAGCGGCCGACTTTGCCTTGTGGAAAGCAGCCAAACCGGGGGAGCCTTCCTGGGATAGTCCCTGGGGACGGGGAAGGCCGGGCTGGCATATCGAATGTTCCGTAATGGCGAATAAATACCTGGGAGATACTATAGATATTCACGGTGGCGGAAATGATCTGATTTTTCCCCATCATGAGAATGAGATAGCCCAGGCTGAAGCCCTGACCGGAAAACCATTTGTCCGCTACTGGATGCATAATGGCTTTATCACTGTAAACAGTGAAAAGATGTCGAAGTCGCTGGGCAATTTTTTCCTGCTGCGCGATGTGCTGGAGAGATTTCCAGCAGATGCGGTGCGTTTTTATCTGATTGCTACCCATTACCGCAGTCCTCTGGACTTTGACGACGGCAAACTGGAGGAAGCCCGTAAAGCCTTAGGGCGTTTGAAGACAACCCTGCTGCTGGTCAATGAGTTTCAGCAGGGGAATCATAGCTTGAAGGTAAAACCGGAAGGGGAAGCCCTGAACCTTAATCAGGCCGTGACCGACCTGCAGCAGGAATTTATAGCTGCTCTGGATGATGATTTCAATACTGCCCGGGCTTTGGGCTCACTGTTTGAAATATCTCACCGGATTAATAACTACCTGGCTTCAGCCCGGCCCGACCGTGCTATGGATCAGGCCGCCGTTGCGGAAGCCGCAGCTATCTTTAAGGAACTGGGAGAAGTGCTGGGTATTTTTATTGACCGGCAGCAGGACGAGACCGCCGGGATTGACAAAGTATTGGACATAATAGCCGCCATACGCCATTTTGCCCGGCAAGAGAGAGACTATCAATTAGCTGATGATATCCGTGATTTTCTGGGGGCAATGGGTATTGTCAGCGAAGATACTACGGGCGGGACCCGTTTCCGTTATGAATCGCCCCCAAAACTGAGCTTGCTGATGGAGAAACTTATCGCTTTGAGGTCGAATTTTAAATCCCGTAAGCAATATGCCCAGGCGGATTATATAAGAGATAGTTTGCAGCAGGCCGGTATTATATTGGAAGATACCAGGGAAGGAGCCAGGTGGAAGATTGCTGAGGCTTGAAGCACTGGATGAAAACATGCTGCGGGAGTACCCGGCGGTAGTTTTGGCTTATGTTGGTGATGCGGTGTTCGAACTGCTGGTAAGAAGACATATAGTTACCGCCGGTCGGCGCAAGGTCAGTGAAATTCATCATGATACTGTGGAACTGGTCAAAGCCCAGAGCCAGGCGAAGCTCATCCGTCAGTTGTGCCATGAGCTGACTGAAGAGGAGCAGGACATAATAAAAAGGGGCCGCAATGCCAAAAGTACACCTCCCCGCCACGCCGACCCGGGCGATTATAAATTGAGTACCGGTTTCGAAGCCTTGCTGGGCTATCTCTATCTCAAAGGCGATGAAGACCGGCTTTTGTATCTGGTCGACAGAGCGCTGGAGAATTAAGACCCCGGGTATGGTCTGGAGCCATGGCAGGTAATTAAAATATTATGTAATAATGTATGAGGAGGCTTGGCCTTATGATTATTCAGCAGCCCAAGGTGCTGATTCCCGGGAATGCTCTGGGGAAAGAGATCCTCTTGCGTCTGGAACGTTATGCCCGGGTTTGTTATAAGTCAGAAGATAAAATGCCTGCCGGGGGCAATCCGGATTTTTTAAAAAGCAAACTCAAAATAGGGCATGAATCAATCATAGAACATGAAAAAGCCACGGTATTGTTCATTATTGACCGGGGCATATCACATGAGATAGTCCGGCACCGCATAGCTGCTTACAGCCAGGAGTCAACCCGCTATTGCCGCTATAGTAAGGATAGATTCGGTAATGAAATTGCGGTTATTGAACCCTACTTTTTCCTGGATGACGAGGTTGCCTACCAGCAGTGGAAGGATGCCTGCCAGGCAGCCGAAAAGGGTTACATGACTTTACTGCAAGCCGGGCGTTCAGCCCAGGAGGCCCGTTCAGTGCTGCCCAATTCGTTAAAAACAGAGCTGGTGGTTACATACAATATGAGAGAATGGCGCCACTTTTTCCGTCTGCGCTGCGATCCTGCCGCCCATCCCCAGATGAGACAGGTGGCTATACCCCTGTTGCGCTATTTTCAGGGACAAATGCCCGGTCTTTATGATGATATAGCCTATGACCGCTCCTTTCCGGAAAGGCATTATGCCCGGATAGTCATAACCGACGATTTGTTTAACTAAGACGCGGGAGAAAATACTGCTTATGAAAGAAAAACTAGCTGGGGTCAATAGTATTATGGAGGCCTTAAAAGGCCAGCGTAAAATTGACAGGATATATGTGCTTGACACCCGTCAGGACAAAAGAACCGGGGAACTGGTACGTTTAGCTGAAAAAAAAGGGATTTATATTCAATATGTTCGGAGACAGCAGCTGGATCAAATGAGTGGCTTGGTTAATCACCAGGGGGTATTGGCCCTGGTGGAGAGTTATAAATATGCCGATCTGGATCAGGTCTGGCAGTTGGCGGCAAAGCGGGGAGAGGATCCCTTCATTCTTATCCTGGACGGCCTGGAGGATCCTCAGAATCTGGGCTCAATCATTCGTACAGCCGAATGTGCAGGGGTGCATGGCATAATCATCCCCCGTCATGGTTCGGCCCAGGTGAGCGAGGGTGTGGCCCGGGCTTCTGCCGGTGCGGTTGAGCATGTCTTACTGGTACAGGAGACTAACCTGGTCTCTGCCATTAAGAACCTGAAGCAGAAAGGATTGTGGATTGCCGGGGCTGACATGGCTGCCGAAAACGACTGTTTTTCAATTTCTTTTCCCGTGCCCCTGGCTTTGGTTATTGGCTCAGAGGGCAAAGGCATCCGCAGGTTGGTAAAAGAAAACTGCGATCTTCTGGTCAGGATACCTCTGCGGGGCAAACTGCAATCGCTTAATGCATCAGTTTCAGCCGCTGTGCTAATTTATGAAGTGTTGCGGCAAAGGGGAAAACAGGAAAAAACGTGCTAATCTTATCTTAGTGAAGCAAGCAATGGGCTGAAGCTTATTGGCAGAAGCGGCTTGATTTATCCTAACCCGCTGTACTATTGGCTTGACGTAGCTCAGCATGGTAGCTATAATAAATTTGGGGTACACTTCAGAATATCAATTTTATAATTATAAATAACAACTATTATGGAGGCGATTGAATGCCTAATTCTATCGCTGCTGCTCAAAAAATATTTCTTGCTTATACGGAAATGACTGATGAAGAAATAGTGGATCTGGCCCAACAGGGAGATCAATTTGCGGTTGAGTTTCTGGTAGATAAATATAAAAATTTTGTCAGGGCCAAGGCAAGGTCATACTTCCTTATAGGGGCGGATAAGGAAGACATTATCCAGGAAGGGATGATAGGCCTATTTAAAGCCATCCGCGACTATAAACTGGACAAACTCACCTCATTCCGCGCCTTTGCCGAATTATGCATAACCCGGCAAATTATTACTGCAATCAAAACCGCAACCCGGCAAAAACATATTCCTCTCAATTCTTATGTCTCACTTAACAAGCCCATTTACGATGAAGAGTCAGACCGGACCCTCATAGACATACTGTCTACCACCAGGATCACCAATCCTGAAGATATAATCATCAGTCGGGAAGAATTTATATTTATTGAGAAAAAAATGGGCGAAATACTTAGTTCTTTGGAATGGAAAGTTCTTATGGCTTATTTGGAGGGGAAGTCCTACCAGGAGATTGCGGTCGATCTGAAAAGACATGTAAAATCTATTGATAATGCCCTGCAAAGGGTAAAACGCAAGTTGGAAAAATATTTGGAAGATAGGAACGACCTTTAACGGCCCTGCCCAGACAGATTTACCCGCGCCAGCAGTAAGGCTTAAAGCCTTGCTAATCTAAAACCTGCCAGATATTTTGCCGATTAAAACCTTTGAGCAGCTATTGACTTTGATTTTCGCAGAGTATAAAATATTACTTGCTGAGCCGAGCTAGCTCAATCGGTAGAGCAGCTGATTTGTAATCAGCAGGTTGCGGGTTCAAGTCCTGTGCTCGGCTCCAGGTGAACAATTAAGGAGGGATACCCAAGCGGCCAAAGGGGGCAGACTGTAAATCTGTTGGCGACGCCTTCGAAGGTTCGAATCCTTCTCCCTCCACCATCAATATCGCGGGATGGAGCAGTTGGTAGCT
>DHCD01000091.1:53942-70138 GCA_002398105.1 Syntrophomonas sp. UBA4911
GTTCAAGTCCGGCTCCCGCAACCAAAAAAAAATATTCCTGCAGGGAATTGAGATAAGTGGTCCTCGCAGAGGGCAACCAAAAAAAATTCCCGCAGAAATTGAGATAAGTAGTCCCCGATAGGGGGCAACCAATGAATTTTTATTCCCGCAGGGAATAGGTGGTCCTCCCGGAGGGCAGCTAAAAAAAACGCCCTTATAGCTCAGTCGGCAGAGCGCATCCTTGGTAAGGATGAGGTCACCGGTTCAAGTCCGGTTAAGGGCTCCATCTGGCGGCGTAGCTCAGCTGGCTAGAGCATACGGTTCATACCCGTAGTGTCAGGGGTTCAAATCCCTTCGCCGCTACCATATGGCAATAAAAGGAGTGGGAGATGTTCTCACTTCTTTTAATTTATTTTCATTTTGGCTAAAATATTAATTACGGAAAATAAATTTTGCTGACATCAACAGTAGGATGATTAATAGTTCAGGCTTGGGGAAGCATCGCTAAGCTCTTTATTGACACCACAACTCCAGTGTGATAGAGTATTTTAGGATTTCTGTGCACAGGATGGAGGTGTATTCAAAGTGAGAGTTGGTATAACACTGGCATGTACCGAGTGCAAGCAACGCAATTATACGACTACCAAGGATAAGAAAAAACAAGCCGACAAAGTGGAGTTAAAAAAATATTGCAAGTTCTGCAATGCGCACACGCTGCACAGAGAGATTAAGTAAAGTCAGGGATGTGAATAATAGTGACCAAGAGTGTTCCCGCTAAAAAAGAGTCCGATGGTTTCAAGTTACGCTGGAATAATGCCAAACAGTATTTTGTCAGCGTTTATAATGAACTGAAAAAGGTCCACTGGCCCAATCGGCAGCAATTGATGGCTTACACCGGGGTAGTGCTGGTTTCGGTTACCATAGTCGCTTTGATTATATGGTTATTTGATTCCGGTTTATCCTTACTGCTGGAAGCACTATTCAAAGCCTTTGCTTAAACCTGGAGGAGGTGGTTCCAATCATTGATACCGAATTGGAACAGGACATAAAGAGCGAAAACGAGAATATGGACGCAGCGACCGCGGAAAGCAAAGTGCAGGGTGAATGGTATGTGGTGCATACGTATTCAGGCTATGAGAACAAGATAAAAGTCGATCTGTCCAAGCGGGTAGAATCCATGAATATGCAGGACAAAATTTTCGAGGTTATCATACCCGAAGCCCAGGAAGTGGAGTATAAAGGCGGGAAAAGAAAAGTTACCAGCCGCCGGGTTTTTCCAGGTTACGTTATAGTTAATATGATAATGGATGAAGACTCCTGGTATGTAGTGCGCCATACCCCTGGAGTAACTGGATTTGTTGGCAGCGGAAATAAACCTGTGCCCTTGCAGAATGATGAGATTCAGAAAATACTCCAACAGATGGGCTTGGTTGAGAGCAAACCCCAGATTATTGATATCGAAATAGGTGAAAATGTCAGAGTGAAAACCGGGCCATTCGCCAATTTCGAAGGAATAGTCCGGGAATTGTTGCCTGATCGCGGTAAAATACGGGTTAATATATCTATGTTTGGCAGGGAAACACCTGTAGAACTGGATTATGAACAAATAGAGAAAGTGTAAGGAGGTGGAAATATGGCCAAAAGAGTGATTGGGAAGATATCATTGCAAATAGCTGCAGGTAAAGCTACGCCAGCACCACCAGTAGGACCTGCTTTGGGTCAATACAGTGTAAACATAATGGGATTTTGCAAGGAGTATAATGCCAAGACCGCTAACCAGACAGGTTCCATTGTTCCGGTGGAAATAACCGTTTACGAGGATCGGTCTTTCACCTTTATACTTAAATCTCCGCCCGCTTCGGATTTGCTTAAAAAGGCAGCCAGCGTAGAAAAGGGTTCCGGTGAGCCCAACAAGAAAAAGGTGGGCAAAGTTACCCGGGCTAAACTGGTAGAGATTGCCGAGATTAAGAAAAATGACTTAAATGCTGCGGATGTAGATGCGGCAGTAAGAATGATAGAAGGCACAGCCCGCAGTATGGGACTGGAAGTTATTGATTAATTACCGGCTCAACAATGTGGGAGGATAAAAATCCGAAAAACCACAGGGAGGTTTTATTAATATGAAAAAAAGCAAGGCTTATCAGGAAGCTTTAAAAAAACTGGATCGTGATCGTCTATATGATCCGGCCGAGGCTCTGCAGCTGGTCAAAGATATGTCCAGCGCCCGTTTCGACGAAACCGTGGAAATTCATATCAAACTGGGGGTGGACCCCCGTCATGCCGACCAGCAGGTAAGAGGAACGGTCAGCCTGCCCCATGGGACGGGCAAAACCCGTAAAGTGCTGGTATTCGCCAAGGGAGATAAACAAAAAGAGGCTTTGAATGCTGGAGCCGATTACGCAGGAGCGGAAGAACTGGCTGAAAAAATTCAGGGAGGCTGGTTTGATTTTGATGTAGCCGTAGCTACCCCGGATATGATGGCGGTAGTCGGTAAATTAGGTAAAATACTGGGCCCTCGGGGTCTTATGCCTAACCCCAAAGCAGGTACGGTTACCTTTGATATTGAGCGTACCATTAGTGAACTTAAAGCTGGCCGTATCGAATACCGGGTCGACAAGACGGCAATAATTCATGTTCCTATCGGTAGAGTATCATTTGAGCTGGAGAAACTTTCAGATAACTTGAATGTCTTTGCCGAAGCTTTGATAAAAGCTCGACCTGCAGCCGCTAAAGGCCAGTATATGCGCTCAGTAAGCGTTTGTTCCACTATGGGACCCGGAGTAAAAATTAATCCGCTTGTATTAATGGCGGCCAACCGGTAAAATAAAATATTGAAAAAGGAATATCCAAACTGTAGACAGTCGGTGGTCAGTACCTTAAAGAACCAAGCGTTCGCCTGCCGAGGTTTTGAAGATAGTTAACTGATTAATCAGTTAAAACCTCTGCCGCCGTGTCTGCAGGGGTTTTTTGATTTACAACTATTAATTTAAAGGGGGTGAAAACTACATGCCCAATTTAGAAAAAAAGCAACAGATAGTCAAAGATATAGAAAAGAAGCTCCAGGATGCTGCTCTGGTAATATTTACCGACTATAGGGGAATAAATGTTGAGGAGATGACAAGTCTTAGGGAGAAACTAAGAGTTCCCGGAGTGGAATTCAAAGTGCTTAAAAACACCATGGTTGAGTTCGCTTTAAAAAACACCGGTCACGAAGATGTCATTCCCCAGACCTTTGGCCCCAATGCAATTCTTTTCAGTAATGAAGATCCGGTTGGTCCGGTAAAAAGCATTTATGATTTTATCAAGCAGTACAAAAAGCTGGAAGTTAAAGTCGGGATTCTTGAGGGTCAGACCATATCCCCGGAAAGAATTAAGGCCCTGGCTGATCTGCCGCCGCGGGAAGTGCTGTTGGCCCAGGTCGTGGGTACCATGCAGGCGCCTATTACCAGCCTGGCTTATGTGCTTAATGCCAACCTCTCTGGTTTCGTTCGGGTAATTGACCAGATTCGGGAACAGAAACAAGCCGGCTAGAAACGGGAAAGCTCAGGCGAGAGGTCACAACGGGTAAAGAATATTCAGCTGATTAAGGAAAATAATTTACGGAAAATTAAGGAGGTTATTTTTGTGAGTAAAGTACAGGAAGTTATTGATATTGTTAAGGAATTAACCGTTCTTGAGCTTTCAGAACTGGTAAAAGCTTTAGAGGAAGAATTTGGCGTTAGCGCCGCTGCTCCCATGGCAGTAGCGGCAGCTCCGGCAGCAGGCGGGGCTGCTGCTGAAGCGGCAGAAGAACAGTTTGAATTTGACGTGATTCTTACTTCTGTCGGTGACAAAAAGATCAATGTTATCAAGGTAGTCAGAGAAATAACCGGTCTGGGCCTGAAAGAGGCCAAAGCTCTGGTTGACGAAGCTCCCAATCCGGTCAAAGAAAAGGTTTCCAAGGATGAGGCCAACGAAATCAAAGCCAAGCTCGAAGAAGCCGGAGCCGGCGTAGAAGTAAAATAAATAGCTGAAGCTACACATCATAAAGGCAGTTACCTTAATATCATTAAGTTAACTGCCTTTATTTATTTTAGGGCTTCAATCCCGCGTGGTAGTTGACCAAGGAATCAACTCCGATTTCCATCAAATCTTTCTTATTGAAATAAATGTTTTTCTATTATAATCTAAATTTAGGGTTTAATTTCAAATTAGAAGGGAAATGATGTATATGAAGAAATATTTCCCAGCAGTCTTTCTCGTTCTGGGTTTACTAATGGTCATTTGCTTTCCGGCAGCAGCAAGTGACCAGGCGGCCTGGAATATTAAATGGAACAGCAACGGCAGTTTGGATGAAACCGTGACTATCCGGGATCAGAACATTGTTATCCCGGACAACCAATGGAAAACTTCCCGCTTTGACCAAGGGCTTATCCTTACCCGCCATATCAATAATTGGCAGGAATACAGCCGGCGGGGTGACGGATTACCCTTTGAGCTAAGCCAGAAAGATTTTTGGCTTATTAAATCAAGTACTCTGACTATGAAGGAGCAAGTCAGACCAGGGTCTCTTTATGAGCAGCTTGCCGATGAGGGGGGAACTCGCTTAAGTATTGAGGTGCCCGGCATCATCAGAGCAACCTCAGCCCAGGAGAAGATTGACTCGACTGCCGTCTGGAACTTGAGCACCGGGGGCGTAATTACCCTTGAAGCCGTAATATTTGATGGCATAGTGCTGGGGATAGCATTATTTGCCCTTGGTGCGATTACAATCTTTATCATTTTTTTACATCGTCTGCGCAGGGTAAATCAATTAATTGCTCAGGAATACTCTTTGGAAAAGGCAGCCGAGGAATTTGCCCGGGGAGATATGGAGGAGCAGGAAAAATAATAAAATAATTGTTTCCCGCCCTTGACGATAAATAATACATATGCTAACATTAATAATTGCCATTAATGCTGTAACATGGCAAGCTATGACTTGGGGGTTACCCCCATAAAAGGCTTTTAACTTATTGAGAGCGAGGTTTATACTTAGGCCTTGCTTTTCACTCTTTTAGGAATTAAAAAAAGGGGTGAATTATTAATGCCTCATATTGAGGAATATGGTAAAGTACAACGGCTAAGTTATTCACGGATTAAGCAACCTATTGAGTTACCCAACCTTATTCAAGTACAGCTGAGTTCTTATGACTGGTTTCTTAAGCAGGGCCTAAGAGAGGCCTTGCAGGAAGTTTTCCCCATTTCTGATTTTACCGGCAATCTGGAACTTGATTTTCTGGATTATAGTCTGGGAGAGCCCAAATACCAGGTGAATGAATGCAAAGAACGGGATGTCAGTTTCCAGGCACCGCTTAAGCTCAAGGTAAGGCTTACGGACAAAGAAACCGGAGAACTCAAGGAATCAGATGTCTACATGGGGGATCTCCCTCTCATGACGGAGAAGGGAACTTTCATTATCAATGGTGCAGAAAGAGTTGTAGTTAGCCAGCTGGTCAAGTCACCCGGCGTTTATTTTAATGACCGGGTAGATGTGTCGGGCAAAACTTTGTATGGAGCTACCATTATTCCCAACCGGGGCGCTTGGTTTGAGCTGGAAATGGACAGCGCCGGAGTAATATACACCCGTATAGATAAAACCAGGAAAATTCCAGTAACCGTACTCCTGCGTTCTTTGGGGTATGGGAGTAATGAAGCTATTCTGGAATTGTATAATGACGACGAATCCATTAACAAGACCCTGGAAAAAGACAGCAGTACCAACAAAAAAGAAGCTCTGATTGAATTTTACCGCCGGTTAAGACCAGGAGAGATGGCCACCGAGGATGCGGCTGAACAGTTGTTAAACAACCTGTTTTTCGATCCTCGGCGTTATGATCTGGCTGTGGTCGGGCGTTACAAAATCAACAAAAAACTGGGGCTTGATACCCCAATAGAGGTAAGACACCTTACGCATGAGGATATAACCACAACTATCGCCTATCTCCTCAAACTAATCAATGGCGAAGGCAAAACCGACGTAATTGACCATCTGGGCAACAGAAGATTGCGTTCCATTGGCGAACTCCTGCAGAATCAATTCCGTACCGGGTTGGTCCGTATGGAAAGGGTAGTAAGGGAAAGGATGAGTATCCATGACGTGGAAACCCTGACTCCCCAGGTTTTAATCAACATACGCCCCATAACTGCTGCGGTAAAAGAATTCTTCGGCAGCTCCCAATTGTCTCAGTTCATGGATCAGACTAATCCGCTGGCTGAGCTTACCCACAAGAGGCGCCTGAGCGCCTTGGGACCAGGAGGCTTGACCCGGGAAAGAGCCGGATTCCAAGTGCGGGACGTACACCATTCCCATTACGGGCGTATCTGTCCCATAGAAACCCCGGAAGGCCCCAATATCGGCTTAATCGGTTCATTGGCTACCTTTGGCCGGGTAAACGATTTTGGATTTATTGAAACCCCTTACCGCAAAGTAGACAAGGAATCAGGCCGGGTCTTAAACCAGATTGATTACCTGTCAGCCGACGAAGAAGATGAATATATGGTAGCCCAGGCCAATGCCCCCCTGGATGAAAACGGTTACTTCATTGAGGACCGGGTTGAAGCCAGGTATTTTGAAGAGATATTGGAGATTCCCATAAACAAGGTTGATTATATGGACGTGTCTCCCAAACAGGTTTTCAGTGTAGCGACTTCGCTGATACCCTTCCTGGAGAATGACGACGCCAACCGGGCTTTGATGGGGGCCAATATGCAGAGGCAGGCGGTACCGCTCTTAAAGACCGACGCCCCTATTATTGGAACCGGCCTGGAATACAAAGCCGCCAAAGATTCCGGATCAGTGGTGGTATGTAAAAAATCCGGGATGGTCAAAAGAGTTGGGGCGGACCAGATAATAATAAGTAATGATGATGGGGAAAACGATACTTATACCCTCCTGAAATTCATACGCTCCAACCAGGGTACCTGTTACAATCAGAGACCCATAGTCACTGCGGGGGAAAGAGTTGAAGCCGGTGACGTTATCGCCGACGGCCCCAGTACCTCTATGGGAGAACTGGCGCTGGGACGTAATGTGCTGGTAGCTTTTATGCCCTGGGAGGGCTACAATTACGAAGATGCCATACTCATATCAGAAAAACTGGTGAAGGAAGACGTATTTACTTCCATCCATATAGAAGAATACGAATGCGAAGCCCGGGATACCAAGTTGGGCCCGGAAGAAATCACCCGTGATATACCGAATGTTTCCGAAGATATGTTGAAAAATCTAGATGACCAGGGAGTTATCAGGGTGGGAGCCGATGTCCGCCCCGACGACATTCTGGTGGGTAAGGTCACTCCCAAAGGGGAAACCGAACTGACTCCGGAAGAAAGATTATTAAGAGCTATTTTCGGGGAAAAAGCCCGTGAAGTCAGGGATTCTTCCCTGCGGGTCCCCCATGGTGAAGCCGGAAAAATTGTGGCGGTAAAGCGCTTTACCAGGGAAAAAGGCGATGAGCTGCCCCCTGGAGTTAACCAGTTGGTACGGGTATATATTGCCCAAAAGCGAAAAATATCAGAGGGTGACAAGATGGCCGGCCGCCATGGCAACAAGGGGGTTATATCCCGTATCCTGCCGGAAGAGGATATGCCTTTCCTGGAAGATGGCACTCCGGTGGAAATCGTTCTGAATCCCTTGGGCGTTCCCTCCCGAATGAATATTGGACAAATTCTGGAATGCCATCTGGGCTGGGCGGCCAAGGCCCTGGGATTTAATGTCGCTACTCCGGTTTTTGATGGGGCCAACGAAGAAGACATATTCAGCAAGCTGAGAGAAGCAGGTTTGCCGGACAGCGGCAAAACCACACTTTACGACGGCCGTACCGGCGAACCTTTTGATCACGAAATAACCGTGGGTTACGTTTATATGCTTAAACTGGCTCATCTGGTTGATGATAAGATTCATGCCCGTTCCATTGGCCCCTACTCTCTGGTAACTCAGCAGCCTTTAGGCGGGAAAGCCCAATTCGGCGGACAGAGGTTCGGAGAAATGGAGGTATGGGCCTTGGAAGCCTACGGGGCAGCTTATACCCTACAGGAAATAATCACGGTCAAGTCGGATGATGTGGTAGGCCGGCTTAAGACCTACGAGTCCATCGTTAAGGGTGATAATATACCTGAGCCCGGTGTGCCGGAAGGCTTTAAAGTACTGATAAAAGAGCTGCAGAGTCTGGCCTTGGATATTCGCATACTTTCAGGCAATGACCAGGAGATTCAGATCAAGGACATCGATTATGAATTGAATGAAAAAGAAAAAGCTCGGGAACTAGGGGTGGAGATACCGGAGACCGTGGTAGGCGGTCCGGACGGTATCGAAAGACTGGATGATGACGATGATGCTAGCGATTTAGACGACAATATTGATTTAAACGCAGACGAACTGGGCGACGACCTTAGTATCATTGAGGACGAATAATGGCAGAACTGACTGTATAGTCAGCAACAGGACGTAGTTTCCTTAAGATATATTGACTGCCGAAGCGGCTCTAATCATCTGGAAGGGAGAGACCTGTTTGTTAGATGTAAATAATTTCGACAGGATTAAAATTGCCCTGGCTTCCCCGGAACAAATCCGTTCATGGAGCAGCGGTGAAGTCAAGAAACCGGAAACCATTAATTATCGTACATTAAGACCGGAAAAAGAGGGACTTTTTTGCGAAAAGATTTTCGGGCCCGTAAAAGATTGGGAATGTCACTGCGGTAAATACAAAAGAGTTCGGCATAAAGGAATTGTTTGTGATCGTTGCGGGGTGGAAGTAACCACCTCCAAAGTCAGAAGAGAAAGAATGGGGCATATAGAGCTGGCGGCCCCCGTCTGCCACATCTGGTATCTGAAAGGGATACCAAGCCGGATGGGACTATTGCTGGATATGTCGCCCAAAGTATTGGAAAAAGTTATATATTTTGTAAACTATATAGTCATTCAGCCGGGTGATACCCCGTTATTAAAGAAGCAATTGCTGAATGAAAGGGAATACCGGGAAGCCAAAGAACGCTACGGTGATTCCTTCCAGGCGGGAATAGGCGCTGAAGCCGTGAAAATATTGCTGGGCGAAATTGAACTGGATAAGATGTCCCAGGAATTGAAAGAAGAGATAGCTACAACTACCGGACAGAGAAAAGGCCGGGCCATTAAAAGATTGGAAGTAGTGGAATCTTTCCGCCTTTCCTCCAATGACCCCATTTGGATGATACTGGACGTATTGCCGGTTATTCCGCCTGAGTTGAGACCGATGGTGCAGTTGGATGGCGGCCGTTTTGCCACCTCCGACCTTAATGACCTCTATCGTAGGGTAATAAATCGCAATAACCGCCTGAAAAGGCTTTTGGATTTAGGAGCTCCGGATATCATTGTCCGCAATGAAAAACGGATGCTGCAGGAAGCCGTGGACGCTCTGGTAGACAACGGCCGGAGAGGACGCCCGGTAACCGGGCCTGGCAACCGGCCCCTGAAATCCCTGAGTGATATGTTAAAAGGCAAGCAGGGCCGTTTCCGCCAGAACTTGCTGGGCAAGCGGGTAGACTATTCCGGACGTTCAGTTATCGTGGTGGGACCTAACCTGCATATGCATCAGTGCGGTTTGCCCAAGGAAATGGCCTTGGAACTTTTCAAGCCTTTCGTCATGAAAAAACTGGTCGACCGGAGTATTGCTTCCAATATAAAAAGTGCTAAAAAAATGGTGGAAAGAGGCCGGGAAGAGGTCTGGGATATCCTGGACGATGTGATAAAAGAACATCCGGTACTGCTAAACCGTGCTCCTACCCTGCACCGGCTGGGAATTCAAGCTTTTGAACCGGTATTGGTGGAAGGCAGGGCCCTGCAACTTCATCCTCTGGTTTGTACCGCCTATAATGCCGATTTTGACGGGGACCAGATGGCAGTACACGTTCCCTTGTCAGCCGAGGCTCAGACTGAGGCCCGGCTGTTAATGCTGGCCAGTAACAATATTCTTAATCCCAAGGATGGCAAACCGGTAGTGACACCCACCCAGGATATGGTTATCGGACTTTATTACCTGACCTATATGAGCCAGGAAGACTGGGATAAAGAATCCCCCAAAGCCTTCCGCGACCCTGATGAGGCTCGCATGGCTTATGATACGAAGGTTATTACCCTGCATGAAAAAATCCGGGTCAAGATGCCGTTGCCTATTATGACGGGAAAAGAACTGCTGAAAAGCCACGGAAAACAGGAATTCAAAGAAGAGATAGCGGAAACTTCGGTAGGCCGGCTGATATTTAATGATATTATTCCTAAAAGCCTGGGATTCTACAACCAGGTAATTGACAAGAAACAGCTCGGTGAACTGGTGTACGAATGCTATCGTTTGGAGGGTAATGCGAAGACTGCCGCCATGCTTGACGGCATTAAACGGCTGGGTTATCAATTTGGTACCCGGGCCGGCATCAGTGTAGGTGTTACTGATTTTAAAACCCCCAAAGCCAAAGCGGATATTCTGGCCGAGGCCGACAAAGCGGTGGATGCTATTGAGGGGGACTACATGGTAGGGCTGATCACTGATGATGAGAGACACGCCCAGGTGGTTGAGATATGGAACCAGGCTACTGATGATGTGACCGAAGCCTTAAAAGCATCGTTAAGCGAAGACAATCCGGTTTATATGATGGCCATCTCCGGCGCCCGCGGCAACTTCCAGCAGATACGGCAGTTAGCCGGGATGCGCGGACTTATGGCCGACCCTGCGGGAAAAATTATCGACCTTCCCATTAAGGCTAATTTCCGCGAAGGCTTGACCGTTTTGGAATACTTTATATCTACTCACGGAGCGCGCAAAGGTTTGGCCGATACTGCTTTGCGTACGGCTGACTCCGGTTATTTGACCCGCCGTCTGGTAGATGTATCCCAGGATGTAATCGTAAGGGAAACTGACTGTGAATCCGCCGAAGGTATCTGGGTGGAAAAAATTATGGAAGGCTCACAGCTGATTGAGCCTTTGCACCAGAGAATAATAGGGCGGGTGTCATTGGATACCATTCTGCACCCCCAGACAGGCGAGGTTCTGGTGGAAGAGAATGAGATGATTGACGATGATATAGGATATGCCATTGAACGGGCTGGTATTGAGAGGGTAAAAATCAGAACCGTTCTGACCTGCAAGACCAGGCATGGAGTTTGCCAGAAATGTTACGGACGCAACCTGGCCACCGGTTATGGGGTGGAGATAGGTGAAGCCGTAGGTACCGTGGCGGCCCAGTCCATCGGTGAGCCCGGAACCCAGCTTACCATGCGTACCTTCCATACCGGAGGAGTAGCCGGAGAAGACATTACCCGAGGTCTGCCCCGGGTCGAAGAGCTGTTTGAAGTACGCAAACCCAAGGGGCAGGCGGTAGTAGCCGAAGTTTCCGGTACCGTCAAATTTGGAGAAAACAAAGGCCGGCGCGAAGTGGAAATACTGGGCGACAATGGCGAGGTTTTCGGCGCTTATCCGGTGCATTACGGTTCCCGCCTCAAAGTCAGTGAAGGGGATTATGTTGAAATCGGTGATGCTTTGACGGAAGGGCCTTTAAATCCGCATGATATATTAAAAACCAAAGGACTGCAGGACGTGCAGCGCTACCTTTTACAAGAGGTACAAAAGGTGTATCGTTCCCAGGGGGTTGACATCAGTGACAAACACATTGAAATAATGATACGCCAGATGCTGAAAAAGGTGAGGATCGAAGATTCAGGCGATACCTCAATGCTGCCCGGCTCCTTTATGGATATTTCTGTTTTCGAGGAAGAAAATCAGTGGGTGATGCAGCACCAGGGACTGCCGGCAGTATGCAGCCCTATGCTTCTGGGTATTACCAAGGCCTCGCTCAATACCGACTCCTTCCTGTCGGCGGCTTCTTTCCAGGAGACCACCAAGGTTCTTACAGAGGCTGCTATAAAAGGCAAGGTGGATCATTTGATTGGCCTTAAGGAAAACGTTATTATCGGCAAACTTATACCTGCCGGCACCGGTTACCCCCTGTATCGCAATACCGGGGTAATCGAAAAGGAAGAGACAACATCTCCCCAGGGATCTGCCGAGGGGGAATAGTACACCGGAATAGCTTCCGGGAAACAGCAGCGTACCAGCAGGATATTGTACTTTCAAGGTGTCTGCGGTAGAGTGTGGTTATTTTTGTATTTAATATAAAGCTTTGGTTGACTGAGGCGCTTTCAGGTGCTAAAATATCTAAGTGCGCGGCAAATAAGCTGTAATGCTGCCTTGTGCTCGGGATTATTTGCCGAAGGAGGATATCGCTTTTGTCACTGCAGGAAATAAAAAACAGTCCAAAAGTAATTGGTTCCAAGCAAGTAAAAAAGGCAATCAGCAGAGGGGTAGCCCAAAAAGTATTCATAGCTTTGGATGCTGAACCGCACATTATTGAACCGATAAAGGAACTGTGCCGCCAAAACCAGGTTGAAATACAGATGGTTGAAAACATGGAGATATTAGGTGATGTATGCGGCATAGAAGTGGGTTCAGCAACTGTAGCGCTGATTAATAGAGGGTCTTAAGAAAACTGTTTTTAAGGCTCTAATATGATGAGAAGGGAGGTGCAGACATGCCGACGATAAACCAGCTGGTCAGAAAAGGACGCGAAAAAGGAGAAAAAAAATCAACCGCACCAGCCCTGAAGAGCTGTCCGCAAAAAAGAGGGGTATGTACCCGCGTATATACCACCACCCCTAAAAAGCCTAATTCGGCCCTGCGGAAAATAGCCAGGGTAAGGCTAACCAATGGTATTGAGGTAACCGCTTATATCCCTGGTATTGGCCATAACCTTCAGGAACACTCGGTTGTGCTGATAAGAGGAGGCAGGGTTAAAGACTTGCCTGGGGTAAGATATCATATTATCAGAGGTACTCTTGATGCTGCCGGGGTACAGAACCGTAACCAGGGCAGATCCAAATATGGCACCAAGAGACCTAAGAAGAAATAGGAGGGAGGAACGATATGCCTAGAAAAGGGCCCGTCCCTAAACGAGATGTACTGCCGGATCCTATTTATAACAGCAAGCTGTTTACCAAACTAGTGAACCAGGTAATGTGGGATGGCAAAAAGAGCATAGCCGAAAACATTTGCTATAGCGCCTTCGCCATAGTAGAGAAGCGTACAGGCAAGAACGCCATGGAAGTCTTTGAAGAAGCCATGAAAAATATAACTCCTATTGTTGAAGTCAGAGCCCGGCGGGTTGGCGGAGCCAACTATCAGGTTCCGGTTGAAGTCAGACCTGAAAGAAGGCAGACTCTGGCTATCAGATGGCTGATTGGATATGCTCGCAAACGTGGTGAAAAGACTATGGCTGAACGTCTGGCTGGTGAGATAACCGATGCTTACAATAGCACCGGCGGTTCAGTTAAAAAGAAAGAAGATACCCATAAGATGGCGGAAGCCAACAAGGCTTTTGCTCACTACCGCTGGTAGGGTTGCGGACCTATTGGCAACCAATTCTTGATACTGATCAGGAATTGTATCCGGAGGATGATCATGACCGATATATCAGACTTATCTGCAATCAGAAATATTGGTATAATGGCTCATATTGATGCTGGCAAGACCACCACTACCGAGAGGATATTATATTATTCCGGTAAAGTGCACCGCATGGGTGAAGTGGACAAAGGGACAGCCACCATGGATTGGATGAGCCAGGAGCAGGAAAGAGGTATAACCATAACCTCGGCGGCGACTGCATGCCGGTGGCAGAATTGTAACATCAATATCATTGATACGCCCGGGCATGTGGACTTTACGGTTGAGGTAGAACGGTCATTACGAATCCTTGATGGGGCAATCGGCATATTCTGTGCAGTTGCCGGAGTGCAACCCCAATCAGAAACGGTATGGAGACAGGCAGATCGCTATAAGGTTCCCCGAATAGCCTATATCAACAAGATGGACCGGATAGGAGCAGATTATTTCCGAGCCGTCAAAATGATAGAGAATAATCTCGGCAGTGAAGTGGTTCTGACCCAATTGCCGATTGGGGCTGAGGATAATTTCCGGGGAGTAATAGATGTCATCAGATTTAAAGCCTATGAATACCAGGATGACTTGGGGGAAACATTTCTTACCCGGGAGCTGGACCAATTGGAGATGGCTGAAGCCCAGCAATATCGAAACCAGCTTCTGGAGAAGCTATCAGAGTATGATGATGAAATACTTTTTAAGTACTTGGAAGGCCAAGAGATTTCAGTTGATGAGATCACTAGTTCTTTGAGAAAATTAACCATTGCCAATAAAGTGGTACCGGTTTTATGCGGATCATCCTTTAAAAATAAGGGGGTACAGATGCTGCTGGATGCAGTGGTCAACTACTTGCCGTCTCCTTTGGATATCCCTGCCCTGACCGGAGTCAATCCCCTTGACAGCAGTGAGGTAGAGGTAAGGGCAGACTGGAATGCACCGCTTTGTGCGCTGGCTTTTAAAGTCGCCAGTGATCCTTATGTGGGTAAACTGACCTATTTTCGGATATATTCCGGCAGAATAAAATCCGGAGCTTATATTCTCAATAGTGGGAATAATAAGAAAGAGCGTATAACCAGGATTTTAAGGATGCATGCTAATCATCGGGAGGAAATAGAAGAAGCTCTGGCAGGTGATATTGTGGCCGGGGTAGGACTTAAAACCACTGTAACCGGAGATACTCTGTGCGAGGAACATCATCTGGTGGTGCTGGAGTCTATGGACTTTCCGGAACCGGTTATTGATGTGGCGATTGAGCCCAGAACCAAAGCTGATCAGGATAAAATAGGAGAAAGCCTGATGCATCTGGCAGAAGAAGATCCAAGTTTTCGAACCCGGATTGACCCGGAAACCGGTCAAACCATAATATCCGGTATGGGGGAATTGCACCTGGAGATCATAATTGACCGGCTCCTGCGGGAATTCAAGGTCAATGCCAATGTGGGCAAACCCCGGGTAGCATATAAGGAAACTATTAAAAAGACGGCTCTGGCTGATCAAACATTTGACAAACAGAGTGGCGGACGCGGGCAATTTGCCCGGGTTATTATCGAAATCAGTCCCCTGGCAGAAGGCGAGGGCAAGCATTTTAGCAGTCAGGCCAGTCCGGAAGATATACCGCGGGAGTTTGTACCGGCGGTGGAAACTGGAGTACTAGAAGCTCTACAGGCAGGAATTCTGGCCGGCTATCCGGTCGATGACATAAAAATTGATCTGACTGGAGGAGCTTACCATGAGGTGGATTCCAGTGAACAGGCTTTTAAAGTAGCAGGCAGTATGGCCATCAAACAAGCTCTGGCCAAGGCTGATCCAATTCTTCTGGAGCCCATAATGGATATAGAAATTGTCAGCCCGGAAGAATATGTGGGCGAAATCATATCCGACCTTAATGCGCGCCGAGGCAGAATCCTTGGCTTTGAAGAAAACCGTGACAGTAGGATTGTCAAGGGAACGGTTCCTCTGGCTGAGACCTTCGGTTATGCTACCAGTCTCAGGTCGTTGAGCCAGGGGAGAGCTAGCTTTTCTCTGCATATTAGGGACTATGGTGAAGTACCCGAGTCCAAAAGCAGAGAAATAATAGCCCGCAGATATGGGTTGCCAGTCTAAACGATTATAGTCAGGTGTGAGGGGTGAGGCAACAGGGATCAGAATTTCAAGAAAAGCTAATAAAACCGTGTTTACCTTAGATTCATACTTGTATTTTACAAGTGGAGCAGCTCCTTATCCTGAAAAAATATATTTTAAAAAAATTACCGAAACCAAATAATCAAAAAGAAAGGTGAGAGATAGGATGGCAAAGGCAAAATACGAGAGGACTAAACCTCATCTTAACATTGGAACCATAGGTCACGTTGACCATGGTAAGACGACCCTGACCGCGGCAATAACCATGACTTTGTCCAAAGCGGGTGGAGCCACGGCTACTTCTTATGAAGAAATTGATAAAGCGCCGGAAGAGAAAGAAAGAGGAATAACCATCAACACTTCCCACGTGGAATACCAGACTGAGACCAGACACTATGCCCATGTAGACTGCCCGGGACATGCAGACTACATAAAGAACATGATTACCGGAGCAGCTCAGATGGACGGTTCCATACTGGTGGTATCAGCAGCTGACGGCCCCATGCCCCAGACCAGAGAGCATATACTCCTGTCAAGACAGGTGGGAGTACGTTATATGGTAGTATTCATGAACAAAATCGACATGGTTGACGATGACGAACTTCTGGAACT
>DHCD01000091.1:70484-77607 GCA_002398105.1 Syntrophomonas sp. UBA4911
TTGCCTTTCCTGATGCCGATTGAAGACGTATTCACCATTACCGGAAGAGGTACCGTAACCACTGGCAGAGTGGAAAGAGGCCAGGTCAAGGTCGGTGACGAAGTAGCCATAGTCGGCATGCGGGATGAAATCAGAAAGACCGTATGTACCGGAGTTGAAATGTTCAGGAAACTTCTGGACTATGCTCAGGCCGGGGATAATATCGGTACCCTGTTGAGAGGCGTAGACCGTAAAGAAGTCGAGCGGGGCATGGTACTGGCCAAACCCGGAAGCATTCATCCCTTAACCAGTTTCAAAGCTGAAGTATACGTACTGACCAAAGAAGAAGGCGGAAGACACACTCCGTTCTTTGGCGGGTATCGTCCTCAGTTCTACTTCCGCACCACTGATGTGACCGGGATTATTCAACTTCCGGAGGGAGTGGAGATGGTAATGCCGGGGGATAACGTGCAGATGGCCATTGAATTGATAACTCCGATTGCTATAGAAGAAGGTTTGCGTTTTGCTATCCGCGAAGGCGGAAGAACCGTAGGCTCAGGTGTTGTTACCAGTCTGTAATAAGATTGAAAGCTGCCGGAAGGGGGGCAGTTCTCCCTTCCGGGTATGTTTTTAACCGGAAGATGACCGGTAAATGTTCTTTCAAAACAAGGTTTAGAACCTGTTAATATTTATACACCCGGTAGCGTGTACTAATTAAAGCCGATTTAAGGAGGTTTAACTGCGTGAGTGGCCAGCAAAAGGTTAGAATTAGACTCAAAGCATTTGATCACAAACTATTGGATCAATCCTCGCAAAAGATAGTGGAAACGGCCAGGAAAAATGGGGCCAGTGTTTCCGGACCCATTCCCCTGCCTACGGAAAAGAATATATATACTATTTTAAGGTCTCCCCATGTTAACAAAGACTCCCGGGAGCAGTTTGAAATGAGAACCCATAAGCGCTTAATAGACATTTTGGATCCTAACCCCAAAACCATAGATGCTCTGATGCACCTGGATCTGCCTTCAGGAGTAGATATAGAGATCAAATTATAGGTGTGAGGACCGGTGCCTAGAGGCCGGGGGCAAAGGCCTCAAAGCGATAAAATATCCGGGTTGATATGAAGTGAAGTTGGATGCCCCGATTCCAACCAATCGCTAAGAGAAATCACAACTAGGAGGTAGTTTAGGTGGCTGCTGATATAAACAAAGCAATCATGGGTATCAAAGTTGGCATGACCCAGATTTTCGACGAGAACGACCAAGCCGTGCCGGTGACTGTTATAGAAGCTGGTCCCTGTACGGTTTTACAGAAAAAACTAAGTGATATAGATGGCTATAACGCTATTCAGGTAGGCTTTTACAACCTGAAAGAAAAACAGGTAAACAAGCCGGCCCGGGGACATTTTAAAAAAGCCAATGTCAAGCCCCTGCGTTATGTAAAGGAATTCAGGGTTACGGATATTGGAGCCTACGAGATTGGTCAGGAGATAAAAGCTGACCTGTTTAACCCCGGAGATATGGTAGATGTTGTGGGCACTTCCAAGGGAAAAGGTTTTGCTGGTGCGGTAAAGAGACACAACTTCGCCCGTGGTTCCATGGGTCATGGTTCCAAATACCATCGCCGCCCTGGTTCACTGGCTGCCAAAGGCCCGGCTAGAGTATTCAAAGGCAGAAAGCTTCCTGGCCATTTAGGAGGAGAGAGGGTAACTGTGCAGGGCTTGAAGGTAGTAAAAGTCTATCCGGAGAGAAATCTTATCCTGATCAAAGGATCAATTCCAGGGCCCAGAAAAGGACTGGTTATAATCAAAGATTCGGTTAAGGCATAGTTAACTACAAAGGAGGTAAGAAAAGTGCCTAAAGTAGCGTTATACGATATGAGCGGGGCCCAGATTGGAGAACTGGAATTAAACGATAAGGTTTTTGGCATAGAGCCTAATACAGCAGTAATGCATGACTTTGTGAAGATGCAGTTGGCCAATAAAAGAGTGGGAACCTCATCAAGTAAAACTCGTGCCGAAGTGAGCGGCGGGGGGAAAAAACCCTGGAGACAAAAGGGCACCGGCAGAGCCCGGGTAGGCAGCAGCCGGAATCCGGTCTGGACCGGCGGCGGTATAGCCTTTGGCCCCAAACCACGGGATTACTCTTATCGTTTACCCCGTAAAGTAAGAAGATTGGCTATGAAATCAGCCCTTTCCAGCAAGATAATTGATAACAATATTATAGTAGTTGATGAACTGAAATTTGATGAACCCAAAACCAAGCTTATGATAGCAACTCTGCAATCTTTAAACAGTGGCCCCAAGACCCTGGTGGTAACAGCTGATGGCGACTCCAATGTAATGAAATCAGCCCGCAACATTCCCGGAGTTAAACCGTTAAGAGTAGATTTTATCAATGTCTATGATCTGTTAAAGTACGATACTCTACTCATTACCAGGGATGCCGTCGCCAGAGTAGAGGAGGTATATGCCTAACATGAAAGACTACAGGGATATAATTATAAAACCGGTTGTAACTGAGAAGTCCATGAATCTTCTGGCAGACAATAAATACACTTTCATAGTGGACCGCAGAGCCAATAAAACCGAAATCAAGAATGCCGTTGAAAATATATTCAGCGTTAGAGTTGATAACGTCCATACCATTAATATAAAAGGCAAACCAAAACGCATGGGCCGGTTTGAAGGTCGTGCTCCCAACCGTAAGAAGGCAGTCGTTACCCTGAAGCCCGGACAGAAAATACGTCTTTTCGAAGGCATGTAAAACGGCTGGTTTGCGCTGTTTAAGGAGGGAAAATTTTAGATGGGCATAAAAAAATATAAGCCTATAACGCCTAGCAGAAGGCAAATGACGGTGATGACTTTCGAGGAAATAACCAAGAAAGAACCGGAAAGACAGCTTACGGCCCCACTAAAAAGAACCGGCGGCAGAAATGCCCGAGGTAAATTAACCGTAAGGCATCGCGGTGGTGGCCACAAGCGGCTTTATCGCATAGTCGACTTTAAGCGGATTAAAGACAATGTCCCGGCCAAGGTAGCGGCTATTGAATACGACCCCAATCGTTCCGCCAATATTGCTTTATTACACTATGCGGACGGATATAAAGCCTATATAATTGCTCCCCATAACTTAAAAGTGGGGGATATGGTAGAATCGGGTTCCGAAGCGGATATTAAGACGGGCAATTCCTTGCCGTTGAAAGATATACCGGTAGGTACCTTGATTCACAACATTGAGCTGAGACCCGGCAAAGGCGCCCAGCTGGTACGTTCGGCCGGAACCGTAGCTCAGCTGATGGCCAAAGAAGGGGCCTATGCCCATGTACGTCTGCCATCCGGAGAAGTCCGACTGGTTCATGTAAATTGCCGGGCCAGTATCGGGCAGGTAGGTAATCTGGAATACGAAAACCAAACCCTGGGCAAAGCGGGAAGGACTCGCTGGCTGGGAATCAGGCCAACCGTAAGAGGTTCAGTTATGAATCCGACCGACCATCCTCATGGCGGCGGCGAAGGACGGGCACCTATAGGAAGGAAATACCCGGTTTCTCCCTGGGGTAAGATAGCCATAGGCGGTACCACTCGCAGGAAGAAGCCGTCTGATAAAATGATCGTCCGGAAACGCAAATAAAGGAGGTCTGTAAATGAGCAGGTCATTAAAAAAAGGACCTTATTGTGAAGAAAAACTTCTCGGAAAAATTGAACAGATGAACGAAAGCGGCCAGAAAAAAGTAATAAAGACCTGGTCGAGGCGTTCCACCGTTATGCCCCAGATGATTGGGCATACCCTGGCGGTGCATGATGGCCGCAGGCATATCCCGGTATATGTAACTGAGGATATGGTAGGAATGAAACTGGGAGAATTTGCCCCTACCAGGACCTATAGAGGACACGCTGGCAAAAATGAAAAATCCAGCAGACCCAGGTAGGAAGGAGGAATTAATATGGAAGCCAGAGCGGTAGCCCGTCATCTGAGAGTATCTCCTTTAAAGGCTCGCCAGGTGGCTGATCTGGTAAGAGGTAAAGATGTTGATGAAGCGGTCGGCATTCTCAGATATACCAATAAAAAATCCGCTCCCTTGATCGGTAAAGTATTAAAATCTGCTATTGCCAATGCCGAGCACAACTATGATATGGATTCCGGTGAACTATTTATATCCGAGATTTATGTAGATGAAGGGCCCACACTCAAGCGGATGAGGCCCAGAGCTTACGGCAGAGCAGATGTAAGGCGGCACAGAACCAGCCATATAACCGTGATAGTCAGGGAAAGGGAGGTTAAATAGTGGGTCAAAAGGTTCATCCTAAAGGTTTTAGAATTGGGATTATCAGAGATTGGGACTCCAACTGGTATGCTGATCGTGACTACACTGATCTGCTGCATGAGGATTATAAACTTCGCCAGTACATTAAAGAGCATTTTTATACGGCCGGCATTTCCAAGGTTGAGATTCAAAGAACCGGCAATCGGGTGCGGGTAACCATCCACACCGCCAAACCGGGAATAGTAATTGGCCGCGGTGGGACGGAAGTAGAAAAACTCAAGGCTGAATTAATTAAAATGACCAATAAGAACGTGAATATAAACATCCAGGAAATAAAGAAACCGGAATTGGACGCCCAGATAGTGGCTGAGAATATCGCCCAACAACTGGAAAAAAGAATATCTTTCCGCCGGGCCATGAAGCAGACCGTGGGCAGAACCATGAGAGCCGGCGGAGTAGGTATAAAAGTCATGATATCTGGTCGCCTGGGTGGGGCTGAAATAGCCAGAACCGAGTGGTATTCGGAGGGCAAAGTCCCCTTGCACACTCTGCGCGCTGATGTTGATTATGGTTTTGCTGAAGCCAACACCACCTATGGCAAAATCGGCATTAAAGTATGGATTAACCGGGGAGAAATAATGCCGGAGGCAAAACAGAGACCGAAACAGAAAGTAGTGGAGGAGGCAGAACAATAATGCTTACCCCAAAAAGAGTTAAATACAGAAAGCAGCATCGCCCTGATCTCAAGGGTAAGGCCAATAAGGGCAATAGCGTTACTTATGGAGATTATGGACTACAGGCCCTGGAAGCAGCCTGGATCACCAACCGCCAGATAGAGGCAGCCCGTATAGCCATCAACCGCTATGTGAAGAGAGGCGGGAAACTATGGATTAAGATCTTCCCGGATCGGCCTTTGACCGTTAAACCGGCTGAGACTCGTATGGGTAAGGGCAAAGGTTCCCCCGAACATTGGGTAGCAGTAGTTAAACCGGGCCGGGTTATGTTTGAGCTTTCCGGAGTAACTGAAGAAGTTGCTGCTGAAGCCATGCGTCTGGCGGCACACAAACTGCCAATCAAGTGCAAGTTTGTAAAAAGAGAAGAAATGGGTGGTGAGGTTAGTGATAGCTAAGCAGATGAGAGAGCTAACCGACGATGAACTCAACAAGAAAGTTTCCGATTATAAAGAGGAGTTATTCAATCTGAGGTTTCAGCTTGCTACCGGACAATTAGACAATCCGATGAGAATAAGAGATGTTAGAAAGAACATTGCCAGGTGTAAGACGGTTTTACGACAAAGGGAACTTTCCCAGCAAAACAATCACTAGTCAGGTGAAAACTTATTTAAGGAGGTCTAAGGGTGGCAGATAATCGTGGAAACAGAAAAATAAGGATGGGAACGGTATACAGCGATAAAATGGACAAAACCATAACTGTCAGGGTCGAAACCGTAAAACAGCATCCTCTTTATAAAAAGACGATTAAAACCAGTAAAAAGTATAAAGCTCATGATGAAAACAACGAAGCCAAAACCGGTGATGTAGTCAAAATCATGGAAACCCGTCCTTTAAGCAAGGATAAGAGATGGCGGCTGATAGAGATCGTTCGTAAAGCCGAAACTTTAGAATAAGGCCTGGAATTGGAAGGGAGGTTAAAGCCGTGATCCAACAGGAAACAATGCTTCAGGTCGGAGATAACACCGGTGCCAAAAGAATATTGTGTATAAAAATACCCGGCGGCTCCAAAAGAAGGTATGCCACGGTGGGGGATGTCATTATCGCCAGTGTCAAGGAAGCGGCCCCCGGCGGGGTAGTTAAAAAAGGTGATGTGGTCAAGGCCGTGGTGGTCAGAACCAAAAAGGAAATCAGGCGTCCTGACGGTTCTTATATCGCCTTTTCGGAGAATGCGGCCGTAATAATAGATGATAATCACAATCCCAGGGGCACCCGTATTTTCGGGCCTGTAGCCAGAGAACTGAGAGAAAAGAACTTTATGAAAATAGTATCCCTGGCTCCGGAAGTCCTGTAGTTGATGGAGGTGTAATTGAATGCGAATCAAGAAAGGCGATATTGTTCTGGTAACTACAGGCAAAGACGCCGGCAAAAAGGGCAAAGTACTGCGGGTTCTGCCGGGGCAGAATAAGGTTGTAGTCGAAGGCATCAATCGGGTTAAAAAGCATCAAAAGCCGAGCCGGGCTATACCACAAGGGGGGATATTGCGAATCGAAACCCCTATGAACGCCTCTAACGTTATGCTGCTCTGCAATAAATGCGACAAGCCCACCCGCATCGGCAGCAAAGTACTTGATAATAACGAAAAAGTAAGAGTATGCAAAAATTGTGGAGAGATAATAGACTAAAACTCCAGGAAAGGAGGCTAGCTGGTTAATGGCCAGGTTATATGAACAATATAAAAGTGAAATAGTACCGAAACTGATGGAAAACTTCCAATATAAAAACATTATGCAGGTCCCCCGGATTGAGCGGGTAGTGGTTAACATTGGTGTGGGAGAATCTATACAGAATCCCAAAGCTTTGGATGGCGCAGTTAATGATTTAACTTTGATTGCCGGACAAAAACCGATAGTTACCAAGGCCAAAAAATCAATCGCCGGCTTTAAATTAAGGGAAGGCATGGCTATCGGTTGTAAGGTTACCTTACGGGGAGAAAGAATGTATAACTTCCTGGATAAACTAATTAATCTGGCTCTGCCCAGAGTACGCGATTTCCGCGGGGTTTCACCGCAGGCTTTTGATGGCCGGGGAAATTATTCTTTGGGGATAAAGGAGCAGACCATATTTCCGGAGATAGAGTATGACAAAATCGATAAAATCCGGGGAATGGGAGTAGTGATAGTGACCACTGCCAGGACTGATGAAGAAGC
>DHCD01000091.1:77856-85468 GCA_002398105.1 Syntrophomonas sp. UBA4911
CAAAAACGCGAACCCAAATACGCGGTAAGAACTTATAACCGCTGTAAAATATGTGGACGGCCCCGGGCGTATATGCGCAAATTTGGCATGTGCAGGATTTGTTTTAGGGAGCTGGCCCACAAGGGAGAGCTGCCAGGAGTTACTAAATCTAGCTGGTAGGTCGATAAAAAGGAGGTATTGAGTATGGTCATGACTGATCCCGTAGCCGATTTCTTAACCAGAATAAGAAATGGTAACATGGTCATGCATGAAACCGTTGAGGTACCCGGTTCCAGACTGAAAATAGGAATAGCTGGAATCCTGAAAGATGAAGGGTACATCAAGGATTATGAATATATAGCAGATGGCAAACAGGGAATTATCAGGATATACCTCAAGTATGGTCCGAACCGGGAAAAGGTTATTACCGGACTTAAGAGGATAAGCAAACCCGGCCTCAGAGTGTATGTCAAAAAAGATGAGATTCCCAAAGTTTTGGGTGGACTGGGTACAGCCGTGATATCCACCTCCCAGGGGCTAATGACCGATAAAAAGGCTAGAAAAGCCGGTTTAGGCGGCGAAGTAGTATGCTATATATGGTAGCTGAAGGAGGAGAAGATAGTGTCAAGAATCGGTAGAAAACCTATCAGTCTACCTGCAGGCGTAAAGGTAACGATAGATGGCAATATGGTAACGGTACAGGGCAGCAAAGGCACCCTGGCCCAGATGATACCAGATGAAATTGCTGTAACCCAGGAAGATAATCAGATCCTGGTGCAAAGAGCAGGCGATGATAAGAAACGACGTGCTTATCATGGGCTTTCCCGAGCCTTGATTGCCAATATGGTTGAGGGAGTTACCAACGGTTTCGAGAAAAAATTGGAATTGGTAGGCGTAGGCTACAGAGCTCAAATGCAAGGGAAAAAGCTGGTGATAAACATTGGGTTCTCCCATCCGGTTGAAGTAGATGCTCCGGAGGGAATAGAATTTGAAGTTCCTGCTCCAACCAAAATCACCATAAAAGGCATTAACAAACAACTGGTTGGTAATACCGCCGCTCACATTCGCGCCATCAGAAAGCCTGAGCCTTACAAAGGCAAAGGTATAAAATATGAAAACGAGGTCGTCAGGCGCAAAGCTGGTAAAGCCGGCGGCAAGTAAGGCAGGAAGGAAGTGATCAGGCTTGATTAAAAAGGTTAGCAGGAATGTGTTGAGACAGGGAAAACACAACCGGATTCGCAGGAAAATAGCCGGAACCGGTGATATCCCCAGACTCTGCGTATATAAAAGCCTTAATCATATATATGCCCAGGTTATAGATGATGAACAGGGAAAGACCCTGGCGGCAGCATCTACCCGGGATAAAGAACTGGGGGATTTGGCTTCCAAGACCAGCACCGAGGCGGCGAAAGCGGTGGGAAACAATATAGCTGTACGGGCTAAAGCAAAAGGTATTGACAAAGTAGTCTTTGACCGCAGCGGATACAAATATCACGGACGTATTGCAGCTCTGGCGGAAGCAGCCAGAGAAAGCGGACTTGAATTCTAACATCAATCTACATGAGTTAGGAGGGACACGATGATTGAAAAGGAACAGGCCGGCCCGGAACTGATTGAAAAAGTGGTCAACGTAAGAAGGGTGGCCAAGGTTGTAAAAGGCGGACGGAGATTCAGCTTCAGCGCTCTGGTCGTAGTTGGTGATGGCGCAGGCAAGGTTGGTACCGGCAAAGGCAAGGCTACCGAAGTACCGGAAGCCATTCGCAAAGCGGTTGAAAGTGCTAAAAAGGACATGATAGAAATACCGCTGATTGATGAAAGAACCATTCCTCACTCTATCTTAGGCAGGTTTGGCGCTGGTGAAGTGCTCCTCAAACCGGCATCGGCTGGTACCGGGGTTATTGCCGGCGGACCGGTCAGGGCAGTTCTGGAAGCTGCCGGGATAAAGGATATACTTACTAAATCACTGGGATCTGCCAATGCCAACAATATGGTGCACGCTACCATGGAAGGACTGAGAGGCCTGAAAAGGGTGGAGGATGTTGCCAGACAACGAGGCAAAAGCATAGAAGAGATTACCGGCTAGGAGGGTCTGGACTTGGCTAAACAGTTGAAGATAACATGGGTCAAAAGCTTTATTGGCTGTCCCGAAACCCAGCGCGCTACGGTCAGAAGCCTGGGATTTAAAAAGCTGCAGCAAAGTGTAGTCAAAAATGATTGCCCGGAAATACGCGGGCAGATTAACAAAATTAATCACCTGTTAAAAGTTGAAGAACTGGATTAGGTGAGGGAGGTCTTAAAGTGAAACTGGAAGAACTAAAATCTCCCCCTGGCGCGACCAAACGTGTCAAGAGAGTGGGTCGGGGTATAGGCTCCGGACATGGGAAGACTTCAACCCGCGGACATAAAGGGCAGAAATCCCGCTCCGGCGGCGGCACCAGACTTGGTTTTGAAGGGGGCCAGATGCCCTTACAGAGGCGATTGCCTAAACGTGGGTTTACCAATATATTTAAGAAAGAATATGCTATTGTCAACATCAAGGATCTAAATAGATTTGAAGATGGCAGCGAGATAACCCCTGAAGTACTGCAAAACGCAGGATTGATCAATGCCGTTAAAGACGGTGTAAAAATCCTGGGTCATGGGGAACTGGAGAAGAAATTAACTATCCGGGTCCACAAAATAAGCAGGCAGGCAGAAGAAAAAGTAACTGCCCGGGGTGGCAGAGTTGAGGTGATTTAATGCTGGGGTCTTTGGGGCAAGCACTTAAGGTAGGAGACCTGAGATTTAAATTACTGTTCACCTTATTTATGCTGCTGGTATTTCGTATCGGGGCCCATGTACCAGTGCCGGGTATAAACCCGGAGGCTTTGAATCAGCTTCTTAGCGGCCAGCTGTTCGGGTTCTTCGATATAATTTCCGGAGGAGCGTTCAAACGCTTCAGTATATTTGCCATGAGCATAACCCCGTATATTAATGCATCAATTATAATGCAGCTATTGACGGTGGTGGTACCGAAACTGGAGGAACTGAAAAAAGAGGGCGATGAAGGACGCAAAATCATTGCTCAGTACACCCGTTACGGTACGATAGTGCTGGGGTTCATCCAGGCCATGGGCATGTCTGTTGCTCTGGGCAAGAGTGGCGCCATAATAAATCCGAGTTTTGGCTCTTACCTGATAATCGCCGTTTCTCTCACCGCTGGCACCGCCATTTTGATGTGGATTGGTGAAATAATAACGGAAAAGGGTATAGGAAATGGTATATCTCTGATAATCTTTGCCGGTATCGTATCCCGGCTGCCCAGCCAGATAGCCGGTGTGGGACAGGAGCTGTCCGGTGGAATTATCGGAGCCTTTAACATATTGCTGTTTATAGTAATAGCTCTGGCAATTATCGTAGCCATTATTTGTGTTAATGAGGGCCAGAGAAGGCTGCCGGTGCAATATGCCAAGAGAGTAGTGGGACGCAAGCTCTATGGAGGGCAGAGCACTTTCCTGCCCCTTAAGGTCAATGCTGCCGGTGTTATACCGATAATATTCGCCATGTCCCTGATGATGTTTCCAGCCACCATCGGTTCATGGATGAGTCCGGAATCTGGGTTTAACCAGTTCTTAAAGGAATATTTCGATTTTGGCAGTGCTCTTTATAACATACTGTACGCTGTCTTAATAGTATTTTTCACTTATTTCTATGTAGCCATAATATTCAACCCTATGGACGTAGCGGATAATATCAAGAAATACGGTGGATTTATCCCGGGAATCAGGCCGGGTCGGCCCACCGCAGAATATATTGATAGAGTACTGTCCCGGTTGACCCTGGCGGGAGGAGTATTTTTGGCTCTGATTGCAGTATTGCCGAACTTTGTTATTGACCTAACCGGGGTAACCAGCCTCTGGTTCGGCGGTACTTCACTATTGATCGTGGTCGGGGTTGCGCTGGATACTATGAAGCAGATTGAATCGCACCTGCTGCTGCGCAGTTATGAAGGCTTTGTAAAATAGGAGATGATTTTAGTGAACATAGTACTTATGGGTCCTCCCGGTGCCGGAAAAGGAACTCAGGCCGAGTTTATAAAAAAACAGTACCCTATCCCCCATATTTCAACCGGGGATATGTTCCGGGACGCTGTCGGCCGCGGTACTGAACTGGGTAAGGAAGCCAAAAAGTACATGGACGCCGGGAAACTGGTGCCCGACGAAGTAACCATTGGCATAGTAAAAGAGAGGCTGGCTGAAAGCGACTGTAAGGGCGGTTTCTTATTGGATGGTTTTCCACGGACCATCATTCAGGCCGAGGCTCTGGATCGGGTTTTGGGAGCTGCGGGCAGAAAAATTGAAGCTGCCATCAATATAGCCGTTCCCAATGAGATTCTGATTGAACGTATGGCGGGAAGGGTCAGCTGCCAGGAATGTAAAGCGGTCTATAACCTTAACTCCAACCCTCCTGCGCACCAGGGAATCTGTGATAAATGCGGGGGCCAACTGGTACAGCGCAGTGATGACCGGGGTGATACCGTAGCCAAAAGATTGGATGTTTATCTGGAACAGACCAACCCGCTGCTTGATTATTACGATAAACAGGGTGTGCTGTATGAGGTAGACGGTGACCGTGATAGTGCGGAAGTTTTTGCCGATATTAAGAACCTTCTGGAGAAGCTTTAATGATTATTATCAAGACCCGGGAAGAAATAGGGCAAATGCGGGCGGCAGGGCAGGCCGTAGCCAAAATTCTGGAATTACTGCAAGCTAATATCAGACCGGGTGTAAATACCGGGACGTTAAATGCCATAGCTGAAGAAGAATGCAAAAAACGCCAGGCTATACCGCTTTTTAAAAATTATCCCCATCCGCGGGCAGGGAAAAACCCTTTCCCCGCAGCCATCTGTGCTTCCGTTAATGAGGAAGTTGTGCATGGCATACCGGGAACCAGGGTACTCAAGGAAGGGGATATTATAAGTATCGATTTTGGTCTGTTACTGGATGGCTATGCTGGTGATGCGGCCATAACCGTTCCGGTAGGAGAAGTCAGTGAAGAAGCTTTACGCTTAATCCGGTATACGGAGAAAACGTTGTTCAAGGGCATTCACGAAGCTAGAAACGGTAATCGGTTAGGCCAGGTTTCCCATGCTATTCAGAAATATGCCGAAGAACATGGTTTCTCTGTAGTGCGCGATTTTGTAGGTCATGGAATTGGCCGCAGGATGCATGAAGATCCGCCGGTACCTAATTACGGCAAATCTGACCGAGGACCGGTCTTGAAAGAAGGCATGACTATAGCTATCGAACCTATGCTCAATATAGGAACCTATAATGTATATACCCAAGCCGATGACTGGACGGTAGTTACCCGGGATGGCAGTTTATCAGCCCATTTTGAACACACGATTGCCATCACTGACCGTGGTCCTGAGATTCTCACCTTGAGATAATGGGGGTGACCAGAGATTTTAGAAACTATGCTGGGTAAAGTTGTGTATTCTAAAAATGGTCGCGATAAAGGGAGAATGTTTGTAATTGTCGAGGTAGTGAACGAACGTTTTGTTCTTCTGGCTGACGGTGACCTTAGAAAAATTGAAAACCCCAAGGTCAAAAACATCAAACATCTTCAAATAACCAGAATGCAGGCAAATGATGTTCTTACCTGTCTTAGCAGGGGAGAAAAGCCTGACAACCATATCATCAGGAAGAATCTGAAAAGGTTGCAGGAGGCTGGAGAATTAGATGGGAAGGAGGTCTGGTAAATGGCTAAGGATGATGTTATAGAGGTTGAGGGGAAGGTACTCGAACCGCTGCCCAACGCCATGTTCAGGGTGGAATTGGAGAATGGCCATAAAGTCCTCGCCCATATTTCTGGCAAAATGCGTATGAACTTTATCAGAATACTACCCGGTGACCGTGTTATGGTGGAATTGTCACCCTATGACCTGAACCGCGGCAGGATTATATACCGTTTTAAATAAGAAGTTTTTCAGTGTTATTTAAGGAGGTAAATACAGTGAAGGTAAAACCGTCGGTTAAGCCCATGTGTGAGAAGTGCAAGATAATCAAGCGCAAGGGAAAAGTAATGGTTATTTGCGAGAATCCCAAGCATAAACAGGTACAAGGCTAAAAAAGCGGGAGGTGAAAAAATTTGGCAAGAATAGCGGGAGTAGACTTACCCCGGGATAAAAGAGTGGAAGTATCCCTCACTTATATTTTTGGTATCGGCCGGCCTTCTTCCCGGAAAATACTGGCAGAAGCAGGTATAAATCCGGATACGCGAGTGAAAGATTTAACAGAGGAAGAAGTAGCCAAATTAAGGGATATAATTGAGAAACAGTACCAGGTTGAAGGCGATTTGCGGCGGCAGGTCAGCATGGATATCAAGAGACTTATGGATCTGGGTTGTTATAAAGGTATCAGGCATCGCCGCGGACTGCCGGTCCGGGGGCAGAAGACCAAGACCAATGCTCGTACCCGCAAGGGACCTAAACGTACTGTCAGCGGCAAGAAAAAATAGCCGGAAGGGGGATAAATGAGTGGCACGCAGAACTACAACCACTAGGGTTAAAAGACGCGAAAAAAAGAATATTGAACAGGGTATTGCCCATATTAAATCGACTTTTAATAATACTATGATTTCAATTACCGATAAGCATGGTAATGCTATATCCTGGGCCAGTGCAGGCACAGTTGGATTCAAGGGCTCACGTAAGAGCACTCCTTTTGCTGCCCAGCAGGCGGCTGAGAATGCTGCCCGGGCCGCCATGGAGCATGGCCTTAAAGAAGTGGAATGTTACGTGAAAGGGCCCGGGGCCGGACGCGAAGCAGCTATAAGATCGCTGCAGGCGGCAGGTTTGGAAGTAAGCGTTATCAAAGACGTTACTCCCATCCCGCATAATGGTTGCAGGCCACCTAAAAGAAGAAGGGTTTAAGGAGGTAATGGTATAAAGTGGGAAGATATACAGACGCAGTTTGCCGCCAGTGCCGCCGGGAAGGAGAAAAACTGTTCCTTAAGGGAGACAGGTGTTATTCTGAAAAATGCGCAGTGGAAAAGAAAAACTATCCACCCGGTGCCCACGGGCAAGGACGCAGGCCCAAAGTCAGTGAATATGGTCTGCAATTGAGAGAAAAACAGAAAACCAAAAGAACCTACGGGGTTCTGGAAAAACAATTCCGCAATTATTTTGGCAAGGCTGACCGCCAGCAGGGTATAACGGGTGAGAACCTGCTTATATTGTTGGAGCGGCGCTTGGATAACGTAGTTTACCGGCTGGGTTTTGCATCTTCCCGCAAAGAAGCTCGGCAGCTCGTTAATCACGGGCATTTTACCATTAATGGCAAGAAGGCTGCTATTCCTTCCATGCTGGTAAGGGTAGAGGATGTAATTCAAGTAAAAGACGGCAGCAAGGATATGGCTAAATTCCAGGAAATTAAAGAGCAGGCTGCCTATAAGACTCCACCCGAGTGGCTGAGCGTCGATGTGGAAAACCTTACAGGCCGTGTTTTGGCTTATCCGGTGAGAGAGCAGATTGATACGCCGGTAAATGAGCAATTAATAGTAGAACTCTACTCTAGATAAAACACCTCTAATAAAGAAGGAGGGATTAATTAATGCTAGAGATGGAAAAACCGCGTATCGAATGTGTTGA
>DHCD01000053.1 GCA_002398105.1 Syntrophomonas sp. UBA4911
AATCTACTCCTTTAAGCAAAAGGGTATTTGAAAGAGGTACAGCTGCCTTTTCAAACACCGAAGAATTCATTGAATCAGTGTTTATAAACCCGCTGCCACGTGCCGCGGGTATTTTTATTTCCTGCCGTTCGGGGCAAGCTATGGTGGAGGTATTTTATATTAAGGAGGTTGGATTAATGGAAGATAATCATGGCCCAGGGTCGTTTCCGCCCTGGAGCAGGATTCAGGGGCTGGATGAAATGTGTGAGGAAGCCGGAGTTGATTTCAATAATTTTATAGATGATATGAAAGCCAATGTCGGTATAAGGGAAATGGCAGCCAAACATAAGGTGAGCCTTGATACTATGAGCCTGCTGCAGGAACATTTCATCAAATACGGGCTGAGTTCAGTTATGGGGGGCGACTGATACAGTAATTGCTGCAGTCTCTTGAAATTTAGCTTATAATGATATAATATATTCTAAATTTTATTAGGAGGCCATAAATAATGCTGGATAAATTTAGTAAGGAAGGTCTCACTTTCGATGATGTGCTTCTGCTCCCCGGGCGTTCTGAGGTAATGCCGAAGGATGTGGATGTTTCCACCAGGTTAACCAGAAATATCAGATTGGAAGTACCTCTGATGAGCGCCGGTATGGATACTGTGACCGAAACCCGAATGGCAATCGCCGTTGCTCGTGAAGGCGGTATCGGTATAATACACAAAAATATGTCGATTGAAGAACAGGCCCGAATGGTTGACCGGGTGAAACGGTCTGAGCATGGAGTAATTACCGACCCTTTCTATTTAGCTGCCGA
This sequence comes from Syntrophomonas sp. UBA4911, assembly GCA_002398105.1. Taxonomy (GTDB): domain Bacteria; phylum Bacillota; class Syntrophomonadia; order Syntrophomonadales; family Syntrophomonadaceae; genus UBA4844. Next base: position 799 of record DHCD01000053.1, read on the forward strand.
TAACAAAATTCAGGATGCTTTGGATATCATGGAACATTATCGCATATCGGGCGTGCCCATCACCGAGGGCAGAAAATTGGTCGGTATCATCACCAACCGTGACATTCGTTTTGAAACTGATTTTAACCAGCCTATCCAAAATGTAATGACCAGTGAAAGACTGGTAACCGCACCGGTAGGAACCAGCATGGATGAGGCCATGGAAATCCTGCGTAAGTATAAGATTGAGAAATTGCCTTTGGTAGATGACGATTTTAATCTCATGGGTCTGATCACTATCAAAGATATTGAAAAAACCTATAAATATCCTCACGCTGCCAAGGATTCCAGGGGGCGTCTCCTGGCAGGAGCAGCGGTAGGTATTGCCCGGAATACCTATGAGCGGGTGCAGGCTCTGGTTAAGGCCGGAGTTGACGTTATCGTAGTTGATACCGCTCATGGCCATTCCGTAGCGGTGATTGAAACGGTGGCCAACATAAAGCGGAAATTTCCCGAAGTTGAGCTTATTGCCGGAAATGTTGCTACCGGGGAGGCTACTGAAGAACTTATCAAGGCGGGCGCCGATGCTATTAAGGTAGGAATCGGGCCTGGTTCCATCTGTACCACCAGAGTAATAGCCGGAATAGGGGTCCCCCAGATTACGGCAGTGAGTGATTGCGCCGCCGTAGCCGGTAAATATGGAATACCTGTTATTGCTGACGGGGGCATCAAATATTCCGGGGATATTGCCAAGGCGATTGCCGCCGGAGCAGATGTGGTCATGCTGGGCAATCTCTTTGCGGGAACGGAAGAGAGTCCGGGAGAGGTGGTCATTCTGCAGGGGAGAAGTTATAAAGTGTATCGCGGTATGGGATCGCTGGGGGCCATGACCCAGGGAAGCAGTGACCGCTATTTTCAGGAGGACGCTCAGAAATTGGTTCCGGAAGGGATTGAAGGCCGGGTTCCCTATAAGGGTTATGTATCTGAGACCATTTTCCAGCTGGTTGGAGGCCTGAAGGCGGGGATGGGCTACTGTGGGGTAAGCAATATTGAAGAAATGAAAAATAAAACCTGCTTCATCCGCATCACCAATGCCGGTCTGACCGAAAGCCATCCTCACGATATAAATATAACCAAGGAAGCCCCTAATTACAGGGTGCTTTAATGCTGGGTAGTTTTCTCCTAAGGATAATGCTGGCTCTGGCGGTGGGGACTATTATCGGGCTGAAAACCAGTACGGTTGTCGCCCGCATGTTTGCCATAATATGTACGGGAGCAGCATTATTGACCATAGTCTCCACTGAATTTTACCAGGTGATAGATTATCCCTGGTTCAGTGACCCCGGGCGGCTTTCAGCCCAGGTATTAGCTGCTCTGGGATTTTTAGGCACGGGATTAATATGGATCTCGGAAACCAATAAAGTCCATGGTCTTTCCGCTGCTGCCAGTATATGGGTAACTGCAATTTTAGGTATACTTATTGGCAGCGGGCTGGGGCCTGCAAGCTTGATTGTGGTAGTTTTACTGGTAGTTGCCTTTATGGTGCTGGGATAATAAATAAATGGGATAAACAGTAAAAAGAGTTGCATTAGCTCAATAATTAGCATATACTCGAATAAAGGGGGTATGAATACCAACCTGCTGATATTTTTTTTCGCTGAATCTGTTGGGGTAAACAGAGCGGAGGAACCATTTTTTGGGGTGAATCAATGATGCATTGAAGGGCTACCCTTAAGCCCTAACCCGTCAGCTAACTTCGTAAGCGCATGTAAGGGAGGGAAAAATGCATAAAAATATTTGCTTTGGCCCTCCGTCGACCGTTAATTTATGTAAGGAGGGTTTTGATTTATGAACGTTCAAAACATTGATAACCTTACCATTTCCCTTAACCGGGCCGACGAATTACGCTCCCGGATTCAAGATTATCTGGATATAGAACCGAGTCTGGAAACCGGTTTCAGGGCCCGGGAACGCAATAGCAATAACAAGTCGCGTCTGCTTGAATTTTTTAATGCTTCCCAGGAGGATTGGGACAACTGGGTATGGCAAATCAAGAACCGCATTTCTGATGTCAACATTCTGTCGTACTTTATGGATTTAAAAGATAGTGAATACCAGGAAATATTGGCTGTTTCTAAAAAATATCGCTGGGCCTTATCACCTTATTACCTCAGTTTGATTGATTTCACCAACTATCGGCAGTCGCCGATATTTAAACAGGCAATTCCCGACATCCGGGAAATCCAGGACCGCTATGGCAAGCTTGACCCGATGGGGGAACTGACTACCAGTCCGGTTTCCCGCATTACCCGCCGCTATCCTGACCGGCTGATAATCAATGTCAGCAATCAATGTGCCATGTACTGCCGTCATTGCCAGCGGCGGAGGAATTTTGGCGAAAAAGACCATCATGCCAGTAAGAATCAGCTGGAAAATGCCCTGGATTATATCAGAAACAATCCCGAGATTCGTGACGTGTTAATCACCGGCGGCGATGCTTTAATGTTGTCAGATAAAAGACTGGACTGGCTGCTGGGTGAATTGGATAAGATTGAACATGTGGAGATCAAGCGTATTGGCACCAGAACTCCGGTTACACTGCCCCAGAGGATCACTGTGGAATTATGTCAGATACTGGCCAGGCATCAGCCCCTGTATATCAATACCCAGTTTAATAGTCCTCTGGAAGTTACGGAAGAAGCTAAAAAGGCATGTGATATGCTGATAGCTGCCGGGTGTGTGTTGGGTAACCAGGCGGTATTGTTGAAATCAATTAATGATAATGTTCATATAATGAAAAAGCTCAACCAGGAACTCTTAAAAATCAGGGTGCGACCGTATTATCTGTTTCATGCCAAACAGGTAAAGGGTACCGCTCATTTTATCACCAGCATTGAAACCGGTTTGGATATTATGGAGCAGCTGCGAGGTTATACTTCGGGGCTGGCAATTCCTACCTATATAGTCAATGCCCCTGGTGGTATGGGTAAAACTCCGCTTTTGCCTCAATATATGATGGCTATGCATGATGAGCAACTTACTATGCGTACCTGGGAACAGAAGGTTATCACTTATCACAACCGGACTCTGGAAGACATTGATTAATAATAGAGATCAACGCGTTATTTCCCCATTATTTTTTATAGATTTTATCAATCTTCGTAATATGCAAAGGGCGGCCGTCGGGGTTAAAACGCAATAAGGGGGCGAAAGCCCCTTATTGCCGATTTTGGAGTTGCTGCAGGTCGGTTAAAAGTTTCTCCAGGTTGGCTTGGTGGGACCGAGCACCCTGCTCGACCGTTTCAAACCGCAAGCCCCTTCAGTCCAGGCAGCTAATGCCGTATTTCTGAAAAACCTGTGCTGCACCAGGTATTGCCAGCACATCTTCCAATGGGGTTTTTCCGGTTATCATCAGCCAAGACCCCCTTAAAATAAATTTTTCGGGGGAGTTACCCCCCGAAAAGGAGCGAGTTATTTACATTTGCCGGGCTAGGCTTTTTTCTGCGATTTCAATTGCCTTGGCGACTACTCGGCCGCAGTCTCTTGAGCTAACACCGCCCCAGCCTTCGGTAGCCACAATATGGTCTACACCTAGTTCACGGGCTATTTCATATTTGAGCTGCTCGGACATAAGTCCCCTGTTCCTCGCCATACAACAACCTCCTCACATATTAAAAAAACTCGCATCCTATTTTTATTTTGATGCTAATGGACAAAAAATATGGCTAGATTATAATTTATAAAAAGTAATATTTTTGCATGAATCCGAAGACCGACCGGATGGAAATCGGATTGCTCAGGATTATCCCGGCCAATCAATATTCTCCATTCGAGGTTGAATATCGGTGTTTTCTAAAAAACTAACAAGTAATAACAAGTAATAAGGAGGTGCAAGGCTGATGAGATATGAAGGCAACATATTTCGGCCTCCCAGTGAAGCAAGGAGCTATATTCTTCAATGTACTGTAGGTTGTACCCACAATCGCTGCACTTTTTGCGGTATGTATAAGGACAAAAAATACCGGGTCAAACCACTGGAAGAAATAAAAACGGATATTCGTATGGCGGGCAATTATTATGGTGATCTGGAAAAGGTTTTCCTGGCCGATGGCGATGCCTTGGCTATGGATACCGCTGACTTGCTGGAAATCCTGGCAGATTTACGCAAAACCTTTTCCGGTTTGCGCCACATAGGTATTTATGCCAGCCCGGACAGTATCTTGAAAAAAGAAATTTCCGAACTTACCGCATTGAAGTCGGCCGGGTTGACTATTGCTTATCTGGGAGTGGAAACGGGTGACCCGGAGCTGCTGCGGGAAATCAGAAAAGGGGTTACCTATGAAGAAATGGTGGAGGCAGGCAAGAAAATAAGGCAGGCAGGAATTCTGCTCTCCGTAACGGTACTGTTGGGCCTGGCAGGCAGAACTCCCCGGGCAGTGGACCATGCGGTTAACACCGCCCGGATATGTAATGAAATAAACCCGGATTATATAGGAGCTTTGACCCTTATGCTGGTGCCCCGCACCGAGCTTTATCGGAAGATGGAGAGAAAAGAGTTTGAACTTCCCGAACCGTTCGAAATCCTTGATGAAATGCGAATCATGATCCAGCATATGGAAGTGCAGGGGACTGAATTCAGAAGTAATCACGCTTCCAATTATCTGCCGATAAAAGGCCGCTTACCGGATGATAAAGAAAAAATGCTCAAGCTGATCAATGATATCATTGCCAAGAACGACCGGCGTTACCTGCGTCCGGACTATCTGCGGGCACTGTAGGGCAGAGTTCTTGAGAAAAGTTCATCAGGCAGAGACAGAATAAATATTAGGGCAGAATGGTCTTGTCAAGCCCCCGATAGTCAAAGTATTAATTCTTGATATAAAAGCGACTATGGTATATCATAAATACCTAGCGGGTTTTGTAAAATCCGTACTCAGGTTGAAAGGGGGATAAAAATGCGGTTATTGGGTAAAAAAGATGAAGAGCTGTTTCTACTTTTCAGTGAGAGTGCCCGGGTAGTGGTCAGAGGCGGCAAAATATTGCAGGACGTGGTCAGCGATTACCGGGACCTGGATATCAAAATGGCCAAGCTGACTGCTATGGAACATGAAGGTGACCGCATTATTCAGGACCTGGTGCGCAGGTTGAATACCAGTTTTATACTTCCTTTTGACCGTGAAGACGCCTTTCAGCTAGTGCAAAAACTGGCCGCCACGCTGGATTATATAACCGGCATAATTGACCGGATGATACTTTATAAAACCGGTGAACCCGATCAGCGGGTCAAGGATATGGTGGCGGTTTTATGCGAGTCCCTGAGCTTGCAGGAAAAAGCGCTGAACCTGATTCACTCGGTGGAGCATAATAAAAAAGAGATTTTGACTGCCTGTGAAGAAATCAACCGATTGGAACGCAAGCAGGATAATTTTTACCGTACCGGCCTGGCCTACCTTTTTGATAACGAAAAGGATCCGGTAGCCATAATCAAATGGCGGGAAGTCTACGAGCATATTGAAATGGCAGAAGATTATGTCAATGATGTGGCCCGGCTCATAAGCAACATTTGCATTAAGTACTCCTAGGATAAGCAAAGCGCCTTTGAGGCTAAAAGCTCAAAGGCGCTTTTGGCATTTTAGAGCCAGTTGCGCCAGCTGAAAAAGGCCAGCATGCCTATCACCAGAGCTGCCATTCCCATCAATATATACCACATATAAAGGGGATTTTCACTGCCCGGGATCGTCACATTCATACCGAAAAAACCGGTTATTACCGTAAGCGGCATCATGATTATGGATATGATAGTGAGCACGGTTATAATTTCACTGGTTCTGCCGTTTATAATGGAATAATAAGTCTCGGTCGTACTATTCAGCAAATCCCGGTAAGTGTTGGCCGTGTCCAGTATATTATCCAGATGGTCGACCAGGTCAAGAAAATAAGGAACATTATCTTCGTTGACCAGGAATGAATAATGCCCGTTAATATTGCCGAAGATCCTTCTCTGGGGTATCAATACCTTGCGCAGCAGAATCAGGGTTCTTTTTAAAGCCAGAATTTCTTCCGTTATCTTCCGGCCGCGGATTAAGAATATATCATCTTCCAGGTCGTCCAGCCTTTCACCCAGTCTGGATATAATCGGAAAACAGTCGTCCACTATGTTGTCTACAATCTGGTATAACAGGTGCTCTGGCCCCCGGCTGCTTGATTCCGTATCCTTTAAGGATATGCGGGCGACTTTTCCCACTGCCGCCAGGGCCACCGGATGGATAGTGACAATATAATTATTACCCATGAATACATCCAGTTCAATGCTGCTTATCTCATCCTCTTCCTCGGCCTCTTCAAAATAACGCAGAGCATGAAAAACGAAGAAATTGTAGTCGTCATAACGGTCAACCTTGGCCCGGGGATTCAGTTGCAAACAGTCTTCCAGAGCCAAAGGATGGAAATCGAAAAGGTCGCCGATGTAATTCAGTTCATGGGCAGAACAGTCATATAAGTCTATCCATAATAAACTGTTGGGATTGCTCAGCAGACTGTCTTTTTGGGAAAGATCAACGTCATGAAACATGGCGTCCTGATCTTTATCATAGAAGTAGGTCTTGATCACGCTCATCCCTCCGTTTCGCTGGAGGGCTAACAGATGCTTTGGCGGTGCAATGTTACCCTCCTTATTAATTTGTCGATGTTAATTGATGAAGACCAATATGACGATCGTGGTATAGGTTCCATTTCACCACCGCCTTTCTTTAAATAAAAATGAATCCTTTTATTTTATACCTTTTATCAGCAGATGGTGTCAACCCTGGTTTAATAAGCTTAATAAAAGTATTTTTCCCTAAATCAGCCCTGAAAATATGACTAATTATCAAATAAATGGGTAATTTAGGCATTAGGGGGTATGGTATGCGTAACAAAATCTGCGGTCTGTTAATTATGGTTTCGCTGCTTGGCGGTTGCGGCTTTACCTGGAGTCTTCCTGAGGTCGACCTGCCGGAGGCATCAATCGTAATGGATGTGAATGGCGAGGTAATAAATGGCCTTACCCGGGAGAACCAGATCAACTTAACCCCGGAGGAGATACCTCAGGATTTCGTTAATGCCATTATTGCCGTGGAAGATAAAAATTTCTATCGTCATCATGGAGTTGATCTGAGCGGGATTGCCCGGGCGGTGTTTACCAACATCAAACAGGGAAAGGTTGTAGCCGGAGGAAGCACCATAACCCAGCAAACTGCGAAAAATTTGTTTCTCAGCAATGAGAAGACTTTTTCCCGCAAGATAAGGGAATTATTCTATGCCATTCAACTGGAACGAAAATACAGCAAAGACGAGATCCTGGCCCTGTACTGCAATACCATTTACTTCGGCCAGGGAGCTTACGGAGTAGAAGTGGCTGCCCGCACCTTTTTTGCCCGCAGTGCCAGTGAATTGAGCCTGGCTCAATGTGCGCTGCTGGCAGGGCTGCCGAATGCTCCCGGCAGCTATGACCCCTATTATCACCCGGACATTGCTAAAAAACGGCAGGCAATAGTATTGAGGCGCATGGTGGAAGAGGAGATGATAAATGAAAGAGAGAAACGGGCAGCCCTGCAGGAAAAACTGGTTTATGGCCGCAACGCTTATGTAGCCGGCGACGCCCCTTATTTTATTGCTGTGGTTAAAGACTATCTGATAGACAAGTATGGAGAACGCATGGTTTATCAGGGGGGATTGAGGGTAGCGACCACCCTTGACTTAAACATGCAGAGGGCTGCCAACCAGGCCGTAGCCCAAGGATTGCAGGATAAAGACGAGAATCTGCAGGTGGCGCTGGTAGCGTTGGATGTACAAGACGGAGGAATAAGAGCTATGGTCGGGGGAAGAGATTATAACCTGTCTACCTATAACCGGGTCTATTCCCTGCGCCAACCCGGCTCAACTTTTAAACCTTTTATGTACTCCCTGGCCATTGATTGGGGATTCACTGCGGCTGATACTATAATGTGTGAAAAGGTTGCTTATAAACTAGCCGACGGCAGCGTCTACCGCCCCACTGATTATGGCGATGAGCCCTATCATTGGCGCCCTTTCACTTTAAAAGAGGCAGTGATGCGGTCTGACAATGTGGTAGCGGTACAGGTCAATAATATACTGAAGCCTAAAAATACCGCCCAACATATAAAAAAATTCGGCTTTCCTGATATCAGTCCGGTTTTATCCCTGCCCCTGGGTCCGGTAGCGGTTAAGCCCCTGGAGATGGCGGCGGCTTATGCGGTTTTTGCCAACCAGGGCCTATATAATCGACCTATCTTTATACGCAAAGTTACGGATAAAAAGGGCCAGGTTCTGGAGGAAAACCGAATAGAGCCGAAAACGGCTATAGATGCCCGAAATGCTTATGTTATATGTGATATGCTCAAGGGGGTAATGGAACCGGGAGGGACCGGTTCGCACCTGAAACAGACGGTAGGGCGGATTTCTGCCGGCAAAACCGGAACTACGGATGATTATCAGGACGCCTGGTTTGTTGGTTTCACTCCCCGCCTGTCATGTGCGGTCTGGGTGGGTTATGACCTGAACCAGAATGTAAATCTGCCCGGAGGAGTGGTAGCAGGTCCCATATGGGCAAGCTTTATGGGAGAAGCAGCGGTAGGCGCAGCGGACGAAGATTTTGAACGGCCGGCCGGTATAAATATAAGCAATATCTGCCTGGACAGCGGTCTTATTGCTACCGAGGCCTGCCCCAGAACTATTGAAATGGCTTTTTACCGCGGTACTGAACCGGAAGATATTTGTTATTATCATTGGCGAGATATGGAATGGATGCTCAAGTCTGATGAAGGGGAAGAAAGCGACGACGGGGAGCAGGAAAGATGGTAGAAAAACTTATCAAGATATGAGAGGGGGATTCCTGACTTTTTTTAACTTCCTTAATAATGCAAAAAGTGCTAAAATCTTTTTAATTTGTAGCTAGGAAATATAGGTAAATGATTAAAAATGAAGAGCTTTTTATCGGCATAAAAGATGCCTTTCCTATAGTCTTGGGTTATTTACCTCTGGGATTCGCCTTTGGCGTACTGGCAAATCAAGTAGGCATGACCGTTACCCAGGCGGGTCTAATGTCTCTGCTGTGTTTTACCGGGGCGGGACAATATATTGCTATTGGTGTTATGCAGGCCGGGGGAGCAGTTTTTACCATTATTACCGCCAACCTGCTGGTTAATCTGCGCTATTTTCTGTTCTCCACTTCCATGGTGCCTCATCTGAAAAATGTGCCGCCTGCTCTGGCTACGCTCCTGTCCTATGGTTTAACTGATGAAACCTATGCGGTAGCCATGACCCGCTATCAGAATCACAGCGCTACGGCAGCATACATGGCCGGACTTAATATCACTGCTCATATTGGTTGGATAGGCAGCAGCCTGGCCGGCGCCCTGCTTGGCACCCTTATTACCAATACCGACCGGATAGGCCTGAACTTTGCCCTGCCGGCTATGTATATATGTCTGCTGGTTTTTGTGGTAGGCAACCGTAATGATGCGCTGGTAGCCGGCATCAGCGCTGTTTTTTGCCTGCTGCTGGGTTATATTATTCCGGCATCCATGGCCAACCTTTCCAATATAATCGTAGCCACGGTATTGGCGGCAACTCTGGGGGTGTTAATAGATGAGCGACGCTGATATTTTATTAATGATATGCGGAGTATCAGTCGTAAGCCTGTTGCCCCGCATACTGCCGGTAGCCTTGTTATCCCGCTGGGAATTTCCCCGTCTGCTGCGGAAATGGTTGGCCTTTGTTGCTCCGGCAGTACTGGGAGGCCTGGCTGTATTAAGCGTTTTGGCCCCCCAGGGCTATATCGACTTCAGACCTAATAATCTCTATATTTGGGCCGCAATTCCTACCTTCATCATAGCCGTGAAATATCGCAGTCTTTTTTATACCTTGCTGGCGGGCATAATAACCATGGCCGTTTTATATAATTTTGCAGGAATGTAATAGATATAGCAGGAATAGATTCGAGCAGTATATTAAAATAATATTATCTGAAGTGATTTTAAGGGGAATGAAATGGGGGGGGGAAATATGAAAACTGCTGTTACTATTCTGGCTGAAAATACTGCCCCGATACCCTCGCTTATAGGAGAGTACGGTTTTGCAGCACTGATTGAAGTAGATAATTATAGAATTCTCTTTGATACCGGAAGCGCTGAAGCCTTATTTAAAAATGCTAAAGCTATGGGTATTGATCTGGGGGCGGTTGATGCTGTAGTTATCAGCCATGGTCATTTTGACCATACCGGAGGACTGATAAACTATCTTAAGCAATACGGGCCGCGGCCGGTTTATGCTCATTCCGGCATATTCGCTCATCGTCCTTTGCCTATGCGGGGAGGCGATTACCGCGATATCGGCTGCGGTTTCAGCCGGGAAGAACTGGCGGCTGCAGGAGGCATATTCCACTGGCAGGACGATTTCGGCTCCATTGCTCCCGCTATTTACTTGAGTGGGGCAGTACCGCGCAACAATAGCTTCGAGGATACCGGGGGTAACTTTAAGATGGTAATTGACGGGAAATTGCAGGATGATCCCCTGGTTGATGATAGCGCCCTCATAATTGATCATCCGGATGGGCTTATAATTGTCAGCGGTTGCGCCCACTCGGGAATAGTCAATATTATTGAGCATGCCTGCCGTAAGACTAACCGGCGACAGGTTCTGGCCTTTATCGGCGGGACCCATCTGATGAATGCATCCCGGGAAAGAATGGAGAAAACTATTACCGCACTGCAATCCCTCACCATCTCCAGAATAATCGTTTCTCATTGTACCGGATTCTACGCTGCCTCCCAGCTCTATCAGGCACTGGGGAAGCGGGTCAGCAAGGGAGAGACCGGTATGAGATTTGAGTTTTAAACGAGCATCACATCCCAATGCCTACTTTAATTCAAGAATTTTAAGCGGAGGTGCAATTTTGAATATTGATAAATACCGGGTTAAAGCCAAGGAGCTTAGTAAGAAGTGCAGCCCTGCCATATTTAAATTTGCCAGTACGGCTGAGGTTAAACCGTTGAAGGGCATTATCGGACAGGATCGGGCGGTACGTTCCCTGGACTTTGGTTTGAATATAGATAACCCGGGCTATAACATCTATCTGGCGGGGGTATTTGGAACTGGTAAGACTACTCTGGCCCGGGAGATGCTTTTAAGAAAAGCCGCCCGGGAGCCGGTCCCTCCGGATTGGTGTTATGTCCATAATTTCAAAAAGGCGGATTCTCCTCAGGCTTTAAAACTACCGGCCGGGAAGGGCCAAGAGTTTAAAAAGGATGTGGAGACTCAGGTTGAGAATGCCGTCAGCCATATAACTCAGGCTTTTGAGGGCGAGGACTTTGAATTCAAGAAAAATCAGATCATAACCGGATTTGTGGAGGAAACTAACCGCATGTATGTGCGCTTGGACGAAGAGGCTCGACAATTCGGGTTTACCATATCCCGCAACCAGAACGGAATCAACAGCGTCCCTTTAAAAGATGGGGAAGCTCTGAGCCAGGAAGAATATATGGCTATGACGGAAGAGGAACGGGAACAATTGATGAAGCGCAGTTCGGTGGTGCAGGAAAAATTAAATGAAGCATTTCGGAAGTATCGGGATCTGGAGAAAGACGTAAAAGGCCGCATCAAGGAGCTGGAACAGGAAACCGCCCAAGCGGTTATTTCCCCTTACTTTGAAAAGCTGTTAAAAAAATACCGCAGATTGGATGACGTACTGAGTTATCTGGGGGATATGCAGGGAGATTTGCTGGACAATCTGGAACTGTTTACCAAGCAGGAGGAAAATTCCACCTTTAACCTCTTCCGGCATGTGAGCCGCCGCAGTATCGAACGGCGCTACCAGGTCAACCTGGTGGTGGATAATTCATCTCTTAAGCACGCCCCGGTAGTATTCGAGAACAACCCCAGCTATTCCAACCTGTTGGGCAAGATTGAATACGAGGGAGAATTCGGTATTCTGGCCACCGATTTCACCAAAATCAAGGCCGGGGCAGTACATCGGGCCAACGGAGGTTATCTGGTATTACATGTCTACGATGTTATCAGGAACTATTATGTATGGGACAGTCTGAAAAGGGTACTCAAAAATCAAGAAATAAACATAGAAAGCATGGGACGTTTAATGGGCATCAGCAATACCGAGACCCTGGAACCTGAATCCATACCGGCTGACATCAAGGTTATACTCATTGGTGAGCCCATATACTATTATCTGCTTTATGCCCAGGACGAAGAGTTTCAAAAACTGTTTAAGATAAAGGCCGATTTCGATGTGGAAATGGAGCGCAGCCGCAGGCACGTAAGCGACTATGCCCGCCTGATCAGCTCGGTATGCGAAAATGAAAAACTGAGGCATTTTACCCCGGCTGCCGTAGCCCGGGTAGTGGACTACGGCAGCCGCATGGCCGATGACCGCAATAAATTGACCACCCTGTTTAACCGGCTGGTGGAGATAATATATGAGGCTAACAGCTGGGCGGGATGCGACCGGGCGGAGCTGGTCAATGATAAACATGTGCTGCAGGCCATTGAGGAAAAGAAGTACCGTGCTTCCATGTTGGAGGAACGGTCTTTGGAACTCATGCGCCGGAATATATTATTGATCAATGTGGAGGGTTGGCAGGTAGGAGAGATAAACGGTCTGGCAGTTTACGAGATAGGGGACCATATTTTTGGGCGGCCGGTGCGGATAACGGCCAAGACTTTTATGGGAGAAAAGGGACTGGTTAATATCGAAAGGGAGATATTGATGAGCGGCAGCATACACAGCAAAGGGGTTTTAACTCTTAACGGCTATATGGGAGCCCAGTATGCTCAGGATAAACCCTTATCACTTTCAGCCAGTCTTACCTTTGAGCAAAGTTATCAGGGAATTGAAGGAGATAGTGCTTCCAGTGCAGAATTATATTCATTATTAAGCAGCTTGGCAGGAATACCCATATACCAGGGAATAGCCGTAACCGGATCGGTTAATCAGAACGGGGAGATACAAGCGGTCGGTGGGGTTAACCAGAAGATAGAAGGATTCTTCAGGGTGTGTAAGGCCAAGGGGCTCAACGGAAAACAGGGGGTAATTATTCCCAGGCAGAATGTTGAACAGTTGATGCTGGAACCGGAAGTGGTGGAAGCGGTAAAAAGCAAACTGTTCAATGTCTGGGCAGTGGAGCACATTGATGAGGGAATGGAGATTTTGACTGGTAAACCGGCAGGGAAGAGAGGTGAAGGCGAGAGGTTTACAGCAGATAGCGTACATTATCTGGTTAATCAAAGACTGAGTGAATGGAGTTTTAGAAGGGTCAGCAATAAGATTAGGCCTGGTGTCCATGTGAACCAGGACCGGCAAAGGGTTGGAAGGAGGAGGGGAAAATGAAAAGAAAGCGAATTTTTTTAGCCTGCCTCCTGTTAATCGCGGTTGTGAGCTTAAGCGGATGTGATGTAAATGCCCGTAACCTCCTCAATTCCAGCCAGGAGAAAGATAAATTTGTAAGAGTTGAGATTGTTTTTACCGATGAGCAAAAATTGGTCACCTATCTCAAAGACCTGGGGCTGGAAAGCGATGCCCGCATCTATGTGGGCGGGGCATCCACCAATAATTTCTATGATGCCCGGGGCAACATAATAGGGGCATTCAATTATCAGCGGGTACTGTATATCAAGATCTTACCCGAGGGTGAGGGGGATAACAACAGGGGGGATTAAAGACAGCACCATCCTGTGGTGCTGGTGTTTTTTTAGGAGAAGGGAAAGGGGATGAAGGTTTTGCTGAGCCGATTAGAAATTGTACTGCGCAAAACTTCGGTACAAGTACGCTTAATTTTAGCTTTCACACTAATACTGGCTGCAGTTACAGGGCTCATGGGAATTTATGCTACTCATGTAATGCAGGAGAAAATCACCTTTACCGCCCAGGAAAAATTAAAATCCGACCTGGCCACCGGTGAACATATTGTCGACATGAATTATCCGGGGGACTGGGAGATAAAAAACGGCCTTTTATACAAAGGCGGAGTATTGATGGAAGAAAACTACCGGGTGGTTGATGAGATAGGTAAGCTGACCGGGGATACAGTAACTATATTTAAAGGCGACACCCGGATATGCACCAATGTTATGAAAGACGGGGAAAGGCAAGTCGGAACCCAAGTATCTGATATAGTTAAGCAGGCCGTATGTAAAAATGGAGAAACCTACATAGGCCGGGCCGAAGTAGTCGGCACCTGGAATGAAACCGCCTATAAGCCGATTAAGAATAAAGAGGGGGAAATAATCGGCATATGGTATGTGGGAGTACCGGCTACTCCATACGATAATCTGGTGCAGCACTTCCGTTCCAGTATGATTATTTACTCTGCCATAGGTATTCTGGTCGGCTTCCTGGTGGCGTTCCTCATAGCTTATACCGTTTATATGCCTTTACGGCGTATCCGGGAGGCGGTGGAAAAGACCAGTGAGGGTGATCTTACCCAGCATGTTCCTGCCCGGGCCCATGATGAGCCGGGGCAACTGGCCCAAATGGTAAACCTTATGTTGGATAAAATGTCGGAACTGATTAAAAAGACCGACGATCTTATCAGGAATGTAAGCCACTCCAGTTCCCAGTTGTTAAAGAATTCGGAAATGAGTGCCTCCACCATGGAAAATATGAGCTCCCGGGCTAATGAAATGAGAGCAAGCGCTGCTATGCAGGCTGAGCTGACCAGCCGTTCCAAGGCTGCAATCGGGGAAATGTCTGCCGCTATCCAGCAGGTAGCAGAAAATGCTCAAGAAGTTTCAGGGTCAGCCATTTCGGCTACTTCACAGGCGCAGGAGGGAGAACAGCAGATTGAGAAGGCCATTAAACAAATAAATGTCATCAGTCAAACGGTCAATTCTACTGCGGCCATTGTGGTAGATCTCGGTACTAAATCTCAGGAAATCGGTCAAATCGTAGATCTCATTACCAATATCGCCACCCAAACCAATCTGCTGGCTCTTAATGCAGCTATAGAAGCAGCCCGGGCGGGTGAGCAGGGTAAAGGATTTGCCGTGGTGGCTGAAGAAGTCCGCAAACTGGCGGAGGAGTCTGGTGAGGCGGCCAAGCGCATAGCGGACCTGATTAAGGAAATTCAGGGGGAAGCCAACCGGGCTGTAAGTGCTATGCAGGATGGCACCAGAGAGGTTGCCAATGGAACAGAAGTGGTGGCCAGTGCCGGGGAAGCTTTTGAACACATTATTCAGGCAGTTACCACGGTCAATGAACAGATCCAGGAAATGTCCGCTGCCAGTCAGGAAATGGCGGCCAGTGCCGAAACGGCTATTGAGTCAATTGAAAAGACGACTGATGCTGCGGAAAATAATTTCCGCATAGCTGAAGATATCAGCCAGTTTGCCCAGGAGCAGATGGCCGGTATTGAAGAAATCAATGCTTCTCTGGATAAACTGAATGTCATTGTCGGAGATTTACAGGAGGCTGTTTCCTATTTCAAAGTATGATCCCGGCAGCAATAGAAAAATAGATGCAGAGCCCCCTACGGGGAACAACTGATGTTCATCATACTCCCAGTTAAGGGTGCAGATTGGAAGTATAATAACTCTGTTTGGATGCATAAATATGTAGGAGTCTTGGCGACGAAATATTTATGCATCCAAACTCCACGCTATAAATAATCCAAGGTTTCTACCTACTATTTTTATTGCTGGCTGCGGGCTTGCGGTCCATGGAGAGTTAAGGAAATAGACCCGGATATCAACGCGGATTTCGCGAAAAATATTTCCCGCGTTCTTCCCGGTAATTCCCTGAATCTGCGTCAAAAACCGTAAGGCAAGTTGTAACTTTCGGCCCTGAGGGCTATTTATAGAGGGAGAGTTTTGAGAATGAATAAGATTCAAGCCAGGTGTTTGATGTGCGGTAAGATTTTGGACGTTGGTGAAGACCACAAGGATTACCCTAAACTGGCAGCCCAGGAGAAAGCTCCGACTTTTATCTGTGATATTTGCAGTCACCGGATACGTTATGAATCCGATGAACAGCGGAAGCCCAAAAAACCAATGTGATTTCAGGAGGGTGCAGTTGAACGGGATAAGCATTCCAGGAAGAGGGCAAGAAAAACTTGCCGCCTATGAATTAATGCCGGGAAATGGCTGCGGCTATGTCCTGATAGTATGTCATGGTTTCCGCGGGGCCAAAGAAAATGGTGGCAGGATTTTCGACTGGGCCCAGAGGGTCAACCAACTAGGTCTGGGCGTACTGGCCTTTGATTTTGCCGGCAGTGGCGCCAGCAGTGGAGATTTTGCCGCCATCACTCTTACTCAGCAGCTCCATGACTTGCTACAGGTTATTGATTATGCAGACCGGCGCTATCATAAGCCCATCATACTGTTGGGCCGCAGCTTCGGTGGGAGTACAGTATTGGCAACTGCCGGAAAGCCGGATGACAGGGTGGCCGGTTACATATTCTGGTCCACCCCGGTAAAGCTTAATGAAACTTTTGCCGGCATAGCGAATCAATTTGACCAGCTGGGATCTGGTGCGGCTATTGAAGTTAAGGATGAGCGGGGTTGCTTTAAGCTCAAATCTAATCTTATTGAAGATTTTGCCAACCATGATATGATTAATTACGCTAAAAAAATGGTATCCCAACCAGTTCTCATAATACACGGAACCGCAGATGAAGTGGTTGCACCGGACAATGCTGTCTGTTTGTATCAAAATTGCCGGCAGGCGGAATTACATATCATTGCAGGTGCTGACCACCGCTTTAGCAAAAGTGTTATGGAAAGAGAAGATATAACCCTCCGCTGGCTGAAAAAGACATTTATTGATAATCAATGCAACAGTGATATTAAACATTACTGATGCTGCTCTACCATTGCCGGTCTTATGTTTGTCCCTTAAAAAATGGGAGTGTAATTTTCTTGAGCTAGACCTGATATTTTACGGCATATATAGGGATCAAACTGTACTCCGGCACAGTTTAAAACTTCTTGTATAGCCTCCTCAAAGCTAAGCTCGCAGGGACGGTATAAACGTTTGGTGCTCATGGCGTCTATGGCATCGGCTATGGCTATCACCCGGGCAAAAACATTAATATCTTCCTGCTTAAGACCTTGAGGATAGCCTTTCCCATTAAAAAACTCGTGGTGACTATATATACCGTTTAATATATCTTGCGATAGCATCTGATTATCATGGCGCAACATCTCAACCGCATAACGTGGATGCTCTTTTACTTGGTTCCACTCTTCCGGCTCTAACTTTCCTGGTTTGTTTAAAATTGCCTTAGATAGATTTATCTTGCCAATATCATGCAATAATGCTGACAGCGTCAATTGCTTCAGTTCATGAGAGTTCAGGGCGATTTTTTCGCCAATCTTATCGGCTAGTGCCGCAACCCTAATGCTGTGTAAATAGGTATCATAGTGAAAATCCCTTACCATTTTTAAATAATGCACGGTGTTATTCATAAGCCCCTCCCTTATTTTAAAGATATATGATGCAGTCAGGGAAGTATTTAGCAGAGCGCCGTTAAAGTATGCGAGTACTAGTAATATGGGGCTCTATAGATACTGTGAAAGAACTCCCTCCTTATTGATAAGATACCGAAACTCAGACAGTTATCTTTAACTGCCTGAGCCGAGTAGCTTTAGGAAAGTCGGCAATTAAGCTAACCCGCGACCCGCGTGTATTTGCACATTGTAGTGGAAATTGTTAATATGGCTTTAATGATTGATTCCTCTGCTCAAATCCCGATTATATGATGGATGAAGGGATTACTCCTCTGGAGGCAGGGAAAACAAATTAATAGTTTAGTACTGGCTAAATCCAGAAAAATGGTTGCTGGGTAACTCGCTCATATATATTTAGGTTAACCACGTAGTGGTAGATTATTTCTGCCCTGAATCTGCTGGATTTTGCTCCTGATATTGCACGCTCTTCATAGAGCGATGAACTATTATGGTGGCGGCATATCTAGCTCCTAATAACAATAGTAAATACTAACTTGACCAACAGATTCGACGAATTAGTGACACTAATTCGAGATTAAATAACCGAATGGACAGTTGTATTATACTTTCTTTGAATTATACGGTTAGCATTACTATACGTCAAGGAGAATTATGCTGAATAAAAAGAAATTTGCAGAAAGATTAAAAGAACTTAGACGAACGAAAGCAGTGTCAACGCGAAGCCTGGCTAACGCAGTTGGCTTGAAAAGTCATGGTGCAATTACCCAATTTGAAAAAGGTAGCTCTTTGCCCGCTCTTGATACCCTTGTGGCTTTGGCGGAATTTTTTGGGGTAACACTTGATTATCTGGTAGGGCTTACGGATTTTCCCCAGCCCATTCCTGATAATATCAAAAAAATTGTTGAACAGACCGATCATCCGGAAGCACTGATGATTATCCTCAACCAGATCAACATTGATGAAAAAGGACAAATACTTTTACACTCGGAAGAGAATAGAAAAGGTGAAAATGAGATTAAGGAATTAATGAAGGGATTGGACCAGGAATCTATATTGGAATTGCACAAATTCTTAAGATACCTGCACACCCGCCAATCTTTGGGGGAGATAGACGAGCTATCAGCTGGATTGGATATCACACCCCAAAAAAGTCAGGCCCGATAAAATAGCCCTAATTTCTATGGTCAAGAAATGTTTCTAAGATCATCATCTCTATTACTCAAATAATTTACTTAATAGTCTTGACTAAACTATTAAGTAATTGTAAAATAAAGTCGAA
>DHCD01000043.1 GCA_002398105.1 Syntrophomonas sp. UBA4911
TTTTCGGCAATCATCTGTTCCAGTTCATTTATAGGGGTGTCGACTTTAATTTCGGCGGCTTTCAGTGAACTGCTTAAAAAGTCATCCAATTTATCCTTGGGCATTTTCATCACCTGCGCTTTCAGACAACTGCTGAAGATCATCATGTAACCGGGAACGCGCTCTGGATAATTGTTTTTTTACCGTTCCGACACTTACCCCCAGGGCAAAGGCAATATCCTTTTCCTTCATATCTAAATAATAACGCATAATGGTTACCTGCTGCTCCTGGCGGGACAGCTGGCGGATGGCTTTCAACACCAGCTCCGTTGTTTCTTTTCTTTCCAGTAATTCTGCAGCAGAATCATCAACCGGTAACCTGGAAATATAAAATTCCATACCGGAGGCTGGTACGGTGCGCCGATTCCGTTTAAGTTGGCTGCGGCCGATATTTACGGCTATAGAGAGCAGCCAGGGAAAAAACTTATCCGGATTTTTAAGCTGGTGGAATTTTTCCATGCCCCGGGCAAAGGTTTCCTGAGCAATGTCTTCGGCCAAAAATCGGTCTTCAGTTAAAAAATATATGTAGTTAACGATTCTCGGATAATATTTTTTTATTGCTAAAAGCCAGAGTGAATCATCTCCGAACTCCGGATTGTTGGCCATATTTACGATTCCCCCTCCGGGATGACTCCATCAATGCCAGTACTGATCTGACAGGGATGAGAATGAGGCTGCAAAAAGCACACCCTCTTTCCAAGAATATCCTGGAAATGGGGTACTGTCAACAACCCGTATCCCGGGCATAACAACCTAAGCGAGCCCAATTATGCCCGGCCATAAAGCCTGGCAGTAAAAGTTGCTTTAAAGATATTCGAATCAGTTTAAGCTATAATTGAATGTATCTGTATTGGTATGAGCCAAAGAGAGGAATGAAGCTGTTTGAGCGCGACAGTTAAGGGAGGCTTGCATCTTACCCTGGCAGCCAGCATCTGGGGCGGAATGTACGTGGTGAGCAAATATACCTTGGACGTCATCCCCCCGTTAACTTTTTTATTTATACGATATTTACTGGCCTTAACCCTATTGCTGGCTTTATGCCGGAAAGAAAAACAGCCCGTCTTTCCCGGCCGGCAACGCTGGCTGCTCCTGCAGATCGGTCTGTTCGGGTATTTTTTCTCCATTGCGGCGCAATTTATCGGAACGAAGCTTTCTTCCGCCCACATGGGAGCCCTTATAACCACTTTGTCGCCGGTATTTCTTTCGCTGTTCGCTATTATCATGCTCAAGGAAAAGATGACGGGAAAGCAAGCAGCCGCTACATTACTGGCATTGTTCGGAGTAATACTGGTTCTCAATCCGGACAGAAGCAGTCTCCACACGGCCGGCAACCTGGGAAATATGGTGCTGGTGCTGGCCGCTCTTTTCTGGGGCTACTACTCCGCCCTGGCCCGCAAGGCTGCAACCAGTTTTTCCGCTTTGCAGGTAACCACCTGCGGTATTTTAATCGCCGCCATACTATCATTGCCTTTCGTATTTATTGAAGCTCATGAGTGGAATTGGGCGGCTTTGCTGCGCCCCTCCATTCTGGGGGGAGTTCTTTACGTATCCTTTATCTCCACCGCCCTGGCGTTTTTTAGCTGGAATAAAGGACTTTCGCTTGTGCCGGCTCATCAAGCGGGTCTGTTTTTCTTTTTCCAGCCATTGGTGGGCGTATTGCTGAGCTGGCTGGTGCTGAAAGAACAGATAACCGGCTATTTCTTCGCCGGAGGAGTTCTTATCCTGCTGGGCGTGTATTTGAGTATGGGCGGCAGTGCTATTAAGAAAGCGTCTGATACCGATTAAGAAGGGCGATGCCAAGGGGGTTCTCCTGTTATTCCTGCCTTAAATCCTCATTTTCAATTGCGGGATTTACGAACGCCATACTCTATTGCCCCTTGCGGACAGTTATCCCCGCAGGTACCGCAGAGAATACATTCGCAATCGGCCATTTCTTCCTCCCGAATCGTCTTGTCTCACATCCAGATTGACAAATTGACAATAAGTATTGTTTGTATTATAATAAATGATACAAAAGGGAGTGGCTCTATGATCCTGAAGATAGATATGACCAGCGACATCCCCATTTATCAGCAAATCCGCAATCAAATTGTATTTGGAGTCGCCAAAGGTAATATTAAGGCAGGCGATTCGCTCCCCACCGTGCGCCAACTGGCCAATGATATTGGGGTGAATCCAATGACTGTAAACAAAGCCTATGCGCTTTTGAAAGAAGAAGGGATTATTCTGATCGACCGCAGGCACGGGGCCAAAATCAGCAATCTCGGAATGAAGGGGAATGCCTTTGACCCGGATTTTGACCAGCGGGCGGAGCTTTTAATCGCAGAAGCCCGTATGAAAGGCGCTTCCAGGCAGGATGTGAAAATGCATATCTTAAATCTTATTGATTCGGTTTACGAATAAGGAGGGATTCCATGCTGCAATCACTGCTTCTTATATTATGGCTGGTTTTCGGAATAATGGCGGTATCCGGGTTATTCTATAAGAATCATTACGATAATCAGATTTTAGGCGTGACCCTGTCGCCGGAACACGCCCAATTTCCCGAAGTAGAGGAAATTGTTAAGCGATTCCAAAAAGCGTGTTATGCGGTATTGCTGCTATCTATAGGGCTCAGCCTGCTGATGCTGGCGCAGATGTTCGGAGCATATGCGGAGTTCTACATGGTGGTTCTGGTTATGGTCAATTTTTTTGCCAATTGGTTTATTATTCACCGTTACCAGCAGAAGCTGCTGGCGCTGAAAAAGGAAAAAGCATGGACTTACCCCCGCAAAAGAGTGGTAGCGGTTGACTTGAATGTTGCCAAAGAGAAAGGCCGCTCAAGCTTTTCGGCTGTTTGGAGCTGGCTGTTTTTAGGCCTGAGCTTCGGCCCGGCGGTTTTTCTGATGCTATATCCGGAATCCCAAGCCTTTTACCCGATCGGCTTTAGTTTGATTGGGCCCTTGTGCCAGCTGGGTCCGATTTATTTATATTATCAAATGAGAAACCGTCATGCACCGGCTCTGAGCGATAACACGGAGATCAATAAGGCATGTGCCCGGACGGAAGAGCGCGTCAATACTATGGCGGCTACGCTTTCCGCCTTGGCCCTGCTGACCTTCTGGATTCTGCTGAACATCTCTATAGTTTATCTGAAAAATGGCCTTGCGGTTGCCCTAGCGGCTTTTATTTTGGTGGTTGCTCTGCT
>DHCD01000087.1:0-1109 GCA_002398105.1 Syntrophomonas sp. UBA4911
GATCCAGAATGAGATTATCGCCCTGCAAAACCAGATGAAAGAACTTGAAAGAGTACTGATCACCCAAAGCTATAAGGCCAGTTATGATAACCGGATGAGCGTCATGAACGACTATTTGACCGCCATCGAAGGTATGCGGGACGAAATGGTCGACCTGGCCACCCATACCATGAGCGACGCCGAACGCGACAGAAGGCGCCAGGCCTTGATCAACAAAATTGAATTAGACCTGGTCTATAATCAGGAAAATATTTATAACGAGCTGATGGGCCGGAACAGTCAGACCGCCCTGCTGGATGTCTGGTACCAGATCACGTACGGCCGCCACCGTTACATCAGCGATAACGACTACGCCGCGATGCGGACCATGCTGGACTATTTCACCCAGGTCCAGGTCTGGGTGCTGGAGCTGATGGTGAAATATTACCACGCCATCGGCGAAGGCGGAACGGATACTTCCGGCATCGACCGGGCCATTGCCACCTTTAACAGCAATGCGGACGAGCAGGAGGGCAAGCTGAAACAGCCGGTACCGGACCGTTTTTTTATTGACAAACAGCAGAAATTAGTGATTTATACCGGCATCAATAATAAAAATAACAGCAAAAGTATCGCCGCCCCGTTGCAGATTGTACAGTCGGCATTAAGTCTGGCAACCGTAACTGCAGATTATTTCAGCAGTCAAAACTGGAGAATTATGAGCCCGGCCGAACTGAACAGTATTTATCAGGATATCCCCTCATTTGGGGTATTCCCTGAAGCTTTTTTAAGCGGACAGGGGTGGAAATGGAACCGCTATAATGCTCCCTACGGCGGCGGCGTGATTTTGGGAAGCATGCCGGTACTTTATCCCGAAAATACATCGCCGTTGGATGTTGATATGCAAACCTATCCAACCTATGAATTGTACCTGATGTCTGTGGATTTCTACGCGTATAAAACCTATAGTCTTGATGTTTTTCCTGCTTTCGGAAAACACGTGGAGTTTTATATAATTGATTCGGATTATTGGGATTTTCCGCCATATTCCAATATCCAAACCACGCGCCCCAACGTGAACTGGGCCTATTGCCTCCCCATAACGGACGCTGATCTCGACAAATACGTCT
>DHCD01000087.1:1338-12812 GCA_002398105.1 Syntrophomonas sp. UBA4911
TTATCTTACGGATATAACATAAATTAGGGTGTTGGAGCTTATGATCACTCAAGATTTCAGCTGCCAACACCCTGTATTTTGGCTTTACTAAGATTGTCTATTTCTTTCTTTTAGTCCTCACAAAAAATATTATTCCTATCAGAACGGCTGCACATAAAATCAGGATTATCCGGTAACTATTTCCCGTGTCGCTGGTATTTTGCGTCTGGTCTGGGTTGTCATCAATTATTGTTGTTGTGGACTCATTGGATGCCACATTATTTTTGGCATTTGAGCTTTCCAGTCTTTCTTTCTCTTTTTCTTCAAACTTGCCGGCATTTATATATTCCTGCATTCTCCTTGACAAGTCATCGGTATTTTTGATTGTCAAAGTTTTTGTATCCAAACTTGTTACGTCCCACACATAAAAGGGGTTATTTTCATCAAAATATCCACAAAGGTACGTTGCTCCGATTTCCGGAGAATTAGTGAATGTAAATTCCTTATATATAAGCTCCCTATCTTGGGTAAATTCTCCCTTTATATTTTTTCGCTGAATTACGCTAATGCTATCACCGTCGACGTTTTTCACCTCGCCGAAGTATACCTGGGCAGAGTCGTCATTGAGCAGGTCTTCTGGTATTGAACCTGCGTAGCACACGGTTGAGAGCGATAGAAGTATAAATATACCCACTATAAAGGGCAAAAGTTTTTTCATCAGAATAGCCTCGCTTCATTTTTCACATTATAGAATACTTCTTGTAATTATAGTTATACTAATCTTCTCTAGCCACTGGCTCCTGATAAGGATGCAACTTATAGGAAATTAGCGGTATAATATCCTCAATTTTCTCTTTTCCGTAATAAGTAATATGCATTACTTGATTACCTAAATAAGCAAATATCTGTTTTCTAATATCATCCTCGGCAATATAAATTTTATCAAGTCCAGGACAATTGAATTCCTTAATTTCAATATCATCACGGCGAACATAACGATTGATAAGGTCAAAAGTGAGATTTTTGGCCATACTGTCAAAAGTCAGTTTATAATATCGGGTGGTTATACTGGGCGAATACATGCCGCTTTTATCTGCCCACATTTCACCATTTACAATTCCATGTTCTTCTATTTCATACTGAACAGGCGCCAGCAGGCTCCAATCATGGCTAACTCTGTTTGCCCAATCAATGTTATTGCCATTATAACCTGTCTCACGCACAAGATCAGGATTTTGTTCTATTTCAGCAAGCCTTATAACAGGTAGGTCGGTATCGGCTTTCGGTAGTGTATAGTCTTTGCTTTTGGTAATATCTATAAAAGGTATAAAGACTGTAAATAATGCAATAGATAAATATATACCTGCCAATATACCGCTTAGCACTCTGGCTTTTCTATGATCCTCATTATGATTGATTCCTTGACCTTGCAATAGTGATTTTTTAAGATTGTGAACCACCACATAGTTGCGTATTACCGCATAGAAAACATACAGTTCAACGATTACAAGCAACATTTGTTGAACAAACTGCCCTTTTATCATAAATAAAAATGGTTCATCGTTGAGAACATAAATGCCAGCCATCATCCCCAGGAACAAAAACATAGCAATTGATATAATAATTAAATTATTTCTAAGTCTTTTATCTAACTCAGACAATGAAAAGCCTTGCTCAATTGCGTCTGTGTGCAACTCAGGGCTGCATGACTTCTCATCAGTTGAAAAAACGTAGAAATCACCGTTATTGGCGATAAAATCCCAACCACAATCATGATAAACGTCCAATTGTTCCTGGGAAGGAGTCCCCTTAAGATAATCAATTCTATATTTTGTTTCCTTTGGTTCTCCTTTTTCAAAATAAACAAATATACGTCCAAATTTTCTTAAATGTAGACCTTGCCTCGCCATGGCCGAAAACCAGTTTTCATTACGTCCAATAGCATAGATATCGTCAAGCATTAGTTTTTTTACTAATTTGCCCATTTATAAGCTCTCCTCCAGAATTCTTCCATCTTGAATCATATCTTGTAACCTTTTATATTCCACTCTAAGGGCTGCTCTGCCCTCCTTCGTAATAGCGTAAGTTTTTCTTCGCCCATCGTCATTCAATATTTCAATGAGATTATCTTTTTGTAACCTTGTAAGAACGCCATATAGTGTTCCCGGCCCCATTTTAATACGTCCATTTGATACTCGTTGGATTGCAGCCATTAACTGATAACCATGATTAGGATTGATCAAAGCTAAGAGTATATAATACATTGCCTCCGTCATTGGAGTTCTTGAATTGGACACTTTATCTCTCCTTGCTATTATGTATAGCGATATATCGTGTGGCATAATAGTAGGCGAAAATCATATTTTTGTCAATCAATAAAAACTTACTCCGCCTGCTCATTATTTAAAAATTATAGTAGCAAAAAAAGAGTACCGTCTCTTAAAATACTAAAAGACAGTACCCTTACTCAACGCATATACTCTTTAAGCCTGGATATACAATACTTTAAAGTTATGATTTTCTTCCATATCTGAAAGCGCCTTGTCGGTTATCTGAATCTTATACCGCTTCATGCATGGGTCTTCCGAAATCTCTGAAAGGCAGCAGATGCGTCCTGTACATTACCTTTTTCGATATCGTTATATCCTTCCTTTAACCTGGCATGAATTTCATCCGTTGTCATCAAATCGGCATTTACAGAAGCCGGCGCTTTAGGAAGCACCACAGCAAAAGGTATTCCGCCGGTCATTGAAATCTGTTTTAAATAAATATCTATAGCTGTGGACATAGGTATGCCGAGTTGCGAGAGGACTTCTTCAGCTCTCTTTTTTACGTCAGGATTAACCCTTAAGTTTAAAGTCGCAGTTTTTTCCATGCTAAATCATCTCCTATCCGCTAATATTGTAACGCATATGTAGTTACTTTCCAACAGGATCTGAGTTAAAACAGAGCACGCCTATTTCGATTTCTCCTTAAACCCTTAATTTATAAGCTATATCTCAATTTATATTTTGACACATTAAGAAAGAGTATTACCCCTCAAAAATATCAAGAGATAATACCCTTACTTTATTCTATACTTATGCTATCAAAGCGTTGATATACAAGGACTTTTCACCTCCGACCAACCGAACCGGCAGTGCCTTATGATTAGTCTCTATTACTTCACTGCCGCCTGTGCCGCCGCTATCAGATTAGACCAATCTCATTTTTCACATTACGGAACAATTTTAGCAGCAGAACCTGATTTCGTCGAATTGTTACTCTATTTTCGCGCCGCAATGCGGGCAATACGCTGTGGGCAGTCCTCTTAGATTTAGCCGGCTTTTGCACGCTGGGCATCGCACCGTTATAATTCCAAAAGCTATGCCTCCAAAAGCCATGATTGCTCCGGCGATAAACATGGGGGGAATTGGTTCTACTCCCCATAATAGAGCAGAGATTCCCGATATAACAAATCCTATAATGATGATTGCGAACATAATCCAACGGCAGGTATTGGGGTTCTTCATTTTTCCCATTTTTAGACTCCTGTTATCGGACACTTTTCAATATCACTGTTTTTAATAGTATCATGCTCTTATATGCTTTTGCACTAAAAACCCTTATAAGGAATAAATGAAAAAACAGAGCACCGCACTCATATGGCAGTGCGATACCCTGTTTTTTTAACGGTTTAGTTTATTTCTTCGCCTTTAGCGCCGCCTGAGCGGCAGACAGCCGGGCTACCGGTATGCGGTAAGGAGAACAGCTGACATAATCCAGTCCGATTATGTGGCAGAATTCGACCGAGCTGGGCTCTCCGCCATGCTCGCCGCAAATTCCCATCAGTATGTTCTTTTTTACCTCCCGGGCTTTCTTTTCCGCCATACGCATCAAGCTGCCTACCCCCTTGCGGTCCAAAACCGCAAAAGGATTGTCTTTTATGATTTTCTTTTCCAGATATACCGGGATAAATTTTCCTTCCGCGTCATCACGGCTGAATCCCAGGGTAGTCTGGGTTAAATCATTGGTGCCAAAGGAGAAGAACTCGGCTTCGGCCGCCAGTTCATCGGCAACTATACAGGCTCGCGGCAGTTCCAGCATGGTACCCAGAACAAACTGCAATTCAACCCCTTCCCTGTTCTTAACCTCTTCGTAGACCTCAAGTATCTCGCCTTTAAGATACACAAATTCGGCCACATCCATAACCAATGGTATTTCAATTTCAGCCAGGGTTTCTACTTTTTCCTGCCGGAGCTGAACCATGGCCTCAAAAATTGCCCGGGCCTGCATACGATATATCTCCGGGAAAGTCAATCCCAGGCGGCATCCCCGATGCCCCAGCATAGGATTGGCTTCCGCCAGGCTCTCTATTTTTTTTAGCAGCTCTTCTTTGCCCATGATATCCAATGGATCGGCATTTTGGTGTTTGAGTTCCGCTATTTCCAATAACAAGGCCTCTTTATCCGGTAAAAATTCATGTAAAGGCGGATCCAGCAGACGAATGGTTACCGGATAAGGAGCCATCGCCTTTAATATCCCATAAAAATCATCCCTCTGGAACTCAAGCAAACGGGCCAGAGCGGCTTCCCTTTCCTCCAGGTTTTCGGCCAGTATCATTTCCTGCACTATCGGCAGGCGTTCCTGGGCCATAAACATGTGCTCGGTGCGACAGAGGCCAATACCCTGCGCTCCGAATTCCCGGGCTCGGGCAGCATCCTGCGGAGTGTCGGCATTGGCCCGGACAGACAGTCGTTTGGTTTCATCCGCCCAGCGCAGCAAGGTCTCAAATTCATCGGACAGGCTAGGTTCTATCATGGGCACTTCACCCAGCATTACCCTTCCGGTAGCTCCGTCAATGGTGATAATATCGCCTTCATGAATGATAAGTTCATCTATATAAAAACAGTTGCCGGCCGGATCTATTTTTATCGTTTCACAGCCGCATACACAGGGTTTGCCCATACCCCGGGCCACAACCGCTGCATGGGAAGTCATTCCCCCGCGGGAGGTCAAAACCCCTTGAGCATGGATAATACCATGGATATCATCAGGCGTAGTTTCATTTCTGACCAGTACTACTTTTTCTCCGGCTCCGCCCAGCTTTTCGGCCATATCCGCACTGAATATCACTTTACCGCAAGCGGCTCCGGGAGAAGCTGGAAGTCCTACCGCTATGGGGTCCAGTTTTACGCTGTTATCTACCTGGCGATGCAGGAGTTGATTGATCTGTCCGGCGTCCACTCTTAAGAGCGCCTCATTTTTGCTGATCAATCCCTCATTGACCATATCAACCGCTGCTTTAACCGATGCCCGCGCCGTACGTTTGCCATTTCTGGTCTGCAGCATATACAGCTTTCCCTTTTCGACCGTAAACTCAATGTCCTGCAGATCACGGTAATGGTTCTCCAGCTTCTGGCAGGTATCCAGGAATTGCTGATAAACGGAAGGCAATTCCTCTTGCAGGCGGGAAATCGGCATGGGGGTTCTGATACCGGCTACCACATCCTCACCCTGGGCATTGACCAAAAATTCACCGTATAATTCGCGTTCGCCGGTGGAAGGATTGCGGGTGAAGGCTACTCCGGTACCGCAATCATGACCCATGTTGCCGAAGGCCATACACTGTATATTTACTGCCGTCCCCAGATCATCATCAATTTTGTTAAGCCGGCGGTATACCATAGCGCGCTGGTTATTCCAGGAATTGAAAACCGCCTTTATGGCGAGAATCAGTTGTTCTTTCACATCCTGGGGAAAATCAAAACCTTTATTTTGTCGGACCAGAATTTTGTATTCACTGATTATTTGTTTCAATTCCGAAGCGGGAATTTCGTAATCAAAAATCAAGCTGAGCTTGCGTTTAAATTTTTCCACTATCTCATCAAATTGGCTATGTTCTATTTCCAGCACCACATCACTGAACATCTGGATAAAGCGCCGGTAGCAATCATAGGCAAAACGTTCGTCGCCGGTAAGCTGAGCCAGCCCCTGAACCGTCTCATCATTAAGACCCAGATTAAGAATAGTATCCATCATGCCCGGCATGGAGACGGCCGCCCCGGAACGGACTGAGACCAGCAAAGGATTGTCTTTGCGGCCGAATCCCTTGCCGGTGCGAGTCTCCAGCTGGCTGAGGGCGGCGAAAACCTGGTCCGGAACACCGGGCGGGAATTCATATCCGGAAGCTAAATATTCATTGCAGGCTTCCGTGTTTATGGTAAAACCAGGAGGAACCGGCAGGCCAATGCGAGTCATTTCGGCCAGATTGGCGCCTTTGCCTCCCAGCAGGGACCGCATGTCCGAATTCCCCTCTTCAAATAAATAGACATATTTTTTGCTAGACATTGCTTAACCTCCTATAGTAGATTTCTAATATTTTGCTAGCAGTCTCTTCCACCGCCCGGTTGGTTACATTTATCACCGGGCATCCCAGCCTTTTCATGATGGTACTGGAATACTCAATTTCCTCCAGGATCCGATCCGGGTTGGCATAGCTGGCTTGCCCTTTAAGCCCTAATGTTTTCAGTCTCTCCGCCCGTATATGGTTTAGCTGTTCCGGATTAATGGTTAAGCCAATGACTTTGCCCCGCTCCACTTTAAAAAGCTCCTCCGGCGGAGTTACCTCCGGCACCAGCGGCACATTAGCCACCTTAACCCGTTTATGGGCTAAATACATGGACAATGGAGTCTTGGAAGTCCGGGAAACACCTACCAGAACTATATCGGCCAGGCTGATTCCGCGCGGATCTTTGCCGTCATCATAACGAACGGCAAATTCTACTGCCTCTACCCGGCGGTAGTACATTTCATCCACCTTGCGGAGAAGTCCCGGTTCTCTTTTGGGTTCTATTTCACTGACGCTTTTAAAGGCCTCCATCAGGGGCCCCAGGATATCCACACAGACCACGTCATACTTAAGGGCCTCGGCCCGCAGATGTTCCGCCAGCTCTTTTATGACCAGAGTGTAGGCAATTATGGCATGGCTGGCACTGGCCTGGTGTACAATCTCATCCAAGGTGTCGGTATCCGCTATATTAGGTATCCTTCTGATTTCCATAGTACCGGAGTTAAATTGACTGGCTGCCGCACGGACGACCATCTCCGCAGTTTCACCGATAGAATCGGATACGATAAATACTCCCGGTAAATGATTGAGCAAAGCAAAAACCTCCATTTTTTCAGCTAAATCTTGCCGCCTGGTCCGCCTTTATGGATAATAGTCCAGGCTTCGGCAAGATCAGAGCTCTTCTTTAAGACCAGCTCCTATGGGGAACGCTCAGTATGGCGGCACTAATACCGGCCACTGGCTAAATCCAGAAATAATCTGGCAATATTGGTTTTGGTGACTTTACCTACCACCTCAAGTTTCTCTTCTCCCTCCGGACCGATAAAACTCTTTACCACCGGAAGACCGTCAACCTCATGCTCGACTATCTTTTTGACTGCTTCCACCACCGTATCATCAATTCCCGCCGTAATGATATTAGGCATGCGGGTCATTATGATACTGACCGGCATTTTGTGGATGTCGGCCTGCCCCAGGGTAGTCTTCAGAAAGTCTTTCCTGGATACTACTCCGCTCAGAAAGTTCTCTTCATCCACAATGAATATGCTGCCGGTATCCTCCATAAACAAAGTGACAATAGCATCATAGATGCTGCAGTTATCTTTGCGTATTATCGGCAGGGACTGCACATCCCGAACCCGGTATTGGTTGAGCAGTCTTCTCAGTTCATTGCCGAAGCCTTCGGTTTTAAAGGTATAACCCACCCTCGGTTTGGCTTCCAGAAATCCGGACATAGTCAGTACCGCCAGATCCGATCTCAAAGCCGCCCGGGTAACATTTAAAATCTCGGCAATTTTTTCCCCGGTAATGGGGCCCTGTTGTTTAACAATCTCCAGGATTTTTTTCTGTCGGTCACTCAGTTCGATAATATCCACCGCCTGTTATGTGCTATACTTTTTAACTTAAATGGCCCTAATTATATATACTATATCATTTAATAAAATCCTGTTGGTCAAAATAATTTTACGCTACAATGGCAGAAAAATCAGCTATAAAATTGCACAAATTGGCTATTGATTTTAATAGCCCCAGGCGAGCGGCTTTTAGCTCTTCATCCTCCACCATCACCATTACCGCATTAAAGAATTCGTCTACCTGCGGGCGCAAATCCGCCAGCATTTTACAGGCAGCCAGATAATCCCGCCGGTTTATGGAACGGTAGACATCGTATTTGATAAGACTAAAGCTGCGGTGCAGGTTGATTTCACTTTCATCCACAAGTATATCCGCATTTACCGTATCGTCTTCCCATTTTTTGGACAGATTATGGCAGCGGTTATAAACTACCATATAATCCTCAAAAATATCGGATTGGCGCAATTCCTGCAGGGCCGTGATTCTTCCGTATACTTCCGTTATATCATACGAAGGTACGGCCAGGGCAGCGTCAATCAGATCATAAGAAAAGCCCCGCTCCAACAACACTCCGCGCATTCTCTGCACTATAAACTCTACCACTTCGGCAACGGTATCTTCCCGACTGCTGTCAGCTTTAACCGCCGCATAATTGTCATAGGCAGTACCGGCAAGCGATGCCAAATTCAGATTTAAGCCGCTATCCAGTATCATATTGACCATACCCATGGCCTGACGCCGTAGAGCATAGGGATCCTGAGACCCGCTGGGTTTAATGCCGATAGCAAAAAACCCGACCAGATTATCTATTTTCTCCGCCAGGCTAAGCACTTTCCCGCTTCCGCTAGCCGGCAGGCGGTCGCCCGCAAAGCGGGGCAAATAATGCTCGCATATGGCCTCGCTGACTTCCGGGGACTCTCCCTGGTTAAGGGCATAATAGCGTCCCATGATTCCCTGCAGCTCAGGGAATTCGTACACCATATTACTTAAAAGGTCGGCTTTGCATAAATGGGCCGCCCTTTTTAAGGTTTTTTCATCACTTAACCCGCAGACTTGCCCTATATACAAAGCCAGGTTTTTAAGCCTTTCCACCTTATCCATGATACTGCCCAGGCGTTCATGGAAGAGGACATCGCCAAGTCCCTGCACCATGTCTTCCAGCGGCTTACGAATGTCCTCCTTCCAGAAGAACAGGGCATCCTCCAGCCGGGCCTTCAGTACCCGCTCATTGCCGGCTCTGACCACATCCAGACTATGGTCGGTCCCATTTCGGACTCCAATAAATCCTGGCATCAGCTTCCCCGAGGAATCAAATACCGGGAAATAGCGCTGGTGTTCGATCATAGTAGTAGTCAGCACCTCGGGCGGCACTTCCAGGTAAGAAGAAGAAAAACTGCCGTAAAATGCCGTAGGATATTCCAACAAATAATTGACTTCCTCCAGCAGATCATCATCCTCCATGGGGCGCCCCCCCGCATTAGCGGCTGCATCGGCCACCTGCTGCCGGATCAGTTCTTTTCTTTCTTCCTGATTTAAAATTACGTAATTCTCTTTAAGTACCCGGAAATAGTCCCGGGGATTTTTTACCTCCAGGGGACCCCGGGATAAGAAACGGTGCCCATAAGTATAGCAGCCGCTTGCAATATTCTCAATCTGTAAGGCTACCTTGTCATTACCGAAAAGGGCCAGCAGCCACCTGATGGGACGGGCAAAACGGGTATGATAATAACCCCAGCGCATGGACTTGGGAAAGCTCAGACCGTGTATTATATCCTGCATTATCCCGGGGAGGATGGCAGTACTGGCATTACCCTGTTCCTTCTTTATTACAAATATATACTCAATTCCCCCCACTTCCCGAACTTCCAAATCTTTGAAATCCACTTTCTGACTGCGGGCAAAACCCAATCCCGCTTTACTGGGTTTTCCCTCCGGGTCAAAGGCTATAGATTTCTTAGGTCCCCGGTTGGCGATAACCGCATCCGGCTGCTGCTCTTCCAATTGCTCAACCAAAAGGGTCAATCGCCGGGGTGATCCGAAACTTTCTATTCCTTTATAACTGAGACGGGCATCGCTAAGTTTCTGTATGGCTATGGTCTTTAAGTCGGCGATAGCCTTGTTCATATAGACAGATGGTATTTCTTCCACCCCTATTTCCAATATCAGGTCTCTGGCCATTACCGCACCTCCTCCTCGCTCAGCAGGGATTTTCTAAGCTCTTCATCTTTTAGCAGCGGATAACCCAAATTTTTGCGCTGTTCCAGATATTCTCCCGCTACCAGCCGGGCCAGGTTGCGAACCCGGGCAATGTAGCCGGTACGCTCCGTCACACTGATAGTGCCCCGGGCGTCAAGCAGGTTAAAAAGGTGGGAGCATTTCAGCACGTAATCATAAGCCGGCTGAGGCAGGTGGCGGTTGGCAATATTTAAAGCCTCCTGCTCGCACAGGTTAAACATGGTGGTGAGTGAGCTCACATCAGCCAGCTCAAAATTATAACGAGAATAATCCACTTCCGCCTGATGGTGAACATCGGCATAATTAATGCCATCTACCCATTCGATATCAAAAACACTTTCCCGGTTCTGAATATACATCGCTATGCGTTCGAGGCCGTAGGTGATTTCGGCACAAACCGGATAACAATCAAAGCCGCCGCATTGCTGGAAATAAGTAAACTGGGTTATTTCCATACCATCCAGCCATATTTCCCATCCCAACCCCCAGGCCCCCAGGGTAGGCGATTCCCAGTTATCTTCCACCAGCCGGATATCATGTTTATCCGGTTCAATCCCCAGGTCGCGCAGACTATCAAGGTAGAGGTCAATCACATTATCCGGCGACGGTTTGAGTATCACCTGGTACTGATAATAGTGCTGGAGCCGGTTGGGATTTTCTCCATAACGGCCGTCAGTAGGCCGGCGGGACGGCTCCACATAGGATACTTGCCAAGGCTCCGGTCCCAGGGACCGCAAAAAAGTGGCCGGATTCATGGTTCCCGCACCTTTTTCCACATCATAGGGCTGTTGAATAATGCAGCCTTGTTTACTCCAGTAGTTTTGTAAACGCAGGATAATCTCCTGAAAATTCATCTGGCAGCCTCCTTCATATTGTCTATCGGCAGTCAAATCTCGCCGTGGTCGCTTGCCTGCTTATACCCTAGTATGCCTTGCGGCTATAGGGGTTAATGCTTTTTAAATTGCCCCAGAAACCAAAAAACCTGTCCTTGCGGACAGGGACGGGGCAACCCGCGGTTCCACCCTGATTGGCTAAAAGCCCACCTCTACGGTTCAGGTTTTACTAACCTTAATAGGCGTTCCTCCTGCAGCTCCAAGGCGCCTTCAAAAGCTTATCCTGCCGGTTCCCATCATTCCCGGCTCTCTGTAAGGATTGAACCTTTTTACTACTCCTCTTCATCGCCAGAATATTCAATTAAACATTATTTAGTTTACCAACCCCCTCTGCCATTGTCAATCTCCTCCTGGAAAGATTTGCATGGACTTTGGCTTAGCTGAATGTTATTCTGTTGTTGACAGACAATGTCATAATTGCTCATATAACCTAGAAAATGCGCTATTAGCAGTTTGCAACA
>DHCD01000003.1:0-987 GCA_002398105.1 Syntrophomonas sp. UBA4911
TTAGTATCCGGACTAATTCACCTTTATCATTAAAAATGGGATTACCGGTAACCACTATGGTTTTACCGGTTTTGACCTTTTGGGTAAAGGTAACCGGTTTATGCGTTTCTATTACCTCAATCGTGGCTGAACAGTCATACCAGCCCTGTTCTACCAGATCGTACATATTCTTGCCCAGGATATCTTCCGCTTTTATACCGGTTATTCGAGTATAGGCTTCATTGATACTTAAAACATTAGCCTTGGCGTCAGTAACAAAAATACTGTCAAAGGAAGCTTCTATAATCGCATCTACTTCCGCTTTAAGCTTTTTGGTATATTCAAGTTCGTCGGATACATGCTCCAATTTTGATATATCCTGAATAGATGAAACGGCGCCGATCACTTGGCCTGCAACCATAATAGGGCTATTCATGGCCAATAGGGTTTTGTGGTCATGGCTGAACTTATGGTTCGAAGCGCTTTTTTTATTCTCAAGTATTTGGTGCAGCTTTCCCGTGGGGAAGACTTCATGATAAGGCCGGTTTAAAACTGATGAGCGCTGGATATTGAATAAATCTTCGGCCGCCTTATTTAAAATAAGGATTTTACCTTCCCTATCTATGGCAATAATACCGTTATAGACGGCATTGAACGTTTCCTCCGTCTGGCTGGAGATATTTCTCATATCCAGGTTGGAATAGCTGACAATGGCTTTCCGGGTAATCAGGCCGAGAATTTTTTTATCTTTAATAATCGGCATAATACTGTTGGTTAAAGGATAGATTTCTTCCAACTCGGTTTCCGGAGCTACTGACATCAAATTGTTTATCATGAGTTTCTGCACCGGAGTATCGGG
Source organism: Syntrophomonas sp. UBA4911 (assembly GCA_002398105.1). Classification (GTDB taxonomy): domain Bacteria; phylum Bacillota; class Syntrophomonadia; order Syntrophomonadales; family Syntrophomonadaceae; genus UBA4844. The sequence goes on from DHCD01000003.1 coordinate 839, forward strand.
ATCAATACCTTCACCAATTGACTTATACAATTGTTTTTTACCTATATAGCCGATAAAGCTGTTATTCATATCTACAACCGGAAGTATATCGACATCGTACTGCAGAAAATAGCAGGCAACTTCTTTCAAAGTCTGACTGTGTTTACATA
>DHCD01000003.1:1154-19190 GCA_002398105.1 Syntrophomonas sp. UBA4911
GACAGGTATCGGCGTCATGATATCTTGTACTTGCATTAATACCTCTCCTAGCAGTTATAATAATAATTGCTCTACCGGCAATAAGTAAAAAACAATTGTTTTTATAAGCCATAAAATATTATTTTTAACAAATTTCCAAAATATATTATCCTTTCAGCAAATAATATATATTCTGTCCCACTTTTTTGGGGTTACATCCCCAGATAAGCCTTTTTGATATGAGGGTTATTCAAAAGCTGGTCAGAAGAACCTTCCATGGAAATAAATCCATTTTCCAGAACATAACCCCGTTTGCTCAAGCCCAATGCTTTTTTTACATTTTGTTCAACTATAAGCACGGTAATCTTTTGTTCAACTATTTTGGCAATAACCTCGAATACTGTGCTTACCAATAACGGAGACAATCCCATGGAAGGTTCGTCCAGCATCAGCAAGCGCGGTTCAGCCATTAAAGCCCTGCCGATAGCCAACATTTGCTGCTCTCCTCCGCTCATCGTACGTCCTATCTGGTTTTGGCGTTCAGCCAGGCGGGGCAACAGGTCAAAGACATATTCCAGATTTTGTTTCGCCTTAGCCTTGGCCCGGGGTAAAGAAGCACCGATCATCAGGTTCTCATATACGGTCATGAGCGGAAAGATCCTTCTGCCTTCAGGAACCTGAACGATTCCCAATTCCGTTATTTTATGAGGAGGAAGGTTATCAATTCTCTGATCTTCCACCCATATTTCACCCTTTTTAGGGCTTAAAATTCCGGAAATGGTATTGAGCAGGGTGGTTTTTCCGGAACCATTAGCCCCGACAATACTTACTATTTCTCCTTCATCCACGTTTAAAGAGATATTTTTCAAAACGGTTATATCACCATAGCCGGAGTCTAACTCTTTTATCCTAAGCATAATCATCCCCCAAATACGCTTTAATTACCTCTTCATTACCGGTTACCTGTTCAGGGGTTCCCTCGGCAAGTTTCTGACCATAGTTTAAAACTACGATACGCTCGCAAATGGCCATGGTTGCCTGCAGAACATGCTCTATCATCAAAATTGTAACTCCATCCTTGATCATGGACTTAATCAATAAAACCGCATCCTGGATCTCAGTGGGATTCAATCCGGCCAGCACTTCATCCAAAAGCATCAATTTCGGACGGGTGGCTAAAGCTTTGGCCATCTCAAGTCTTTTGCGTTCGGGAATGGTTAAACTGGCAGCCAATTTATCTCTTTTAGACTGCAAACCCATTTTCTCCATTACTTCTGAGGCAATCTGCCTGGCTTCCTGGGTCTTGGCGGTATTAACAAAGGCGCCCGCCATAATATTTTGTAAGACCGTCATTTTGCCGAAAGGTTTTACTACCTGAAAGGTACGGCCGATACCTTTCTTGCATATCTCGTTAGGAGGCAATCCGGTAATATCTTCATTGTCAAAAATAACCTTTCCCTCCGACGGCTTATAAACCCCGACCACGAGATTGAAAGCTGTAGTCTTTCCCGCCCCGTTAGGCCCGATTAAACCCACTGCTTCGCCGGTATTCACCTTCATATTAAGCTTATTGACCGCACAAAGTCCGCCAAATCGAACTGTCAAGTCTTGAAGCTCTAAAAGAGTATTTTGCACTGCTACCACCTCCTTCTAATGTTGTTCCCTTGATAATCGCTCTTTCAGTTTATCGAACAATGCAATAATTCCCGAAGGCTGTTTAATAATTATTATGAGGACAATCAGTCCGTAAACAAACAAATGCAGTCCCATAAGCTGTCCGCCCAAATAGAAACGAATGAATTCACTGACCAATGACAGCAAGATTCCGCCTATAACCGGACCGAATACCGTACCGGCGCCCCCGACTATAGTCATGAACACCATCTGGGTAGACATGGATACCGCCCCGGCCACAGCATTAGGTTCCAGATACCGGATCAGCATGGCGTAAAATACACCGCCCAGGGCGGTCATAAACGCGCTGATGGCGCCGGCAATCAGTTTATTATTGCGCACATTGATGCCTATGGCGGCAGCTGCGTCTTCATCTTCCCTTAATGCTACCAGGTAATACCCCAGCCGTGAATCCTTAATCTTCTTGGCCGCGATTATGCCCAGTACCAGCAATATCAATATGATATAGTAATAAGGAACTTTGGAACTGAATTGGAAAGCGGCCCAAGAGTTTCCTACGGTCTTTAAGATCAGCCCTTCGGCTCCGCCGACATGAAATTTACCCACATCGCCGATACTGTTGATAAGAACTATAACCCCTTCCGAGATCGCCACGGTGGCCAGAGCATAATAGGCGCCCCTTAAGCCGAAGGTTGGAAATCCTATTACCAGGCTGATCAGTACTGCTACTGCTCCGGCTATGAACATGCCCAACCAGGGTGATAATCCCAAGGTATTAAATAGCATAACGGTTACGTAGGCTCCTACTGCCGTATAAATACCATGTCCCAGGGAAAGCTGCCCGGCGAATCCGCCGATTATATTCCAGCTGGTAGCCAGATAAGCCCATAAAAGGCACATAATAATAACATGCAGAAAATAGGGCTTGGTAACAAACATAGGAATAAGCAGTAAAATAACAGCTAAACCTGCCCATAGAATGATGGTCTTTTTATTGTTTTTCTCTATCATTCTTACACCTACCAATCATAGGGTGAGCCAAATATACCAGTCGGCTTGACAAAAAGGACCAGTAAGAATACCAGATAAACCAGCATAGCTGTCAAAGTTGCAGCCATATACTGAGCCCCTATGGATTCAATCAAGCCTATTATAACGCCGCCTAAAACTGCGCCTGGTATACTGCCCAAACCGCCTAAAACTACGACAATAAAAGCTTTGGTCATAAATACCGCTCCCACCGAGGGATGAACATAATAAAAAGGAATTAATACTACTGCCGCTACGGATAACAATGCGGTTCCTATGCCAAAGGCAATGGCATAAGTTTTAGGGACGTCAATACCCATTAACGCTGCTGCATTGCGATCCTGTCCGGTAGCCCGGATATTGCATCCCACCTGGGTACGGTGAAGAAATAAATAGAAGATTCCCGCTGCCAGCAAGGCAATGATCAAGCCATAAAACCGCGCAGCGCTCACCGTAACCGGTCCCAAGGCTATAGTCGAAGTGGAGAAGCTGGTTTTAGCCATCACATAGTCGGCGCCAAAAACCATTAAGGCAGCATTTTCCAGAACAATGGCCAGAGCTGCGGTAAGCAAGAGCACGGCGACAGGTTCGCGCACGTCCTTTTGTTCATCCAAAACCGGTTTAATAAGGCATCTCTCGCAGATATACCCGACCGCAAACATGATCGGACCTACTATAATCACTAATATATAAGGATTAATACCGGTTGCTGCCCAGAGCCAGTAAGATACCATCATGGATAACATAAGCAGAGCTCCCTGGGCAAAGTTGATAATCCTCATAATCCCAAATATCAGGGTCAGCCCCAGGGCGATCAAACCGTAGATCGCACCCATGCTAAGGCCATTTGCTACTACTGACAAAAAGCCCATCTTTCAGGTAACACCCCTTTCATATTTCCTAGGGAGGATGGAGATTGACCAGAAATAATCCTGGTCAATCTCTCATATCTTTTATAAAAATTTAATTGCCGGCGCCAGGATAGGGCCAAACTATCTGCGAGCCAACCCGGGCCTCCTTTTCCGGCCATACGGTAACGCGTTCCATTTTTCCATTTACTTTTTGATACTGACAAATTACCAGCGGTGCGTTTATCATCTGCCCGGTTTCGTCAAACTTGGTTTGCGATGCATACATCTGAGCCGGACCGGACTGCAGATCGGTGGCCACAAAGGCTTCGCGCAGCTTATCAGGTTCGGTAGAGCCGGCCTTCTCCAGGGCATCTTTGATTACATACATTCCCGCATAGGCCTTAACTGCTTCCGCGTTCATAGCATAGCCGTATTTCTCCTGGAAGCGTTTGTTGATTTCCTGAGAATTGGGCCTGTTGACATCCGGTTCCCAGGTCGAGATATCAAAAAAGTTCTCTGAGGCGTCACCGGCCAGATCGTAATAAGTCGGATCGGCAAATCCGCCGCTGGTGCCTATAAATGCCAGAGGTTTAACCTGATGCTCAGCAAAAGTTTTAGTCAGCAGGGCCGCATCAGATACATAAGATACCATCATAATGATATCCGGATTTAATTTTTTAGCCTTTAATACCACTGGAGTAAGGTCGGAGGAATTGGCCGGATACGGCTCTTTCATTACAATCTCCAAACCTGCTTCAGGCAGATATTTTTCCCAGGCTCTGACTGCCCCCTGCCCCCAGGCGGTATTTTCATAAATCAGGCCGACGGTTTTTACCGGAGTATTATATTTTTGGGCCATTGAAGTTATAAATTCGGTCTGAGCCCGATTTCTCCAGCTGGTCTTTTCCGCTAAACGGAAAATATATTTAAAACCACGCTCGGTTATCTGATCTTCGGAAGGAACATCTACAAAGTAAGGTATCTGGTAACGCTCGGCAACTTCAGTGGAAGGCATGGCAACACCACTCTGGTAACAGCCGGTGATTAAAGCTACCTCTTCCTGAGTAATCAACCGTTCTGCTTCCGATACTCCAGTCGCAGGGTCGCCTTTGCTATCGGCATACACCATTTTTATTTTGGCTCCGCCCATTGATTCTATACCACCAGCCGCATTAATTTCTTCTATAGCCATATCGCGCGCTTGTTGTCCAATTTTACCCAAAGGAGCCTGTGAACCTGATAGAGGAAGTATTGTACCCATTTTTATTTCTTTAGCATCTTCGCTACCGCCGCCTTGTCCTCCGCAGCCGGCACCCAAGGTAAGCACCATAACTGCGGTTAACAGCAAGCTAACAATCTTTCCACTTTTCTTTTTCATCCCATACGCCTCCTCTTTTTAATGGATAATGCGTGGCCCAACAGAATTGACTAACACATGAGCTTGGTGCTGATGACCAGCAGCATTATCTTTTCTCCAGTACCAGCATTTCGTTTTTATTCGTATCGGCTACCACCTACCTTATTATTTGTATATTCCCAGACTGACATTACTGCAGTCGCTCCGGCTAAATAACTAGAAAGAAAAATAAGTTCTATAAGCGTCATGTCTTATTTCAGCTCTAAAATCAGGATGAGCTATATTAATTAAAGCTTCCATTCTCTCTTTCACAGTTTTGGCTTTCATAGAGGCAATCCCATATTCGGTTACAATATAATCGGTATCGTGCCTGGAAGTAGTTACGGCCGAACCCCGGGCCAGAACCGAGACGATCCTGCTTACTTTTCCTTTTTTGGCAGTGGCCGGGAAGGCGATTATTGATTTTCCTCCCGGAGAACGGGCCGCGCCTCTGATGAAATCAACCTGTCCCCCCACCCCGCTGAATTGCATGGGTCCCAGGGTATCAGCTGCCACCTGCCCTAAAACATCTACTTCCAAAGCTGAATTTATAGCCGTCATGCGATAATTCTGGGCTACCACAAAGGGATCATTGGTGTAGTCTTCCGGGTACAAAGCTATAGCGGCATTCTCATGTACCCAATTATAAAGCTCCGGCGTTCCCATAATAAAGTTGGATACCACTTTGCCGGGATGCAGCGTTTTGCTTTTCCCGTTGATAACTCCTTCTTCCACCAGGCCTCTGACTCCATCGGAAAATAATTCGGTATGCACGCCCAGATCATGTTTATTATGCAGGAAGCTCAGTATTGCATCAGGTATAGAGCCTATTCCCAGCTGTAAGGTAGCCCCATCCTCTATCAGTGAGGCGGCATTCATACCGATCTGTTCTTCCACTGGTCCAATCGTTGGGGGCTGAAGTACAATAAGGGGCTCTTCGGCAGGTACAAAATAATCAATTTCACTAACATGTAAAAGAGTATCTCCATAAGTACGGGGCATCTCCGGATTTACCTGGGCGATGACTATCTTTGCGGCTCTGGCTGCCTGAATGGTATAATCTATGGATATACCCAGAGAGCAATAGCCATGATTGTCCGGCGGGGTCACCGTAACCATAGCAACGTCAAGCGGCACCTTGCCGGAAAGAAATAAATCGGGAATTTCCGATATAAAACAGGGGGTAAAATCAGCCCGCCCTTCGGCTATGGCTTTTCTGGTCGGGGCACTTCCAAACAAAGAATTCAGTCTAAAATGCCCTTGCATTTCGGGTTCAACATAAGAGGAGTCTCCCATGGCAACTCTTTGAATTATTTCAACATCCTCCAGCTCATGCGCCCTTGCTACCAGCGCCCGGGTTAATACCTGAGGTTCCCCGCAGGCATGTCCCAATATTACCCGTTGTCCAGATTTAACGCATTTTACTGCTTCTGAAGGTGTACAAATACGTTCACTGTAATAATTTTGCCAATCAAGCACTGTTCCCTACTCCTTTCCATAGTTTATCAAACCACTACTCTATATTTGCAAGTTGCATGCCAATTCCTATAAATAATCAACCAGGCAAACATTAATGGTTTATAATAGAATTTGTTTATTGGAATCAGTTTTCGGTTTGAACCTTTTTAGAATCACAGAAAATTTTTAGGTCTCCTAAAATCTCTGTAAATCCGCATTTCTTATCATGAGATTCATTTTAGGTTCGCTATATGGCAATTGATTCGCATACGGTTCATGGACTTGCCGGTTTCAATTGCATTCATTTCTTATTGAAAACTACCAACTTCAGGGCTTCCCCGCTTAAATAGGTGGTAATTCTCTTCCTTTTTCATCCCTAATTCTTCGCTTGAATCATTGGGCAAGGTAAAACCTAGCAACGGAAATACCTTACATGGTATAAAAATTGCAATATAAATTTAACATCTGCTTAAACATTCCGGCTGCGCAGTAATTTGATTTACCAATAAGGATTAACGTAGAAAGGCGGGGTAGGAAAATGCCATTAAAAACGGCACAGGGGTATATTGATAGTTTGCGGGAGAAAAAATTAAATATTTATATGTTTGGGGAGAAAGTTCAAAACTTCGTTGCTCACCCCATAATCAGGCCGTCTATAAACGCTGTGGCCATGACCTATAAACTGGCCGAAGAACCCGAGTATGAGGATTTAATGACAGCAACCTCAAATTTTACCGGAGAGAAGATTAACCGTTTTACTCATCTGCATCAAAATACCGACGATCTGATCAAAAAGGTTAAAATGCAGCGTCTGCTGGGGCAAAAAACCGGATGCTGTTTTCAGCGCTGTGTAGGAATGGACGCTTTTAATGCTGTTTTCAGCACTACATTTGAGATTGATGCCAAATACGGTACTGAATATCATGAACGTTTCAAAAACTTTTTAATATATGTACAGCAAAATGATCTGGTTGTCGACGGATGCATGACTGACGCCCGGGGCGACAGATCCAAGTCGCCGGGACAGCAGCCTGATCCTGATGCTTATCTGCATGTTGTGGAAAAACGTGAAGACGGCATAGTAATACGGGGCTGTAAAATGCACCAGACCGGTATGATCAACTCCCACGAAATTTTGATCATGCCTAATAATTCATTGAAAGACGATGAACGGGAATGGGCGGTTTGCTGTGCTGTTCCTATTGATGCTCCCGGTATGATTTATGTGTACGGCAGGCAGTCCTGTGATACCCGTAAACTGGATGAAAATAAAATTGATGTGGGCAACATTCATTTTGGCGGTCAGGAGATTATGACCATATTTGATAACGTATTTGTACCTTGGGATAGGGTATTCATGAATGGCGAAACTGATTTTTCCACCATGCTGGTAGAACGCTTTGCCGGTTATCACCGTCAGAGTTACGGCGGCTGTAAAGTCGGCACCGGCGATACGTTAATCGGGGCTGCTAAGGCAATTACTGACTACAATGGGGCCTCCAAAGCTTCTCATGTTAAGGATAAACTGGTGGAAATGTGCCACCTTAATGAGACCCTTTATGCCTGCAGTATAGCCTGTTCAGCGGAAGGCAGCAAAACCCCCTCCGGCAATTATATGATTGACTTGTTGCTGGCCAATATCAGCAAGCAAAATGTAACCCGTTTTCCTTATGAAATAGCCCGCATCGCCCAGGACTTGGCAGGAGGTCTGCTGGTAACCATGCCTTCAGCCCAGGATTTCGATAACCCTGAGATCGGTCCTTTGGTAAGGAAATATACTCAGGTGGCTGGCGATAACAGCAGCGAAAAACGTCAGCGCATGTTAAGGCTTATTGAAAATATTACCATGGGATGCGGCGCCGTCGCTTATTTGACTGAATCAATGCATGGTGCAGGTTCGCCTCAAGCCCAAAGAATAATGATTGCCCGTTTGGTTGATCTGAATTATCGCAAGGAGTTGGCGGAAAGGCTATGCGGGGTTCAGGCAAACACTGATATTGATTGGAAATAGTTGTTCAATATGAAACCTATACTGCTCAAATATTGCGGCGGATGCAATCCGGTTATAAACCGGGCAAAAGTTGTTAATGAAATCAAGGCCGGTTTACCTGCAGAGGTGATGTTAACCGGCAAAGAAACTTCCGAAAAACCGGAATTGGGGATTATGATGTGCGGATGTAGTTCGGCCTGTCTGGATAGGGATGAGATACGGCAACTGGCTGACAAGTGGATAATTGTAAGCGGAAGCAAAGTTGATTTATTTCCTGTCGCTATTGAGGAATTGCCCGCTCATATTATTCAAAAAATAGCGGCTCAGATGTAACTCTAACCCATATGTACTCCCGAATAAGTGGGAGAGGATGATCATCCCCCCCATCCTCTCCCACAATTGTATCCGCACCTTTTAACCGACTTGAAGCAAGACAAATATTTGCTGCCCTGTAACATATCTGAGCAGGTATTCATATTCTGGACTATGGGTAAAATAATAGTGGGTGGATAGCCTGCCGGCATTGCTGGTGGCTTTCATATAAAGATGGGAAGAGCGCTGCTCTTCCCAGTTTTTTTAGATTGAACATCCGGGTCTGTCAGGTGACGATATAATCTGCCGGAACGCCGCAGTGCCGGCAGCAGCCGTCCTTTAAGCCCTCCGTATGAACATCATAAACGGTACGGGAAATCAGTATACTGCCGCAATGCCGACACAGGGTAAGATTTTGTTCCCCCGGGGTGTTGCCCAGATAAACGAAATGAAGATGCTCCCGGGCCAGTTCCTGCGCTGTCTGCAGGGTAGGCAGAGGAGTAGGGGGCCGGTGAAATTTATAAGCCGGATGATAGCGGGACAGGTGCAGGGGTATATCAGGGTCAATTGCCGCCAGCCAACGGGCCAGGCTGCTTATCTCGGCAGAATCATCGTTTTCTCCCGGTATAAGCAGATTGGTTATCTCCACATGGATTGAGGCCGCTGCTCTTTCCACTGTTTTCAATACTGCCGCCAGCCTTCCCCGGCAGTGGCGGCGGTAAAACTCATCATTAAATGCCTTTAAATCTATATTCATTGCGTCCACCAGGGGCAATAATTCTTTCAGGGGCCGGGCTTCAATATAGCCGTTGCTTACCAGCACCACCTTAAACCCGTATTCTTTCAGTTTAGGAGCCGCTGCCCTGATATATTCATACCAGACGGAAGGCTCATTATAGGTAAATGCTGCTCCCACTGAACCTTCCGGCTCTGTCTGTCGGACTATATTCAGCAGGGAAGCGGTATCAAGATAACTGGTGGGGGGAAATTCATGGGCCAGGGAGTAATTCTGGCAAAAGGCACAGGCCAGATTACAACCGAAGGTACCGACAGAGAGTATCAGTTTGCCGGGATGAAAATGGAACAGAGGCTTTTTTTCAATCGGATCCAAAGCCAGAGAAGCAATTTCTCCATAGTTTAAGCTTACCAGCTTTCCCTCCCGGTTTATCCTTACCCGGCACAGACCTTCCTGCCCTTCGGGCAAGAGACAGTGATGAGGACACAAAAGGCATTGGACCCTGCGGCTCTCCTTTTTATCATAAAATTGAGCTTCAATTTCCGGCATATTATCACCTTGGTCAATTTTTAATTATATGAAAATAGACGCAGATTAACGCAGAACTACACAGATTCATTAGACGCGGAAACCGCGGAATATTTCAAGGAAGAACGCAGGGGTTACTAAAGTTTTCCTCCGCGTTGTTCCTTCTGATTTCCCTGAATTCCGCGTCAAAAAAATAGCAGAACTGTTGGAGTATTTTCATTGCTGGTTGCGGACTCAGGCCATGGGCGGTTAATACAGTAATGTAGAAATGCGCTGCATTTTTACAATAGTTCAAAATTGCTCTATTTATACCGGGTTACCTTAAAGCGTTCGATTTGATAATCCTCGGAAGGGTTAATACCAGCTTTGTTAAGAGCAATATAGATCTGTTCTTCCACGGTATCCACACCCTCCAGATCAGGCAGCAGCAAGCCCCGGCGCCTGCCTTGGCTGACGATCACCCCGTATTTTTCCGGATCCAGGTCCCCCCTGCTGCAGGGTTCAGCCTCACCCAATACATCCACCGAGTAAATGATATCATCCAGTTCCGCAGCCTCTACCGGCGGAAAACGCGGGTCACTGCCACCGGCACTGACAGCGTTGCGGGCTATTTCCTGAGCCAGGTCACCATAAACAGATTCAGTGGTACCGATACAGCCCCGAAGTTGTCCATTTTTCTTCAGGGAAACGAAAACACCAGCCTGCTGCTGACACAGTTTCTCCATTTTCTTGGGTAAGGAAGGAATCTCTCCATATCTGGTATAGTTCTCCAAGGTCATACGCGCCCATTGTACAGGAATGCTTTCATTATCCCGGCTTTGGCTTATTTCTTCCTTTTTTTTCTTCTGCAGCTCTTCCAACAGGCTTTTTCTCTCCCCTTGGGGCAGGAAACCGGCAACTAAATAGCCTACCCCAAAAGGCCCCTCATAACTGAAGATCTTCGGGGTAAATCCCCGGCCATCTAAAGCTCCCAACATGATAACCAGAGAGCGGTAACCGCATTCACCGGCATTACTGCACATTTCTTCGGAAATATTGAGAAAGGCGGCGACATCCGCCTGCTCCAAGCAGGTTTTCACTTTTGCATCAAAACGTTTACCGTCCGGGTGATAATCATAAGGTCCCTCATCCCTGAGCCGGTGCGACATATCTCCGGAAGCGACGATAGCCACTCTGCGCCCTAATGCGTCAGCCGCATCGCGGATAATGGTTCCAAAGCGGTAGAGCTCCAGACGAGATAAGAAGGCCATACTGACAGGAACTATATTAACATCACTCATGCCTGCCTCTTTCAGATAGTACCAAGGCACCAATATGCCATGATCAAGCCGGGGGTTGAGTTGATTATGCCGAGCCGTATCCCGATCCAGCAGTACCATACTGATAGCGGCTGAACTGGCCCGCATGGCTATTTCTTTCAGCAATTCCCTGTCGTTCTTGCAGACTGCTCCCTGGTTATGATTGCTGTAATTACTGAAATCCCCCTGGAGGCGGGAATCAGCCAGAGCCGAAATGGCATCGGCAAACACATTGCCATGGGGAGTTATGAAGACAACCGTCTCGGGACAGCTATTTGCCAGTTCCCGAGCCATCTGCCGCATACCGGCAACACTTTCGGCTACATCCTTAATGCGATCCCCGCCGATCTCGGGAATCAGCAACGGTGGATGGGGAGACAGGGCGGCATAAGTAATCATTTATTATCATCTCCTAATTTAAGGGTTCGGTTCCTGGTTATGACCAGACTGTTCCATCTGCGACCGGGCAATTCCGGTAAAAACAGCATAAGCCAGTTTGGACTGGTAGCTGCTGTCGACCAGTAAAGCAGCTTCCCCGGGATTGGAAATAAAACCGGTTTCAATCAGTATGGCCGGCATCCGGCTGTTATTAAGCACATAATAGTTGCCGGACGCCGCTTTACGTTTAGTATTCCCCAAAGCCTTGATCAATTCCTCCTGCACTGCAACCGCAACTCCTCTACTGGCATCACATTTTGGTTTGTAGAAAGTCTGAGCTCCGGTCCAGACGGTATTGGGGGCGGCATTGGCATGAATACTGATATAGAGATCGGCTTGGGCCTGATTGGCCGTGCTTACCCTTTTTTTCATATCTTCACGTTTGTGCTGGCCGATGGTTCCGGTAAATTCATCTCCGGATAAATCACTTTCATTTTCCCGCAGCATTATTACCATAGCTCCCGCTTGGCTCAGATAATGGGCCAGTTTCTTGCTGATCTGCAAAGTGATCTCACTTTCTTTATATTTTCCCCGCACAGCACCTTCATCCAATCCTCCATGGCCAGGATCAATGACAATTATTTTATTGGCTACTCCGTAGGACAGTACCGTTTGTTCCAGCGGCGGATGGGGCGGTACCAACAAAAACAAGAGAACCAGGGCTAATACCCCGGTAACAGCCAACCTGGCCTGTCTTCTGGAAATCAAGAATACCTTGCTTTTAAACATTCCCTAACCCCTGCCTTGTTACTTTTTAGTTCTTATATATGCAGAGGAGGTGTTAAATAGGAATCAAAAAGCCTCCCCCGAAGTCCACGATGTCATAGTAGCAATTTAAGGAAAGAAAACTGAATACGGAAAGCCAACTCATCTACCGTGAATATAAGACAAACAAGCAGCAGAGAAACATTGCTGTTTGTTTGCCTGTTTAGTTAAGCAAGTTTAAATAAATCTTCATTTTAGATAGTTATTGTTATTTTATATAACTGTGCTTCATTATATAGATAATACATTTTTATAAAACGCTATATAGGCCGCTGTACGGGGTTGATAATGCATCTATGAAGAAAGACCTGCATGACACTCAGTTCAGCCTTTCACCGCATTTGCCGCAAAAACGTGCGCCGGAAACAACACCGGAGCCGCATTTCGTGCAGATCTTTACCTGTGCGGCGGTTTGGTATATCAGCGGCAAATCCTCATTTGGCGCGGCATCGGACAGAAACAGCCAATCTATGTCCTCGCCGTCCTCGCAAAAGCCAATGGCTCCACTGGGAGACACAACGTAGAAGCTGTCCCCGTCTATGGGGTTTTCACTGTCACTCGTTTCTGCGAGGGCAAGCAGCGTCGTCTTTTCGTATCTTTCATCGGCAGTGGCAAAGTGCCAGCCGGTAGCAAGAGTTACGGCAAACTCTGCCGCCCCTAGCAGGGTGGTAAATTGTTTCATTTCAAGTCCTCCTCGTATTTAAACAACAAATTGTTGCACCGCTTACAGCGATCCTTTTGGATGGGATTCATCATGGAGCAGATATTACAGTAGATGATGCGGTCTTTGGACTTATCGTATTTCTCGTATGTACCGAACATCGGATGAAACCGTACCCTGTCACCAACGGAGAGATAGTCGTACATATGCCGTCCGCTGTCCCTTTCCACGATGGTCTTTTTCTTGCCTGCGTCGTTGTTGATGACTGTGGTGTATTCCGTATAGGTTCGGTAATTGTCTTCCTCGCCGCCCCTATGCTCGCTTTTCTCTTTGCTGTATTTATTGACGACCACGCCCTCCCATATGGGCTGTTTGGTCTTTCGCAGCGCCAGCAAATTAACGACCAGCATGATAAGAGCAATGCCAACGCCGATAATAAGAGCTTCTCCAAAGGGGAAATCGTCCATCAGCAGACCGGCGACGGGAAAGCCGATGAGCGGCACGACAACCAATATCCACATACAGCCGATGGATGATCTTTTGTTTTTCTGCGCGGCGGCCAGTATCTCCGGCGAATGACACCTGTCGGAGAAACCGACCAGCCCCGCGCCTCCCGGTGGGAGCGCGGAAGGCGCCGCTTGGGTCGGTGTGACCGCTTCCGGCGCTGCCCGGCCCACAGCTTTACCGCAGCCGATGCAAAATTCAGCGCCGTCCGGCAGCTCCGTGCCGCAGGCAGTGCAGACGTTAGGGGCGCTGGCCTGCGTTTTCGCGCCGCAGCCTGAACAGAAGGCCGCGCCCTCCGGCAGCTTGTTTCCGCAGTTATGGCAAAACATATTTGTATCACTCCTTGTTTCGATTATTTTAGGCGTGGCGGGTTTCTTCGCCGCTGTTTTCTTCTTTTTCCTGCCTCTGGCTGTGCGGATGACAAGCAGCAGCAAAAGCATATAACCGATGGGCGCGAGAATATGGTAAATAATCGCTGCCTCTCCCATCTCGTCAAATTCGCACAGCATGGCGGGCTTGTTGATGTGGGGGAAAAGGTTAAGGTAGCGGATGCGCTCGGAGCGGGTTTCACCCTCGTCCAGCTTCGGCCACGCCTCATCGCTGGCGTACATCACATGGCCCCGGTATTCCTTGCCGTTTACGATAAACCAATAGCCCTTGGAAATGGTACGGGAGCGGTTTGGCCCCGCACTCCTATCATCCAATCGGCTGTCATAGCTGTCCACCGTACCCATTACGCTATCGCCCCAAATCGCCAGCACCAGCGTACTGAGGCTTATGTACATGGCAAACAGCAGCATGGCGCAAATTAGGATGAAGATGGGCAGGGGGATGTTTTTGCTGTTTTTCTTCTTTGCCATCTCGACGCTCCTTTCATTGTTGTTTGCTATCCCGCTTTTCACGCCAGCCCACGCCGAACAGATACAGGACGGTCAGGAGGAAAAGCGGCGGCAGGGTTAAAGCAGCATAGGAGCGAAGCGGATATACCAGCAACACTCCCGCCGCCAATTGGATATAGGCCAGCGCCCGGCGCCAGCGATGCCGGTGGAGCTGCCCTGCAAAGGCCAACCCCGCGATGGCCGTCACCATTGAAAAGATGTACGCTATTCCAGCCGCGAAGCAACCCGCACCGGCATAGGTATAGTCCAGCGCCGCATTGTCAATAAGGTTCAGGCACCACAGCAGCATGGGCAAGGCGGCCAGCAGCAGCAAAGCAGAACTGATGATACAGATTGCTTTGGCCCGTTTTCGCCGCCGGGTCATGCCACAATACACCTTATCAGTTGGTCTTATAGGCTTCATAATCTGCCGATTGAGCTAAGCCCCGGTCATAATCCATTGCCACTGCTTCACCGCTCATTTTGATACTGTCGTTTTCCCGCCTAAAAACAAAGGTCGTTTCCACCGTGATATGATCGTCCCCTCTGACGTTGTACGCCGTGCCTGTGGCTGGGTCATACGACATTTCGATGGTTTCGCCCCTTTCATCGGCTGACATCAGATTAGACCCGTTCTTGGAAAAGACAACGCTGTTTTTCTGTTTATCGCCTCCGAACGAAATAGTCACCTCATAATTGCCGACGATCTCATCCAGGCTCAGCCCGGCCTGGCCTAAGACGATGGTCTGCTGGGTTCCCATAAATGGCTCTATCGAGACTGTCATAGCCACTCTGCCCTTTTCAACGTCATCGAGGGTCTTATACAGCTCCAGATCCATGGGGAAGCCCGCCTTGGAATGAGCCAGGAGGGTGAACTTGATAGTGCCGCCGCCCTTATCGTCGAGCTTGCCGGTCCAGGCTTTTTCATCAGCCCCGGCGGCGAGTGGAGCTAACCGGCCGTAACAGCCGGCCCATTGCGGCTTATCGCCATCCTCGGTTTCTTCGGAGATTATAAGGGCGTATGGGGTGTTAAGCAGCCGGGCCAGGTCCTTCAGCTCTTTTTCCCGCTGGCTCAGTCCGTCAAAATATATATCCCGGCTGATGGTCTTGAATACTACCTGCAAATAGTCGTACAGCGCCTCCTTGTGCAGGTTGGAGATGTTGGCGCGGTCGCTTGAGTTAGGCCAGGGGGCTTTAGCCATCTTAGCATTCTTGCCCTCGGTTTCGTTCCAGGTATCGTCGACGGTTCCCGCCACTTCCCAGTATTCCTGAACATAGCGGTCAATCTCGGCGTTCATCAGCTCCAGGGCCTTCTGCGGATTGGACTGGTTCTCTTTATATATCTTTTTGAAGATTTTCAGCCAGTCCTGACTGGTGCGGCTGACGGTGCCGCGCTGGTAATAGGCGTCGTACATATTTTTGGTGCTTTCATATCTGGTCTGCATGGCAAAGGTGCTGACATCGGTCAAGGCTATCTCGATTACCCCGACTCCCAGATAGGCGAGCTGGATGGAGGGGGTGGCGAAGTTGATGGCGGAGTTTAAGGTCGCCTTCATCGCGCTTACGGCAGTTTGCTTGCTGGTGAGGCCGTTGGTATAGGCGTCATAGGCAAACTGGGCGCAGGCGGTGGATATACCCAAGCCGGTCATGGATTTCTGAAAGCTCGTGCTGACCAGGTCGTCATAAGCGCCCCCCAGGCTCAGTAAGGTGTGCATATTGGATTCAGCAAAATATTCCAGGCTGCCGGTGGCGCCCAAATAAGAGCTGACTACGTTTTCCTGCCAGGAAGGGCCCTGGGCGGCGTAGATCTTGAGCAAGGCGTCCGCCTGTTCCAGGCTCATATAGGCGGCGTAAACGTTGATGTCGGAGATATAAGCGTTGCGCTTGGCCGGATTCACTACTTTAAAGGCGCTGAAGGTGGAGAGGTGGTCAGTGAAGATATGCACTGTATTAGTCTGGGTATCCACGGTGTACAAAACGTCCTCCCACTGTTTGCTCTGTTCGTTGAGGTGCTTGCCGCATACCGCCAGACGCTCATCCTCCGCACTTAGCCCTGAGTCGTCATAGTATATGGTCAGTTCAATCACCCCTCCCGGTTGGCCGGAGGAGAGCTCGACATTATAAGCGTAAATTTCAACATCGCTGTCGAAGGAGGAGGGCTTGACCTTTTCAATGGTTACTTCCTCACCGCCAGTCAGCCAGCAGCCGAAGTCTACGGTCATGCCACTGTCGGTCTTAATCGAAGTCTGCCCTTCCTGCAGGGTGAAGCTCTCGCTTTCCAGCACCGCCAGGGATTTGACCTTAGCCGGGCCGCCCTCTTTGCCGCCTACGGCCCAACCGGGCCAGCCGTAGAGAACCACTGCCGCCATCTGCACGACGAGTAAAACGGAAAGCACGATGCACAGTGTATTGCGTCCGCTGTTGCTTTTTGCCGGTTCAGAGCTTTTTCTTTTTGGCGCCGCAACAGGCGAGACATTGCTTTGGGCCTGAGTCTCGGTTTTCAGTTGCGGTGGCGGCACAGGTTTCGGCTGCGCCGCGGGAGCGGGATTTGCGGGCGCGTCAAGAACCGCCGCGCCGCATTTGGCGCAGAAGCGAGTGCCGGTATGAAGCTCCTTACCGCAATTTACACAGTATTTTCCCATCTCTGCACCTCCTTATGGCCGCACCAGCGCCACAAGCGCCGGTATCCCGTCGGGCGTATCCATCGTGCCGACAGCGTATTGTATTCCGTTTTTCTCATAAAACTGTGTCAGGCGTATCGTCCCCGCGCCGGAAGCCCACAGACCGCCGTTTTCCCATTTGCCGTTGAACACGGTGTCCTCCATGTCGGTTTCATCAAAGCTCTCACCCTCGCTGGCCCAAAAAATCTGATACCAGTCCAAGGTCAGGCTTAGATTCTCCGCCGTACCCGCAAGGGCAACATTGAGAAACTCCATGGCGCCTGCGTCGTGTTCGTTATTGGGGTCGTAAATAATCAGTGCTTTCCAGCCCCCGGTCAGCGGGCCGATATGGTCGATGGTATTAGCATCGGAGGGAACGCCATCATAAGCTACATCCTCCGTGTACCAGAGGAAGTCTTCCAAGTCAGGGCGTTCCCCAGTTGAAAAGCCCGCGCCTGTTTCTTCCGGTACAGGAATACCGCCACTTTCCGTAAGCGTGGGCGCGGTTTCGTTCTCCGATACCGGCATACCGGGCGTAGTTTGCTCCGCTCCCGGCATGGATGATGCCTTTCCATCTGTTGCCCACAGATTGGGCGGTATGGTCAGAATACCGATCACAAGCATCAGCAGATTGGCTGTGATAAGTATTGCAGGCAAGATTTTATTGCCTCTGCCCGTAGATGGTATGTTGTCTCTCATGGATATGCCTCCAGTTTTCTGTCGGGCTACTCAGCCGCGAAGCTGAACCTCAAATCCGGCGCGACGTTGACAAAGCCGGAGTAATAGTGCATGGTGACCTCGCTTTTGTCAGTCTGCCGCTGATAGACCATCCAGCCGCCGGTGGATTCGCCGGGGGCAAGCTCTATGTCCTCCATATACCGCTTGTTCCTGTCAGCCACATCCGACATCACCTGTGAA
>DHCD01000037.1:0-1017 GCA_002398105.1 Syntrophomonas sp. UBA4911
CCCGTCTCAAGCAGACGGGGCTTTTCTTATGCATGATTTTCTTCTCCGGATAAAGCGGGCTAAATTAAACATAATAATAATAACAGTTAATCGGAGGGGGCAAGCGGATGCTGGGAATCAACGCCATAAACCGTAATGAACATGGAGTTATCGTCAATATAGAGCTGACTGACGGGCGCCGGGTTACGGTGGAAGAATTGAGGCGGATAGCGGATAAGGAAAATGTCGGAGGGGCTTATATAAGCCGTGATGATGACGGCGAAACCAGACTGCATATTGTCCGGGATGGGGATACTGACGCCGACCGGGACTGCGGGTCGCTTATATAATTTGTATTAACAGGTCATGGCCGGAGGCCACAACCACCTATGAAAATAGTTTCACGGTTTCGCTGGTCTTTTGACGCGGAATCCTGGAAATTAGAGGGAGGAACGCGGAAGAAAACCTTAATAAAATCCGCGTATTTCCTTAAAAGATTCCGCGAGTTCCGCGTCTTTTTATAATGAATCTGCGTTGATCTGCGTCCTTAATTGCGAGTATAACGAGCATCAGTTGTCCTCGAAGGGGGCGTCTATTTTCTAATTAACAGGTAAAGGGGAAAAGGATTATGGAGAACAACGAAAACCAACATCTGAACATACTGCTTTTCAGCGGCGACTATGATAAATGTCTGGCCGCATTTATCCTCGCTAACGGAGCCCGGGAAAAAGGGATGACCGTCACCATATTCTGTGCCTTCTGGGGACTCCTCATACTCAGAGACCCGGAGAGACTCAGTCTTGAGGATAAAGGCGCTTATGAGAAGATGTTCGCTTCCTTTACCCCGGCGGAAGCGGAAAAACTGCCGCTGTCCAAAATGAATATGGCCGGGATCGGGAAAAGCATGCTCATTAATATGATGGACCAGAAAGATACCCCCCATCTGCGTGATTTTTTGGAAGGCGCCCGTAAAAAAGGAGTAAGATTCTGTGCCTGCAAGCTTTCCCTGGAGATCATGGGTTTTAAAACCGAGGAGCT
>DHCD01000037.1:1256-19454 GCA_002398105.1 Syntrophomonas sp. UBA4911
CCTGAGCAAAACTTGCCTTTATTTTTGAGGAACCTCATACTCCCTGGTGAACATAGTATATAAAAACTATGTATAAAAGGGTGTATTACAATTAACGACAGCCATAAAACGGCTATGATTTTACGCCGAAACATAAAAGGCCTAAAAGTCAAAGTACCCATCCGGGGCAGGAAAAGGAACTATATCTATTTCGATAATGCGGCCAGCACTCCTGCTTTGATTTCGGTTATCAACGAACTCTATGATTATCTGGACTGGTATTCCGGGGTGCATCGGGGTACCGGCTATAAATCCCTCGTAAGTTCCAGAATCTATGATGATGCCCACGATATTATCGGCCGCTTTGTGGGGGCTGATTCAGTGCGGGATACGGTAATCATGGTCAAGAATACCAGTGAGGCCATAAATAAGCTGTCCTACCGTTTGCAGCTGAACCCTGCCGATGTGGTGATCACCACCGATATGGAGCATCACTCCAATGACCTTCCCTGGAGAGCCAGGGCCAGAGTCGAATATGCGTCCATTGACCGTCAGGGCCGGCTTGATACCGAAAGTCTTAAGCGGCATTTAAAGAGCAATTACCCCCGCACCAAACTGCTTGCCGTTTGCGGTGCTTCCAATGTTACCGGTCATGTCAACGACGTGCATCTGCTGGCCCGAATGGCTCATGAATACGGTTGCCCCATACTGGTGGACGGAGCCCAGCTGGTGCCCCACCAGCATTTTGACATGAAACCCCATAATGATACGGCTCATATTGATTACCTGGCTTTTTCCGGACATAAAATATACTCCCCTTTTGGATCCGGGGTATTGATCGGGCCGCGGAACACATTTGCCGGCGGCCCTCCCGAATACCCGGGGGGAGGAACCGTCAAACTGGTAATGACAGACAAGGTGTTTTGGGCTGATCCGCCTGATCGGGATGAAGCCGGTTCACCTAATGTCATCGGTACTTATGCTCTGGCCCGGACCCTGATGTACCTTGACCGACTGGGCATGGATAAATTAGGCCGGTATGAACAGGAACTTACTGATTATGCCCTGGACCAATTGCAGCAGGTCAAAGGAATCACTATATACGGCAGTAAACCCCGGGTGGGAGTCATAAGCTTTAACCTGGCGGACCTACCCCATGCCCTCTTGGGAGCTATTCTTTGTTTTGATGCCGGTATGGGGGTAAGGACCGGTTGTTTCTGTGCCCAAAAGTATGTGCGCCAATTGCTGGGGCTGGCTGAAAGCGACCACTACCTTGAACTCTATGACAGTGGACGTATGGCCAAGATTCCCGGCATGGTCAGAGTGAGTCTGGCGGCTTACAACACCCGGGAAGAAGTTGACGAACTGGTGCGATGGCTTAAGCATATAGCCGCTCATCCCCATAAATACCGTCGGGCTTACCGCTTTGCGGCATCTCAGGGAGGCTATTGGCCCATTGATAAAAAAATAGACGCCGATTTAAGCAATTTAATCAGGATTGACGCCGGCTTTTAAAGATTTTTAGGCGCTAATCAGCATGATTCCCTGAATTCTGCATAATAACGGAAATTATTTCCATATCATCGGGTGGACAAAGATTTTAAGCAGATAAGAAGGAAATTACCACATGTTTGTACAATATTATTATAGAAATAGTATTTTACTGCAAAAACGTGTCAGTTTGGATACATTAATATTTTATGGCCAGGATTCTGCCTAGGATAAAATACTTGTCTGGCGGGAATGCAGGAGACTGCATTCGTGCAGGGCGTCACCCTCGTTCATTATACCGCTTCCCCGGGGCAAGATTTACTATAACGCTCCTTCGACAGTTCCTGCATGCTTAAGTATCCAGCTTTGTTTTTTGCAGGGAAGAAATCGGGTGAATAAATGACTGACAAGCATGTTAATATTCCGGAAGAACTAAAGAATAGTATGGTCAGACTGCTGAAGTTCGGGGAGGTGCCGGAGGACCAGGCCCAGCTGTTCCTGTCTCAGATGGAGCTTTATAAGCGTATAAAACCCCAGTCTTTTGATGAGCGGGAGCTTGCTAAAATAAGGGAAAAGATAAGTCCGATTTTCTTTGACCTGTACCGGACGATATTTAAAAAACTATTATCGGGCAGCTATGATGACCGGCTCTATCAGATGTTTATCAATTATGCTTATATGGATGAGGAGATACTGAACCCGGAGCAGGTTAACACCCTGTATGGCATGTTGGATGAGACTGAGACTCCGGGTCACTATCCCCTGTATAATCTGGCCGACTGGTTAAAGAAAATATACAGCCAGGAGAAAGACCCGTCAGTAAACGAGTTTGAGCAGGATTACTATGAAGTATTCAGAGAATTGAAAAAACGGGGAGAAATCCAGGAGGCTGACAAGGCCGCTTATGAAAATGATGTGGAACGCCGTTTATCCCATGAGATTGATAACCTGTTCCGGTTGGGACAGCGTATATGCTGTGGGCAGGTGGCAACCTATCTGCCGCTCTTGCATAGCGGTATGATAAGTAAGGATTTAGCTTCGGCCCGGCTCACCGGGGAGAAGCTTACCGATTCCTTCCGGCGGGTTTTGAATGTGGATTTTTCAGCGTTTCATCGCGAAATAGTATACTACCGGCCGGAACTGATTGCCAATAAAGAATTGATAATGAAACAGATTTTTCCGTATGTGATCCTGGTGCCCACATTCGGAGCACGGGCCGTGATGTGGCAGGAAATCACGGGAAGGGTAAGAAATTCCCCCGGCCGCCTGTTGTTTCCCCTCTTTACGGCTGAAAATCTGGATGATCTGGTGGTGGACATCATGGCCCGTTTTCGGTGGGAACTATCCCGAACCATGTCCAGTTCCGTCCAGAACGATTCCCATCAGAACTCGCTGGTTGGCGAATACAGCGACTATATCCAGTTTTATAAGAAGAATGCCGAACTGTCCGGTGAAGCCAAAGAAAAGTTACGGGTGCAAATAGACAAATATCGCAACAATGCCGGTGATATCTTTGCGGCCGACTACCATACCTGGGTAAATTATGAGTCCCGGGGCATGCTGCGCCTGAACAAAGTAGCCCGCAATATATTGTTCAAATATTGCCCCTTTTCCAGACAGATACGGCAAGACCTGATGAAACATCCTTTATACAGCCCAATGATAACCAGATACGACAATATAAGAAGCAAAAAGTTGACCCTGATGGAAGCTCGCTATACCAGAATAGTCAAACGGGGCCTGACCCTGGATGCCGATCTCAACGGCAATCTTATGTTCCACCGGATGTAGTTTGGCCGGGTTTTTCCCGCCAACAGGCAAACTTTATAGAACAATTGGAGATCGCCCTTTGCCGGAATTACGGCAGAGGGTGATTTTTTATAGCATAAAGGCTATGCCGGTAAAGCATAATAAGGTCAATGAAAAATATTTATGAGGTGATAACTTGAATAAAATCGTTGCCGTAGAAAACAACCTGGCCCCTATCAAAGAATACTTGCTGGATCAGGGCTGCCAGGTTGTAGACGTGGATTCCATCGGAGGTACCAGAGTAGATGCCGTGGTTATTTCCGGAAGCAGCAAAGATTTACTGGGGATGCAGGACATGGTAATCAATGCTCCGGTTATTGATGCCCGGGGTAAAACCCCCAGCGAGGTCTGGGAGAGCATAATGCGTTATTAAATCCGGCCCTGCCAGGGGAGCCTATTGATTGCAGTGAAATATCTGGTCGAATTCTGCGCTGATGCGGATAAAAGCCTTTAGTATCCGGGGGTCAAAGTACTCCGGCCTGGTTCTGCCATCTCCCCGGGTGATTATATCCATGGCCCGGTAGTGGGAAAAGGCCGGCTTATATGGCCGGCGGCTTCTTAAAGCGTCATATTGGTCGCAGATAGCCACTATTCTGCCTTCAATCGGAATCTCTTTGCCTCTTAAACCGCTGGGGTAACCGGAGCCATCCCAACGCTCATGGTGGGTCAGGGAGATGGACTCAATCATCTGAATCTCCTTAAATTTAGAATTGGACAGAATATGGGCTCCGGTTGTGGTGTGGGTTTTCATGATTTCAAATTCATCTTCATTAAGAGGACCCGGTTTCAGAAGGATTTGATCCCAGATCCCTATTTTACCAATATCGTGGAGAGGAGCAGCAAAAGCGATAGCTTCCACAAATGCAGAGGACATTCCCAGTTCCTCAGCCAGGCGGGGAGAATAAATGCCGAGGCGTTTATTATGCATGCCGGTATCCTTATCTCTTAATTCGGCTGCGGCTGACAAGCGATATACTACCTCGGAGGTAAGATCGCTAACTGCCGCCAAGGCATCGGAAAGTTCCCGCGTACGCAGGGCCACCGTGGCCTCCAGGTTTTTCTTGTACTCCTCTTCCATTCGCGTCACCCGGGCAAACCTCACCGCCTTTTCAATTACAGTAAGAAAGAGGCTTAAGTCCAGGGGCTTAAGTACAAAATGTTCTACTCCCAGGTTAATCAATTCAAGCAGATATCTGGCTTCGTCATGAGCTGATATCACTATTATAATTTGGTGCGGTTTATCCTTTTTTATTTCCCGAACCATTTTAACCCCATTCATAATGGGCATATTAATATCCGTAATGATAAGGTCGTAGCTGCTCTGCTTAAATTTGTCCAGGCCTTCCACCCCATTTTCTGCCGTATCTACTACGGAAAAAAAACTTGACAGCAACCTGGCTGTATTCTGGCGCAATTCCCGGTCGTCTTCCACATATAAAATAGTGATACCTTGAGCAGCCGCTTGCAATTCTTTGGGATTTATCATAATCATTACCCCTGTACAAGTGGTAGCTTAACAGTAAAACAGGCTCCCTGGTCTATATTGCTGGCCAGCAGTTGTCCCCGGCAATGTTCCTCCACAATCATTTTAGACATATATAAACCCAGCCCGGTACCTATGCCCGGTCCTTTGGTGGAAAAGTAAGGGGCAAATATCTTATCCCTGATCTCTTCAGGAATTCCGCCGGCGTTATCCTGGATGTGAACTTCAATATAATCATCGCTTTCCCTGCCGGTAATAATAATCTCGGGGGCAATTATTTCATTTTCCACAAAGGCATCCGATGCGTTTTTAATTATGTTCAGAAATACCTGCATGAGTTCATTGGGATAAGTGAGAATAGGGGTAGAAAAATTATAATCCTTTATCAGACTGACGTTTTTATACTCCAGTGATTTGCCGATAATGCCCAGAGTGTCATTTATTACCTGGTTCATGATCACCATATCCTGGGGATTATCAGGTTTGAAAAAGTGGCGGAAATCATTAATGGTATTGGATAAATATTGAGCATGGCCGTTGATATCGTTTAACAGTTCTTTGAACTGGTTTTTATCGAACATATCCAGATCAAGATATATCTGCAGATTGCCCGCCAGGGTGCTTATAGAAGATAAGGGCTGACGCCACTGATGGGCAATCATGCCTATCATTTCTCCCATCGCTGCCAGTTTGGAGTTCTGAACCAGCAGCTGCTCCTGTTTACTGCGCTGGGCAAACTGTTCCTGAAGCTGCTCGTTGAGTTGAGCCAGTTCTTCCACCATGTCATTCAGTATATTCTGTTCCCAGCGGAGTTCTTTCTCCTGGTATAAGTGACAGTTTTCACCTTTGTTGAGACCGTTAAATATGGCCATAGCCATATCGTAGCAGGAGTTGTAGCCGCAGGCCGCACAGTTTCTGAAGTCCTTGGCTTCAGTTTTGTGCATGGCCTGGTATATTTTATCTAATTCATCGGCGGTGGGTATTTTCAAATTGTTATATTCGGACAGATTCCGGTAAGAATGGTATTCAAAATCGAATTGCTGCCTTACATCCTCTAAAAACCGGGTCAGCTTTTGCTGCTGAACTTTATCCTGCCGGCTTTGTTCGGAACGGGTGGCCACCGCCCGCTCAATCTCATCCAGGGAACGGTGATGATTAATAGAGCCCGGCCCCATATTACAGCCCTTTTCACAACTGAGAATGTCAATAACCAGAGGCAGGTCGGAAGCCTCTTCCAGTATAGCCTTTTCCAGATCGGGCAGATATTTGTCATAGGCTATCGGGCCTTCGATCCTCCTTATCCAACTGGCTTGGGTATCAGGATAGTTGTGCAGGTAACATTCCCCCAGTCCTCCGGGACTGGAGAAGTTAGTAGCTATCCCGGCAGGCACCCAATTGTCAAAATCGCTGTCCGCCAGATGAGGCAGGGATATACCTTTATCCTCCAGTATTTTTATCAATGACTGATATATGACGTTGTAGCGGACCGTTTTGCTGTCCTGGAACTCACGCCTTTTCGCCGGGCAGGGGGAGATAAAGACCAGTTGGCTGTCAGGATGCAGCGATTTTACATAAACCGCAATGTTGTGTACCGGACTGCCGCTGGGGGCCAGGTGCTTCAACAGACCGGGCTGATAGAGCTCAATGTATTTGACAATAGCGGGACAGGGCTGAGCTATGAGGGGAAGATTTGCTTGTCCGGAGGCAATTAGATCATGATAACAGGCGACCGTTATTTCAGCGCCCAGGGAAACATCGTATACGGCCTTAATACCCAGCATTTTGAGCGCAGTTATGAGCTTCCTTAAATCAAAGTTGCTCTGGGCAGACGGCGCTACCAGTGCTACCATGTCCGTTTCCGGCAAGACGGCTATAAACTCGGCCGCATCATCTATAGGAAACCGGGCGCTCTTTTCCACCACCCCGCCATGGCTCTTGATGCAGGCATCTATACACCTGCCGCAGCCTATGCAGAGATGATTATTGAATTTGACCACATCCCCACTGCCGTCACTGCATACTTTAACCGGGCAAACCGCAATACACTGATGGCAGTTAATGCAGTTTTCCTCTTTAATGCCTATCACTTCTATTAAATTGTCCATACCTTCACCTGCATCCATAAAAGCTATGGCTTTTGCTTTACCGGGCGGCGTAAAGCAGAATTTAAAGCCGTACCAGGCCAGATTAATTAAAGAGCCCTCTCCTCAAATCATTAACCTGGCTCCGGCATTTTCCCACCTGAACTTCTCTGCCGGTAAAGATTAAGGGTAGTAATCCAGCTCCTAAGGATGCCGCTCTTTCCCCCCTCTCTCTCCACATCATCCGTCCAAGTTGTATTGTATCAATTCAACATCATTCTAAAATATCCTTTTACTTGTAACAATTTTCCCATACAAAATAGTCTGTATAAAAAAGGGACGATTTTGTAAATACAAGAATCAACGTAAAAATTAATCTCACTTAATTGAAAGATCAAGGTTATAAAACATCTTGCAGTCAGAAAACTCAGGTATTAAGCGAAAAAGGTCTGATATTAAAAAGCCCGGTTCTAAAAACAGCCAGAAAAAACTTGCCTGAGATTGAAAAAAAGACTATTCTAAAACAAAGAGTTGAACAACAAATTCATATATTCAAATGAAGGATATGGGAGAGTATCTATATGATACGCCGAAGAGGCAAGCTCCTGATAAATCATGGTCAGGGGTGTAACTTTCAGGCAAAGGGGCCATATCCGGATGAAGCCCTGAAGCCTTTACGACAGGGAAGAAAATGATATTTTCTTCCCTGTTTTTGTTTTATTCAGTGTTTCTATCATGTGAAAGGAGGGATCAATTTAGCAATAGCGCAGTTAATATAGCTGGATACTTTTACGGATAGGAGGAAGAATATGACTTTGAAAAAGACTCCCGTATATGCAATGCACTTAAAATATCATGGAAAAATGGTCGATTTTGGCGGCTGGGATCTGCCGGTCCAATATGAGGGAATCATCAAAGAACACCATCAGGTAAGGTCGAAAGCGGGACTTTTTGATGTTTCCCATATGGGTGAGATCGACGTCAAGGGTGAAAAGTCCGAGGAGTTTCTTCAGCATCTGGTTACCAATAATGTGAAGAAGATGATCAACAATCAGGTACAGTATACACCTATGTGCTATCCCAACGGTGGCGTGGTGGATGATCTTTTAATATACAGATATTCGACCAGCCATTACCTGCTGGTTGTTAATGCGGCTAATACAGCTAAGGATTACGAATGGATTTTTGAGAATGCTTTCGAAGGAGTAACGGTTAAAAATGTATCTGCCGACTATGTTCAGTTGGCGATTCAAGGCCCGCTGGCCCAGAAGATCCTGCAAAAGATCTGTGATACCGATCTGGAGCAGATCAAATATTACTATTTCTTGCCGGAAGTGCACCTTGCCGGAATCAGCTGTCTCATATCCCGGACCGGCTATACCGGAGAAGATGGTATGGAGATATATTTTGCTCCGGAGCATGCTGAAAAACTGTGGGAGGCTATACTGCAGGCCGGCGGAAATGACATAACCCCTATCGGCCTGGGGGCTCGTGACAGTCTGCGTTTTGAAGCCAAACTGCCGCTCTACGGGCAGGAAATGGATGCTGACATCAGCCCGCTGGAAGCGGGTCTGGGTTTCTTTGTAAAACTTGATAATGACGACTTTATCGGCAGAGAAGCGTTGATCCGGCAAAAAGCCAGTAAGCCTGGCCGAGTTCAGGTGGAATTTCAAATGTTGGAACGGGGTATAGCCCGATCTCATTATGAAGTGCAAAAAGACGGGCAGAAAATCGGTTGGGTGACCAGCGGCGCTTTTGCTCCTTCGCTGGATAAAAATATCGGCCTGGCTCTTATTGACAGAAAGTATGCCGAGGATGGCGGGAAGCTTGACATCATGATACGCAGCAAACCAGTAAAAGCACAGATTGGCAAGGGCCTGTTTTATCAGAAGAAAACCCGACAGAAGGGATAAGAAACTGATCTTAAAGAATCACCGGCGCTTAGTATGTGCTGCGCTTGTCTTTTTATGGCTGCCGGATGGCATCGTCGCTGGGCTGGCGCTCAGAATGACAGGCGGGATTAACATCAGGCAAGACTCTTAAATTAGAACTATTTAATAAATGGAGGGATCATTTATGAAGATACAGGAAGGTCTTTATTATTCAGTTGAACACGAATGGCTAAGGGTTGAAGACGACAAGGCGTACGTAGGAATTACTGATTTCGCCCAGCAGCATCTGGGAGATATCGTATTTGTAGAACTGCCGGAGCTTGATGAAGCTGTAGAAGCAGGCGGACAGATCGGGGTCATAGAGTCCGTAAAAGCTGTTTCCAGCATGTTCAGCCCGGTCAGCGGAACTATCATTGAAGTCAACGAGGAGCTGGAGAATGCCCCCGAATTGCTCAATGAAGACCCCTATGGGCAGCATATAGCCGTAATAAAGATGAATAATACGGCTGATCTGGATGGCTTGCTTAATGAAACTCAGTATAGTGAACTTTGCGAAAAAGAGGAGCAGGGAGGGGAATAACATGAGATATACCCCGAATTCAGCTACTGTTGTCCGGAAAATGTTGCAGGATATCGGGTTGGGTTCAATGGCGGAACTTTATGCGGATATTCCCGATGCCTTAAAGCTCTCCCGCCCGCTTCAACTGGGCGATGGATTGACAGAAATGTCATTGCGCGGACATCTGAAAACAATGGCAGCCAGAAATATCAGTGTTGAAGATATGCCCTGTTTTTTAGGCGCCGGGGCTTATGACCACTATATCCCCGCTGTCTTGGAACAAATGTTGCAGCGTTCCGAGTTTTACACTGCCTATACGCCGTATCAGCCCGAAATCAGCCAGGGGATTCTGCAGTCAATCTTTGAGTATCAGAGCTTGATCTGCGAGTTGACCGGGATGGAGGTGGCGAATGCTTCCATGTATGACGGGGCCAGCGCCCTTGCCGAGGCCGGAATTATTGCCTGCAGCGTGACCCGCAAACTCCGGGTTATAGTTTCTGAAACTATTCATCCCGAGTATCTGCAGACAATGAAAACCTATGCCAAATCGGGACACATGGAAATCGTTACCGCCCCGGCCAAAGACGGAGTGACTGATGCGGAGGCGCTTCTGCCCTTAATAGACGGACAGATTGCGGCGCTGGTCGTGCAACAGCCAAACTTCTTCGGCAATCTGGAGGAAATAGGACGGCTGGAGCAAGCCGTACATGCCCAAAAAGGCATGTTGATTATGGCTGTTGACCCGATCTCTCTGGGTATTTTAAAAAGTCCCGCAGAGTGGGGGGTAGACATTGTTGCCGGGGAAGGCCAGAGCCTGGGCAATCCTTTGAGTTTTGGCGGACCTTATCTTGGGTTTATGGCTGTATCAGAGAAGAACATGCGCAAAATGCCGGGGCGGATCGTAGGTCAGTCCCTGGACAGTGACGGCAAAAGATCATTCGTATTGACCCTGCAAGCCAGAGAACAGCATATACGCAGGGAAAAAGCAAACTCCAATATCTGTTCCAACGAGGCTCTTAATGCGTTGACCGCCAGCATTTATTTAACCGTGATTGGTCCGCAGGGACTGCGGAAAATTGCGCTGCGCTCACATCAACTGGCGCTCTATGCCCGTGACAATCTGCTCAAAAGAGGCTTCAAGATAAAATATGACCAGCCGTTTTTCCGGGAGTTTATTGTTTCCTGCCCAGATCCGGCTGCTATCAATGAAAAATTGCTGCAGCATGGAATCATCGGCGGATATGAACTCCAGGACGGGCTTATGCTGGCCTTTACAGAAAAGAGAACCCAATCTGAAATTGATCGACTGATTGCTGTACTAGGGGGTGAACTTCATGCCTAAACTTCTTATCGAAAAAAACGTTCCCGGCAGTAATGCTTTTGCCTTGCCGCCCTGTGACCTGAACATGAGTCCTCTGGAGGATTCCATCCCTTCACAATTTTTGCGGCAGGATGCTCCCCGTATACCTGAACTCAGCGAAGTGGAAGCTGTCCGGCATTATACCGAATTGTCCCATCGTGCTTACGGAGTTGATGACGGATTATATCCGCTGGGTTCCTGCACCATGAAGTACAATCCGAAAATTAATGAATGGGCCGCGCGGTTGCCGGGGTTCGCTCATGTTCACCCCTATCAGCCGGCGCGTACCGTCCAGGGATGTCTTCAGCTAATGTCCGAGACAGAAAAAATGTTGTGTGAAATAGCCGGT
This sequence comes from Syntrophomonas sp. UBA4911, assembly GCA_002398105.1. GTDB lineage: Bacteria > Bacillota > Syntrophomonadia > Syntrophomonadales > Syntrophomonadaceae > UBA4844. The sequence continues at coordinate 12,260 of DHCD01000037.1, forward strand.
ATGGACCGTTTTACTCTGCAGCCGGCTGCCGGCGCCCACGGTGAAATGACCGGCGCTATGATCATTAAGGCTTATCATACCCACCATCAGGATCATAAAAGGACTAAGATGCTTATTCCTGATTCGGCTCATGGGACCAATCCAGCCACTACCAATGTGGTGGGTTATAAAGTTGTGGAATTGAAATCAAATGCCGACGGACTGATTGACCTGGATGATCTGCGGGCCAAAATGGACGATGAAGTTGCCGGACTAATGCTAACTAATCCCAATACCCTGGGGCTGTTTGAAAAGGATATTGACGAGATCGCGAAAATCGTTCATGGCGGAGGCGGACTTCTGTACTATGACGGTGCCAATCTAAATGCCATAATGGGCGTTGCCCGGCCTGGCGATATGGGTTTTGATATTGTTCACGTTAACCTGCACAAGACTTTTTCAACTCCTCATGGCGGAGGCGGGCCGGGATCGGGTCCGGTGGGAGTAAAGGCCTTTTTGGCTGATTACCTGCCCATGCCGCTGATCAAAAAGGAAGGGGAAGAATATTCCCTGGATTATGACCGCCCTCTTTCCATTGGCCGGGTAAGATCTTTTTACGGGAACTTCGGCGTGATCGTCAAAGCCTATGCCTATATCCTGGCACTTGGCAGCGAGGGTATCCGGGATGCCTGTGAACAGGCGGTACTCAATGCCAACTATCTGCGAATCAAACTGAGAGATGATTACCACATTCCTTTTGACCGGCTCTGCAAACACGAATTTGTAGCTACATCCCGAAAGCAAATGGAAGAAAGCCATATATCCACACTGGACATCGCCAAACGGCTTATGGATTATGGTTACCACCCTCCTACGGTGTACTTCCCGCTGATTGTCAAGGAGGCCCTGATGGTGGAGCCAACTGAAACGGAAAGCAGAGAGCGGCTGGATGATTTCATTGCCGCCATGCAAAACATTGCCCAGGAGTCCCGGAAGACTCCGGATATTGTTCTCAGCGCCCCTCATAGCACCGTTATAAAACGCATTGACGAAGTACAGGCAGCTCGTAATCCGATCGTCAGGTGGTAAGGAGGAAAAACGATTGCAAGATTTGATCATCATTGGAGGCGGCCCCGGGGGATACGTAGCAGCCATCCGGGCCCGCCAGCTGGGAATGAAGGTGGCTTTAATCGAGAAGGAGGCCCTGGGCGGGACCTGCCTCAACCGGGGATGCATTCCTACCAAAGCCTACTACAAGAATGCAGAGATGCTGCGCAGTCTGTCCAGTATGAGTGAATTCGGCATTGGCGGTATCGCTGGCTGGGACTTCGATCTGGGAGCAGCCAGGCAGCGCAAGGAAAAGATCGTGCAGAATCTCGTTACCGGAGTCGGTGATCTGCTGAAAGGCAACGGAGTGGAAGTAATTCGAGGCCAGGCGTCAATCGAATCACCGGGAAAGGTACGGGCAGACGGCCAACTGGTGGAAGGAAAACGTATTCTTATCGCCAGCGGTTCAGTGAACGCTGAACTGCTCATTCCCGGAAAAGATCTGCCCGGTGTCTTGTCCAGTGACGATATCCTGGATCTTTCCGAAGTCCCTCCCCGTTTGCTCATTATTGGCGGCGGGGTCATCGGAATGGAGTTTGCCTGTATCTTCCGAGCCTTCGGCAGTAAAGTCACTGTCCTGGAAGCGGCCCCTAATATTTTGGGCAGGCTGGACGCGGAACTGGTCAAACGCATGAATGTTTATCTCAAACGGCAGGGTATACAGATCCATACGGATGTAATGGTGCAGGAGATCGTGCCGGCGGAAAATGGCCTGCGGGTCAATGCCGCAGGTAAAAAAGGAGAGATGATCGCCGATGCTGACATGGTATTGATGGCCACCGGCCGAAGACCCAATACTTCCTGGATCAACTTGGATAAGTTGGGTATTGAAACCGACAAAGGTTTTATTACCGTGGACGATAATTTTGAAACTTCGGTTTCAGGAATTTACGCTATTGGCGATATGATCCCAGGCCCCATGCTGGCTCACCTCGCTTCCAGAGAAGGTGTGGCGGCGGTGGAAAGAATGGCGGGGATGGATAGCCGTCTGGATTATGACGCCGTGCCTGCCTGTATTTTTACCTTCCCGGAAATTGCTTCGGTCGGCCTCGGCGAAAACGAAGCGCAGGCCCGGGGCATAAACTGCCGGATCGGAAAAAGCCTGCTGGCTTCCAACGGCAAGGCGATGACCATGGGTGAGAAGGACGGGGTAATCAAAGTCATAGCTGATGAAAAGGAGCGGATTATTGGCTTTCATATCATCGCTCCCCATGCCAGCGATCTTATCTTGGAAGCGACCTTGATGGTGCAGGAAGAACTGCATGTCAGCCAGATACTGAATACCATTCACCCCCATCCCACTTTGGGCGAAGCCTTGCAGGAGGCGGTAATGGATATCCATAAAGAGGCTATCCATTCAATGCCTGCCAGAAGATAATTAACCTGTTCAATAGTTGTGAAATGAATTTTTACAGACAGCGGATTATGGATTGGCAAAAACTTATTTGTATTCCTTATCAGCAGGCTGCTTTTGAAAATGTTCCGGACTTCCTGCCTCTTCAAGATTATCTTCCCGGTCTTGATCAGAGTGGATGATGTCGTTGTTGTTTTGAATATTTTACCTTTACTCTAAAACAGGCGGGAATACTCTTGATTATTTATAAAAATCTAATCAGGCAAAATCCTCAGCAATTGATAATAGGAGGAGTGGAGATTATGAAAAATGACATTGAAATTGCGCAAGAAGCAAAAATGCTGCCGATAGCTCAAATAGCCCAAGGACTTGGACTGGGTGAAGATGATATCGAACTTTATGGAAAATACAAAGCTAAAGTATCATTGGATGTTTGGGAAAAGGTGAAAAAACAGCCGTCCGGCAAGTTGATTTTAGTTACCGCGATTACTCCTACACCGGCAGGCGAAGGAAAAACCACCACCACGGTAGGCCTGGGCCAGGCTTTGAACCGGGTAGGGAAAAAGGCCGTTATTGCGCTGCGTGAGCCTTCCCTGGGCCCCAGCTTTGGAATTAAGGGCGGCGCCGCGGGCGGAGGTTATGCTCAGGTAGTTCCCATGGAAGACATCAATCTTCATTTTACCGGAGACATCCATGCGGTTACTACCGCCCATAATCTGCTGGCAGCCATGCTGGATAATCATCTTCACCAGGGCAACCATTTAAATATTGATCCCCGGCAGGTAGTTTTACGTCGGGTGATGGACTTGAATGAAAGAGCTTTACGCAATATCGTCCTGGGCCTGGGCGGTAAAATCAACGGTGTTCCGCGCGAATCAGGTTTTGACATAAGCGTGGCCTCAGAAGTTATGGCGGCTTTATGTCTGGCAACTGATTTGATGAATCTTAAAGAGAGGTTCAAGAGAATTGTAGCGGCTTATACCTATGACGGCAAGCCGGTCACGGCAGACGACCTGAAAGCAGCCGGAGCGATGGCTTTGTTAATGAAGGATGCCATAAAACCAAACCTGGTGCAAACCCTGGAGAATACTCCGGCCTTTATTCACGGAGGGCCATTTGCCAACATTGCCCATGGGGCCAACAGTATCATGGCCACCCGGCTGGGATTGAAACTGGCAGATTATACCGTAACGGAAGCCGGATTCGGTGCTGACCTGGGAGCGGAGAAATTCATGGACATTGTCTGCCGTTACGGAGATATGAAACCGGATGCCATAGTTCTGGTGGCTACTATCCGGGCATTGAAAAATCACGGGGGAGTTCCCAAGCAATTATTGAATGAAATAAACATGCAGGCTTTGGAAGAAGGGGCTGCCAATCTCGAAAAACATTTGGAGAACATCCAAAAATACGGGGTCCCGGTAGTAGTTGCCTTAAATGAGTTTCCCACCGATACTCAGGAAGAGATTGATCTTATTATAAAAAAATGCTCTGCCCTGGGTGCCCAGGTATCCTTGTCCCAGGTATGGGAAAAGGGCGGAGCAGGAGGAGAAGATCTGGCTCGCATGGTTATCAGAGCGGCTGAGGCTCCCAATGCTTATAAACCCCTGTATGACTTGGATTTGCCCCTTAAAGCGAAAATAGAAAAAATTTGCACCGAAATCTACGGAGCAGATGGGGTAAGCTACGCCAGCGATGCCGATAAACAATTGAAGAGATTTACGGAAATGGGCTATGGACAATTACCGGTCTGTATTGCCAAAACCCAATATTCCTTATCCGATAATGCTGATCTGAAAGGACGGCCCCGGGGATTTACCGTCACCATTCGGGAAGCAAAGCTTTCAGCCGGAGCCGGCTTCATAGTTGCTCTGACCGGAACTATTATGACCATGCCCGGTTTGGGAAAGACCCCGGCGGCGGAAATGATAGATATCAAAGCGGATGGAGAAATCGTCGGGTTGTTTTAAACGATGTCCTGCTTGTTGAGGGGTTTGCATGATTCCAACCATCAGCATGTCATTCCCAGCTTGAGCGAAGAATTATGCCAAACTCTCAGTCAGCAATTGATTGCATACAAGGGGTTTATAATATGGAAAACCATGTGGATAAAGATACCATTGAGACTGCAATAAAAATGATACTGGAAGCGATCGGAGAAGATCCGCAAAGAGAAGGACTGGTGAAGACTCCGGAAAGAGTGGCCAAAATGTACGAAGAAATATTTTCGGGTCTTAAAACTAAGCCTGCCGATCATTTAAAAGTCTCCTTCACCGAATTTCATGATGAATTGGTGCTGTTGAAAGACATCCCGATCTACTCCATGTGCGAACATCACCTGCTCCCGTTTTTTGGGAAGGCTCATGTGGCCTATATTCCCAAAGGCGGGAAAGTATTGGGTATCAGCAAATTGGTACGCGTAGCCGAGTGTTATGCGCACCGTCCCCAGCTTCAGGAAAGATTGACTTCCCAGATCGCAGACTGCATTTTCAGCAATATAAACCCTCACGGAGTGGGCGTTGTTATTCAGGCTGAACATATGTGCATGACCATGCGGGGAGTGAGAAAACCGGGTGCGGTAACCATTACTTCCGCCGTTCGAGGAATTTTTGAAACCCGTACCCAGACAAGGGCGGAACTGATGTCATTGATTCTTGGGGACTAAGATAATACCATGTGCCGCACAATATTTGCCTGATTGGATGAATTGATTACAGGAGGAAAGAAAGCATGAGTATGATTCTCAAAGCCAAGCCGGTTATTGCGACCTTGAAAGATCAGCTTCTGCAGGAAGTATCTCAGCTAATAACTCAGGGAATAACCCCCACATTGGGGATCATTCGGGTAGGGAACCGGCCCGATGATATGTATTACGAAAACAGTATTGTGAAGAACTGCCGAAGCGTAGGGGCGAAAGCCAAGATCTATGCCCTGGATAAGAATATCGGATTAGAAGAATTTACGGAAAAGCTGCAAGAAGTCAATAATGACAGGGAAGTCCGGGGTATCCTTATTTTAAGACCGCTCCCGCCCCAATTGGACGCAAAAATAATAGACGGCATGATTGATCCGGATAAGGATATCGACGGCATGAACCCTTTAAACATAGCCAAAATATTGGGCGGGGATACTACCGGTTTGGTTCCCTGTACGGTGGCGGCGGTCATGGAGGTGTTGAAATACTACAACATCAGGTTGAGGGGAACCAATGTCGCTATGGTAGGGGCGAGTATGGTGGTAGGAAAGCCGTTGAGCATGATGTTGCTAAAAGAAAATGCGACCGTGACCATGTGTCATATTGAGACCAAAAATGTACCGGAGATCACGAGAAAAGCCGATGTCATTGTGGTTGCCATCGGCAAGGCCAAGCTTATTGACGCCAGATATATAACCTCAAAAAGTGTTGTAATTGACGTCGGGATTAATCAGACAGAGGATGGAAGGATCTGCGGCGACGTTGATTTTGAAGCGGTGAAAGACAAAGTCCAGGCGATTACCCCTGTTCCCGGCGGAGTAGGTTCAGTTACTACCGTTATGCTTTTAAAACAATTGGTTAAGGCTTGTTTAAGCCAACCAGTGCTGGTTTGACCGCTGAGAGGCCCCCGGCTTTTCTATGAAATCAGGGTAAGGGAAGGTTCTTGACCTTGCCCTGATTTCATTAAACCTATACTGGGGGAAAACATAGGGCTGGCGGAATAAAATCTGTTTCTTACCTGGCCATCAGCACCTTGCTTAAAAAGGCCCGGGTCCTCTCCTGCCGGGGATTTACAATAACATCTTCGGCACTGCCTTCTTCCACCACCAGGCCCTCATCCATAAAAAGCACCCGATTGGCTACTTCGCGGGCAAAGCCGATCTCATGGGTAACTACTACCATGGTCATATGTTCCTGGGCCAGATCCTTCATTACCTGCAGCACTTCCCCGGTCAGTTCGGGATCCAGAGCTGAGGTAGGCTCGTCGAAACACATTATTTCCGGATCCATAGCCAGGGCACGGGCAATAGCCACCCTTTGCTGCTGGCCCCCGGACAGTTCAAAGGGATAATTGTCCGCTTTTTCAGATAGACCCACCTTTTTCAACAATTCCCGGGCGCTGTTCTCAGCCTGCAGCCTGTCTGTCTGCTTGACCAGCATAGGCGCCATAACCAGGTTCTCAAGTACCGATTTATGGGGAAATAAATTAAAGTTCTGAAAGACCATCCCCATTTTATGCCTGATCGCGGCTATATCCTTTTCCGGGCTGTAAAAGGCTATTCCGTCCGGCCCGGCTTGAGCCATAAACTCTCCCTGGACGGCAATGGTGCCCTTATCTATGGTTTCCAGGTGATTGAGGCAGCGTAAAAGAGTACTTTTACCTGACCCGGAGGGACCGATGATAGCTATGACCTCACCCTTTTCCACCTGCAGGGAGACCCCTTTAAGAACACCGAGAGAGCCGAATTTTTTATGAATATCCAAAGCTTGCAGCATATACATGAGTCTTAACTCCTAACGGTAATAATCGAATCTGGATTCCAGCCATTTGAACACCTGCTGCACCGTGCCGGTCATGATCAAATAAAAAACAGCGGCAATGATAAAAGGAGTAAAAGTACCATCCCGCATGACATGAGTTCTGGCCACCCGGGATAACTCACTTATAGCCAGGACATAAATAAGGGCGGTGTCCTTCACCAGATTGATCACCTCGTTGCCGATGGGAGGCAATACCCGTTTAAATACCTGGGGAAGGACGATATTGCGCATGGTCTGAA
>DHCD01000037.1:19769-20233 GCA_002398105.1 Syntrophomonas sp. UBA4911
CCGAAGTACATAAACAGGAGCTGCAGCAGCAGCGGAGTGCCGCGAAACAGCCAGACGTAGAATTCCATAAACCACTTCAAGGGTTTGAAATGGGAGAGCCGCGCCATGCCCATAAGTATCCCCAGGGGCAGGGCCAGCAGCAGGGTCAATGAGAATAACTTCAGGGTTACCGTCAATCCTTTAAGCATGGATGGCAGCAACATGAGAATATAATCCATGGGTATACCCCTTTGCAGTTTTAAAAGATAAACAGGCCAACAGCTGCACTGTAAGCCTGTCATGCTAATGATAGCAATAATTAAACCTAATGGCTATTTGTTTATGATATCTTCTCCAAACCACTTTTCGGAAATCGTGGTCGCGCTTCCGTCGGCCTTCATGGCATCCAGGGCTTTATCCAGTTCCGCCTGGAAGGCCTTGTCGGTCAGCCTCATGCCTACCGCAAAATCCTCGGCTCCGAAGTC
>DHCD01000078.1:0-16991 GCA_002398105.1 Syntrophomonas sp. UBA4911
ACCTGGCCTCTTCTAGCTGGAGCGAAAAGTTTCCGGAATAAGATCGGCCAGAGTAGCTTTGGCCAGTCCTATACTGGTATCGGCAGCGCCGTAATAAACCAGAATTTCATCGTCATCCTCAAGAATCTCTTTATCAATACCCGGCACTGCTCCGCAGGTAAAGACTACGTTGGGCACCCAGGACCCGCTAAGCCCTATTTCGTAATCTTCTTCCGGCTCCAGGATGGGATTGGGAGAACGGTAAATCACTTTCTGGGGATTATTAAGGTCCACCAGCAATACCCCCAGACGGTATACATAGTTGTGGTCAACTCCGTGGTATATGAGCAGCCAGCCGTATTTGGTTTTCAGAGGCTGGGCGCCGGCGCCTATCTTTAAAGAATCCCACATTCTTCCCGGCCTGGGGCCAACTATGATAGCGTGTTTATCCTTGAGCGGAAATTTGATCTCGTCACAATAAGTTACCCATATGCTTGGTTCTATACGGTGGTAGACCACGTATTTGCCGTTAATCTTCTCCGGGAAGATAATGGCGTCTTTATCCCAAATATTTTTAAAGGCCAGGCCTTCCCGGCACCAATTCTTATAGTCGCCCTGAAGAAAGTCATCTACCGCAATAGAAGCGGCGGCAATCTGGGCAACATTACCATCATAAGCGGTATACAGCATGTATAGGCGGTTATTGATCCGGATTACGCGCGCATCTTCACACCCCATCTTTTCTTCCGGTATTTCCGGTGAAAGAATAGGTTCGGGCAAGCGTTCCAATATCCGGTAGCCATCGCTTATGGCCAGACCGATGTGGGATATGTTATCCTCCCCCACCGCCCGGTAAAAGAGATATACTTTATCCCCCAGACGAATAGCTCCCGGATTGAGGACATATTTGTTCTCCCAGGGACTGCTGTCCAGCGGTTCCAGCAGAGGATTGCCCTCGTAACGCTGCAGATGCTTGCTGGGTTCGTTAGTCGTTTCCTGCACTACCACGGCGACATCTTTAGGCCGGGTGGGAAGCAGGGTGTCAAGCAAATTCTGGTTGCTCTTGCCGTTCTGAATATGGCGAAAGACTATCTGCATGATCTCATCCGGATCATATCCCAGTTCCTCATATAGAAACTCCAGAAATTCATGGTTGAACCAACGGCTCTCCACACTGGTGGTAAGGGGCGTAGGTATATTCAATCCCCCTTTGAAACTGTAACTGGACCAGCTCCATGCCGTACAGGTAAGGAAGGTATTATCCTCCAATACCTGGCTCAGTCCATAGGACTCGGCCATCAAGCCGAATATGCGGGCGGCCTCTTTATCTTCCCGGGACTCGCAATCCCGGGCCAGCTGCCTTATCCGGCTAACTAATCCCCGATGATGATTATTCTCAAATATGCTATGAGCCGAGAACTCATCTCCTCTTTGCAAACCCAGCAGGGAGTTGCCCATCTTATTGCTGATGTTCTTTCTCTCCGCGGCATTAAGGGTAAACAATTGGGAATAATCCTCCGCTACCGCCATTCGCCGCACCAGACCGGTAAAGTATCTCAATTTCGGATACTTTCCGCCTTTGTCAGCCTCCATTCCTTTGACCACTATACGTGCTGTGACCCGATTGAGATTGGAAATTTTGCCCTGGGACAGTATGCCGGTTCGCAGTTCCTCCGTGATAACCAGAGGTTTTAAATCAACCCATTCAAAACTTTCCGGTTTTAAATTGTCCAGCAGCCAGATCAAGTCACGGTCGGTGTAGTTCCAGCTGTCTACCAGATTGGCCAGGGTGATTATATCACGTGCATCCATGTGGGCCAACAGATCCCGGGGCTTATAGAACCCCATTGGTATCATTAAATTGACCGGGGGAAAGCGCACCACCATTTCCCGCAAAAGATCGGAATTAATGGTAAACATGCGTTGTTCAGGAAATAATTTGAACAGGGCCTGGACAAAACTCTGCAATTCTTCTTCCCGACGCAGATCCCCGGGCAATAAACGGTCCAAGGTGCTTTCCGCCTGGGCCATAAAATTCTGCACCGCTGTTACCAATACCCGGGCCGGGGAATCGCAGCTTATTCCCAGACTGGCAGTCATAAAATCCAGGAAACGTTTTTCATAACGTTTTCTCAGCTCCCTGAAAATATTATCGGTAGATACCATGCGGCGGTCTTTGCCGGCTATTCTTTTAGGAACCACTACCGGTTTTCCCGGCACATATTCCATATATCCCAGCGGTATGATAGGTGGTTTTAGTTGTTCCTGCCGGCTCAGCCACCTCTGGTTAAACTCAGGTTTGGCCTGCCAGAACTCGTTGCTCAGATGATAGCGGATGGAATCCATCTTCTGCACCATGAGTTCATCTTTCTCCGCACAGACAATCTGCTTTTTAAAATTTTCCATCTCCAGGATATGGCTGGCTATACGCCCGTTATAGATAGCAGTTAACAAGCGCAGGATTTTTTCGGGCGCTGCATCCTCAAAAGCATAATGCAGTAAAAGATTAGTAACGGTTTTTACCCAAACCTGGTCGGATATGCGAAAATTATCGGCCAGGTCGGCAACTATTTCCTTCACCGTCTCCTCCGGCAGGCAGGCCCGCAACAGGGCGGAATCCGCAGTACAGCCATTGATAAAATTAGTCAGCAGTTCGGGAATGGGATAATTGACCGGATCAGAATTACGCACCTCGCTGCGAGCCAGAATATCTGCAACCTTAATGACTAGCCGGTCTTGCAGCCAGATGGCGCTGTCCCTTTTGATAGCTTCGAATATAGTCAGAGCCACTTCATAAAAGATTCGGTTTCTCTTAGGCAAGTTGGGCTCAGCAACTTCGCCGCCCAAATTCAATTCACAGATGTTCTTGTTCCAGCTTAAGGCCCGGGTCAATATCCAGAAATCTATGCCGTAACCGCTGATGCTTTCCCCCCAGAAACGGGCTTCATGGGCCAGCTCGGCAATAAAATCATGAGCAATGGCATAAATACCGCCCAAGGGGTCGCTTACGCGACAACCGTAAAATGATTCCAGAACCGGGGCGGCCAGCATATGGGCAATACTGTCTATGCCGGAATGCCTCCTGAGGCTGGCCAGCACCATGTCGTAAGGGCCCTGTATCGGAGTTAAAAGGCTGTCCAGCCAACACTTTTCAATTTCTTTTTGCGTACCGGCCATATTGGCGCTGAATAACAATAAATCAGCATCCAGCTTTTTGCATATCTCAAGTATGGCCCTTACGCTCATGCCTCTGCCGCTAAGCTCAGCCGGCATCAGGAATTCTATATGGGGGTGTTTGAGGTTGAGATTTTCAATGGTGTGCAGGGACTGGCCGGCAGATATGTCACCGGCGCAAACTATCAATTGCCGGCGGCCAATCCAGGACTGCAAGACCTGGTCTACTGAATTCAGCAACGCCACTAAGCGCTCTTGCTCATCCAAAAAGGGTATGCCTATGACCAGATCGTAGTCGGTAAAGCGCTCAAGCTGGGGAGCTATTTCCTTTATGGTTTGGTCGAAAAGACTTTCCCGGTTTACTTGGGTCAATTATTGAACCCCCTTGAAAATATTTTTAAATCTCTAATAATTATGCACATTTTGCGGCTTTTATATTTTATCGCCGCGGTCAAAAAGCTCATCATGGTATTGCTTTAGGCTCATTTCTAAATAGCGTAAGGCAATTTAGGTTATGGGCTGGTTTTCCTTCTATAGCTTTTTATGCTTTTGCATAGTTTAATTCCACTGCGAAATATTATGAACCAGTGGGAACTATGGGGTTAAAATCTTTTTTCAACGATTATCTTTAAATAGCCGTTATGGGGGTGGTAAAAAAGATGGGATCTGCAAAAGAAAAAGTGCAGAAACTGCACCGATAGAGGTGAACCAAATACATCATCAGAAATCCGAATTTGGTGCCTTGACCTGGGCAGGCAGCATATCCGCACCAAATTCTTTGATTATTTCATCCTTCAACCTTTGTCCAATGTCATGCCTGATACCATCATCCTCCATTAAGAAGGAAAAGAAGGAGCTTCTTTCATCAGCATCCATTAGTGACAGCTTGGCCCAAAGCTTTTCCATTACGGATTCACTCTCTATACACATGTAAACATTAAATGATTTTGCGTCTCTGGTTTTGATTGCCAGCCATGCTCTTTGCCAGGCATAATCGGCACATTTATCTTTATAGAACCTATTGAGTATCTCACAACTTGTATCATCATCTTCATGCCTGTAGGTTATGATACCGTTCTCAAGTTTAAAAACAACCGTGCGACCACAGGGGCATTCAAGTTGCGTATCTTTCACTGCAAGCCTTCCTTTATAATTACGTTCAGCATTTCCCTGGGAATATCCTCAATGGTTACCGGCTTATATCCGTTCCCGCTATAACCCTCAATTCCAAATTTGATAAGTTTTGATTGCAGCTTTATCCTGTTTTCAAGCTCATCAATTACGCTTTTGGGCTCAAATATGTCACCATCCGAAAGTACTATTACAATGTTCCGCCTGCCTTTGAAGTCATAACCCAGCACTTCCTTATAGGCACCGCTTATTGATGTCCCGCCTTCAGCAAAGGGATTGATGGTCGCCGTTTCAATGCCGGTATCAAAAGTCTTATTGGTAAAGTGCTGGCCATTGAAATCAATCTGCGCGGTACGAATGCCTTCCAAATTCTCAAGGGCGGACAAGAAAACAACTATTGCTTCAGCATAACCTATCTTGGCTGACGATGTTGAGCCTGATACATCCCTTAAGATTACGACATCCACCAAACCCCGCTCAAGTTTCTTATATTGGAAGTTAAATCCTTCCTCGCCGGTTATGCTATCAAGGTATGCCTGTTGTTGCCTTTGAAAGTTCAGATCTCCATCCTTTACCATTATGTCTTTGTACTCCGTAAAAGCTTTTTGGAATACACCGCGCAGCCCCTCAATTTCCCTCCTGCGTTTCCTTGCGGTATCCAGGAAGAAGCTTGACCTTTGCTTTTTCTCAATTGCTACCGCAGTTCCCGCTTGCAGACCGCCTATCTGATTTTCAATCTGGGCTTCAACTTCATCCTTCTCAAAGAACTTATTGGCCAGCTGTTCCATATCACCTGTATCCTCGAATTGCTTTTGTATGAAAATTCTGTCATCATCAGTTATAGATTCAGTTACTGAGCCAACCGACATTCCGTTTGGCAGCTTCAATATATTCTGCTTTTTATCAAATCCAAATATATCCTGTCTCAAGAGGTTAACCACAATCTCGGCTGCAACATAACAGTCATTTGCTGTTCCGCGTCTTGCCAAAAGCACCGGCGGTATGATCTGGCTTACAAATTTTCTGTCGGCCTTTTTGCCTATGAGATTATATCTGGTAAAATCGTTTATCTCATTCATTCTGAGACGAAACTTTTCCTTATCCTCATGTTCCCATACTGAACTTTTTTGATTTATATCATAAACATTCCGCAGGGCTGATAACAAAATATTAAAGAATACTGAACATTCGGGAAAATCCATGGACATTGCATACTCAACCCTTGAGTCTTCAAGTAAGTTATGGGCCAGATTAAATATCGCCCTTTCATTTGACCCTTCATTAAATGCATCAATTTTATGTTCATAATCCGAATACCTGACATGGGCAAGCCCATGCAGAGTAAAAGCGATATTAAAGATTTCAGCGTCCACATAATCCGCCAGCCAGGACTTTTTGTAAAGCCTATAAATATTCGGTATATTCAATGCTATTAAGTACAGGCCATTAGGTGTCTTTTTGGTCACGGCAAACTCCCTGCCATATTTGTTCTCAGGAAAGTATTGCCGTACCAGCTTCATCTCAGGAGTTTCAAATATTTCAGCTACTTTTTTTGAAGAAGCCGTAAACTTCTTTCGGTCATTGGCTATGTCCGAATACATCTCGGCATCAATCTCAATGATTTTGATATTCTTGTTGGGGCACAGCGCGTTTACATTTAGGCTTATCATGGCCAAAATCCTCTTACAGTATTTTCTGCTTAAGCTGGTCTTTAGTTTGGTCTAAATCATAAAACCCGCAATCCAAATCAAGATAATACATAAAGCTCTGCAGTATGATGTTCTTGAACTCTTCAATACCAACCCTGGTTACATATCTTGTAAACCTCTTTATTTCAGGGCCGTTAAGCTGCTCAGCCGAGTTCACAGCCTGATTAAATATCCGATTGGCAATATTGCGTCTTACGCTTTCCACGTTGGAACCCTGGGTGAAATACTTGTCATCTTCAGTTACTTCGTTTTCCTCTTTCTTCAGGGCCAGCTCCAAAAGTACAGTTGCAATTGAAGCGTTACGAACCGATAAGGGGAATTTTTCTTTACGAATTTCCCTCATTAAAGATACTATATATTGAATTACTTCATCAGGTACCTTAATTGCAACTGCACACTCATCGCCAGTGACCTGTTTAACAATTTCAACCTCATCCTGCCAGGAAGGATAATCACAATAAAAGCCTACCAGCCTTTGGGCAAAACTTTGGGGCAGCTTGACATTGCCCGAATATGTGGAATCATTGGCACAAAACAAAATCCGGAAGGTATCTTTGCTTATCACGGTTTTATCACCAATGGAAGTAATTGAAGTTCTATCCAGAATTGAGTTAAACATCAAAAGCATTTCCTGGGTTGCATGAGCCGCCTCATCAATAATAACTATGCCGCCTTTTTCCATACATTCGGCAACTACTCCATTCACAGCCTTTAATGAACCGTCAACCAGGCGTAAACCCAAAATCAAACTCGTTTTGGTCTGCTCGGGGCTAAGTTGAACATAGTATGCCGGAACATTGTTTTCATCAGCATATCTCTTTGCCATATTCATGGCGATGATCGACTTGCCGGAACCGGATGGGCCTGTAAGGTAAAGCGGCCAATTGGTATTGCTTATGATTTTATAGCCTTTGTCTAAAAGTTTCCTTGGTTCAATTCCTACTACATTAGGAACACTTGAAGAATCAAGTTGTGAATTTATCATATTGATATCTCTCCTACATAAGTCAAATAGGTTGACCAGCATCATTACCGGATGCTGCCGAAGCGTAAAGCCGCCGCAGTTTGTCTAGCAGGCTTCCTTGGGTCGGTTACGAGGGACAGGCGCAGCGAATGTTGTCCCGTATGGTATTGCTAAATTAGAAACAGGTCCTGATCCGCCATTTAAATGATGGACCAGGGGACGTATTTCTGGTGATCTTCTTTGCTATGGAATATATCCTGGCGATTATGATAAATTCCTGTACTGCTTTTTTCTTTTGGCATGTCAGGGCATGTTATTCTATTGCTCCTTTTCTTTTAACCTTACCAAAACTTACTTTGTCAAACAAGAGAGAATCCTCCCTCTTGTTTGCCCTAACTTTTTATGCTGTGGCATAGTTTGATTCCACTGCGAAATATTATAAAGCAGTGGAGCTATAGTGTTAATATTATTTTTTAACGATTATTTAAAAATCGCCATTTATGGAGGTAAAAAAGATGGGATTTGCAAGAGAAGAAAGTGCATAAGCAAAGTTTTTTTGAAGTTACCGTAAAGGATTAAGCTTCCTAAATATAAATACAACATCATCGGATTCATGAGCTTTCTGAGACACTTTTAGGCAGGGTTTATCCGCGATAGGCAGTCTGCTCTATTTATTAACGGCTTCCCGCAATTTTTCCCAGTATTGTTCATCCTCAAACCCCATGCGCCAAATAGCTACCCCTCGCAATCCGTATTTTTTGGCTAAGGCGACCTTACGGGTAACGCTGAACCCATTCTCAAACCAGACCTGATGTTGGGCACTGCCGGACCAATAGTCAAAAAAAGCTGATTGGGAAGCATCATCCCATTGGACGGTGGCCTTATGATCACGGGCATATTGCAGTGCTTCGCGCATACTGATGTAGCGAACTTCACCGCCGGATTCCACCGGCCAGTCATAGCCGTAAGCACCTATGCAGACGGTCAATTTATGGCCGGGAATTTCTTTCAGGGCTTCCTTAATGTTTTTTTCCACCCAATCGTAAGGGGCCACGGAACCGGGACCGCTGCTGGCCGAATGTTTGTCATAAGTCATGATGGTAATAAAATCAGCCAATTGCCCCAGAGCCCCATAATCATAAGCGGCGCCGATCTCCTCCAAACCGTCCAGTTTAGGCATGACTGAAACTGACACCAGCTTTTTCTGCCCGTGCAGGCGTTGGGCCAGATCGCGGACAAAAACGGTCAAGTCGTCCCGATTTTCCTTGGGCAGCAGTTCGAAATCAATATTGACGCCGGCATACTTCTTATCCTTTACGGTTTTAACGATGGCGTTGATGGCGGTTTCCCGCGCCTGGGCGTCGGTAAGGACATTCTGATTGACCGTATTTTTATTGATCAGGGGCATCAGTTTTACTTGCGGATGTTTACTCAATATTTTAACCACCTCGGATTCGTAGCCTACGGCCGAGATCATTAAATTTCCGTTTGGTTCCAATGTATACCAATAGGGCATCAGTATGTCGATATCGCGATAATGTTTTTTAAGCGAGGGGATACCGTAGGTAAATTGATTCCAGCCTTTTTCATAGAATGCCATTACCTGGAAGGGCTTTTTAACAGGCAGCGGCTTTTGAGAAGGAGTATTTAGGCTTATAATAAGCACTAAGACGATTGCTGCTCCCGCCAACCAGTAATACGGGTATCTTTTCAGATAGTTTTTAAAAGTATCCATATTGATAAAATACCTCCGAAATTATAATCTGCCAAACCGGAGGTACTTATACATCAAATTAACTCCACCAGCACCACCCTTCCAACCGGCGGTTTGCTCTGGAGAATATAGGCTTCTGTTACTGTCAGTCCAGACATGCCGGCTCAACTTAAGGACAAACCCGCTTCCAGTCGTTTAACGCTGAAAGCGGGTTGTTTTCAGGTTGGGCCCATTCGAAAGAAAGGGGGCCTTACATGCTTATAGCAGTTTCTCCATTTCATCCAGCAGATAGCCGAAGTAGTCCAGCGCCTTCTCCACCGGTTGGGGGCTAGTCAGATCCACCCCGGCCTTATGCAGAAGGTTCAAGGGATAATCAGAGCTTCCCGACTTCAGGAAATCCAGATAACGGGTTACGGCAGGTTCGCCTTCTGTCAATATTTTTTCCTTGATTGCAGTGGCGGCGGAAAAGCCGGTGGCGTATTTGTACACATAAAAGGCTGAATAGAAATGGGGTATCCGCGACCATTCCACTTCGATTTCCGGGTCGATCACCACATCGGGGCCAAAATAAAGGCTATTCAGTTCCCGGTAGATACGGCATAATTCCTCCGGGGTCAGTCCCCGGCCCTGTTCCACCATTTCATGAATAATTTTTTCAAATTCAGCAAACATGGTCTGGCGATAAACGGTGCCCCGGAACTGCTCCAGATAGTGGTTGATAAGGTACATCTTTTCCTGCCGGTTGCCGGACTGCTTTAGAAGAAAGTCGATCAGCAAAGATTCATTGACCGTTGATGCTACCTCCGCCAGGAAAATAGTATACTGGCTGTATATATAGGGTTGGTTATGATTGGAATAATGCGAATGCAGGGAATGTCCGAGCTCGTGAGCCAGGGTGAATACGTCGTCCAGTTTGTTGTCGTAGTTCATCAGTACATAGGGATGGGTGTCAAACGTGCCCCAGGAATAGGCTCCGCTGGTCTTGCCTTCATTTTCGTAGACATCAATCCAGCCCGATTCTATTCCATTTTTGAGCAGGGCGAGATATTCCTCTCCCAGGGGTTTAAGACCGGCCAGGACCTTCTCCCGGGCTTCTTCATAAGGTATCTCGACTCTATACTCGCTTACCAGCGGAGTATAGATATCATACATATGCAGCTGGTCTACACCCAGAATTTTTTTCCGCAGCTTCATATACCGATACATATAATCCATCTTATCATGTACCGTCGCAATCAGTTGGTTATAAACATCAACTGCTATATTATCCTGATCCAGGGCTGCTTCCAGAGCAGAGGGATATTGGCGCACCCGGGCATAAAAAATATCTCTTTTAACAGCGGAGGCCAAGGTACTGGCCAGGGTGTTTTTAAATTTGCCATAGCTGTGGTAAAGAGCGGTAAAGGCCTCCTGCCGTACCCGTCGATCACTGCTTTCCATATAACGGCCGTACCTGCCTTTGGTCAATTCCACTTCCTGGCCGTTTTCATCTTTTATCTGGGGGAACTTGATATCAGCATTGTTAAACATGGTGAAAATATTTTGAGCCGCCGTCGCCAAATCAGCGCTCATGGCCAGTACGCGTTCCTCCTCCGGAGACAGGATGTGCGATTTCTGCCGCCATAATTCCTCTATAAAATGCCGATAATTTTTCAGATTCTCTTCTTGTTGCATAAATTGTTCCATTTCTTCCTGGTCTATAGCGGTAATTTCCGGAATGACAAAAGCGGTGGCGCCGCTTACCTGCACATTTAAGCGTTCAATCCGTTCATAGAGGGTCTGATAGCCGGTATGGGCATTATCCTCATCCCGACGCATCTTAGCATATACATAGAGCTTTTCCGACCGGCGCTGTAATTCTTCCAACATTTTAAGAGCATTATACAAAACACCGGCCGATTCCGATAATCTGCCTTTAAATTCTACTATTTCCGGCAACTTGTCCTGTACCCGCTTAAAATCTTGCTCCCAACTCTCCTGGTCCCTATAGGCGTCTTCCAGTTTCCATTTATATTCCCTCGCTATTTCATTCCGTTTCTTGATTCCCTCAGTCATTTGCTTCCTCCTTTTCCCGGCGCCATAGCAAAATTATCCAACCTGGCGCCAGCAATATTATAGCATGGTCTTAGTCATTAGTATTAGCAGGAATGGAAGGTATTAATAAGAAAACAGACGCAGATTAAAAGTATAACAACTCTGTTTGGATGCATAAATATGCAGGAGCCGTCAGACGGAGCCTGGAGCATCACCCTGCGAAGGCGAAGCAGCGGAAGGGGGCGAGCTCCACGGATGGGGCTCGAGTGACACTGAGCACGGACGCGAATTGGAACGTCCCCCTGCAGACGCGAGACGAGCAGTTGGTGTTGCCCAGGCGGAGTCTTGGCGACGAAATATTTATGCATCCAAACTACACGCTATAGCTATCCTACTATTTTCATATCGGGTTGCAGCCTCAGGCCATGGACGATTAATAAGAAAACAGACGCAGATGGCATCATTTGCCCTGCAATATCAGTAATCCTTTGCCCAGGGGGGGCTCTGCAGCTGCACTTCAAAATGTTCGCCTTTAAACAGGGAATCAATAATGCTTCGCGCTATCTCCCCATCTACTTCCCAGTAACTGGCGCCGCTGTAGGGATCGACAAAATGATAGCCCGGTAAGGTCTGGCTGATGATATCGTCTTCTTTCAGTCCGGGTATAAGGTTGGCCAGGTAGACTATATCGCTCAATGAGATATTGCTTTGGACATTTTCCCGTAATTGAGCTATCAACTGGGGTAAACGCGCAACCGTCTCTTTGCGCCCCATTTTTTCGGCTAAGGCCTTCAACAACTTTTGCTGCCTGGCCGTTCTTCCGATATCTCCCTCCTGGTTTTCCCTAAAGCGGACATAAGTCAAGGCCTCTTTGCCATCGAGGTGGCGATGGCCTTTTTGCAGATAAACATCCTGGGAATAGCTTTCAAGGTTTATATCTACATCCATATCCACCCCTCCCAGAATGTCAATCATCTTCTCAAAGCCCTGAAAATTGGTCAAAATGTAATAGTCCACCTCTTTGCCCAATAAGCGCGATACTTCTTTGCAGCTTTCACGGGGGCCTTTTAACTGGTTGATCATATTTATTTTTCCGTTCCTGTCCCATCCTTCTACCCGGGTATCCCGGGGTATGGAGAGCAGCACAATTTTACCCTGTTCATAATTTATACTGGCTACAATCATGGTGTCACTGCGGCTGTTTTTCTCTCCCGGCCGAGCGTCAATGCCCATTAAAAGAATGTTGACCACTTCACCCTGGCTCAATCTGCTTTTTATAGAATGCGGCCAGACCTGATTGATTTGAGCCCCCAGCAGGGTAAGACTCAGTAGCAGCAGCAACATAAACCGGGGCCCTTTTATTCTCTTCAAGCGCTGTCCTCTCTCTTCTCCGTTTATTGTTACTAATTCTATGTTTTCCATACCAGTAACAGAACATGGCGGATTCTAGGCATTGTGCAGGGCTTCTTGGCTTGAAAAGAGAAAGGCATTATCATCAACAAACCCGGCCTTAACTCAAGGCCGGGTTCTGGGTGAAAATCTGTTTTTTTTACTGTTCTGTTAGTTATCAGTATGAGCTAGTAGCCATACATGCCGGTATTATCTTCGGGGTCCGGCTCAGGAACCGGAGTTCGCTGTTCCTCCGGTTCAGGCAAGGGGTTTTCTCCACTGCTGTCCGGGGGGGCATTATTACCTGGGTCTGTTCCCGGTTGGACTCCCGGCTCCTGGCCCGGTTCGCCGGGAAGTTTATCATCCGTTGATCCGGGCGGCGCCTCTATCGTACCGGAGTCATCCTGATCACCGGGTTGTTCCTGGCCGTTTTTATCTGTATCATCTATGTCGTCATCAGGTTCCTCCGCCACCGGCTGCACTTGTATCTGCGGCTGTTGCTTTACCGATTGCGGCGGATCCTGGGCAACATCGTACTTCTTGCCCGCAAACAGATCATCAATAATCCCTTCGGCTATTTCCGGGTCAGCCTGCCAGTAACTGGCTCCAGTCTGCCGGTCGGTATAGGAATATCCCGGCAAGGTCTGGGTATAGATTTCCTGGGAGCTGAAATTTTTGGCCACTTTTACCATAGCCGGCATATCTTTGACCGGTATGTTGGTATGTACATTCTTGGCTATTTCCGGCAGTAATTCCGGTAACTTTAATATGGTTTTGCTCTGCAGCATCTCTTCCGCCAGAGCCTTGATAAACTTCTGCTGCCTTCCGGTACGGCCGATATCCGCTGTCGGAGTACCCCGGAATCGTACGTAACCCAAAGCCTCCTGTCCATTCAGTCTTTTTACCCCCGGAGCCAGATTAATCCGCAGCTTGGGATCGGGATCATTATGACTCATATTCGGCGGCACCTCCAGGGTAACACCGCCCAGAATATCTACAATCCGGGCAAAACCATCAAAATTGGTTATCACATAGTGATCTACCCGGATATCAAGCAGATCGCCCACCACCTTGCAGGCAGCCTCGGGGCCCTGCAAATAGTTAACACTGTTTATTTTGTCATAATGGTTTCGTTTGACTTCGACCCTGGTATCGCGAGGAATCCATACCATGGCTATTTTATTGGCTTTCGTATCTACACTGGCCAGAATCATGGTATCGCTGCGGGAATTAGTCTCGTTTTTGCGGGCGTCAATTCCCATAAATAATATATTAATCTGCTTTCCCCGTTCTGCTTTAGCGGTGATGGAACGGTCAAACGGCCCCACCTGCATATGGTTGCCGATAAATGCCCCTACCCCAAAAGTAACCAAAAAAACTGACAGACACAGAATGATTAATCCGTAATTTGCTTTAACCCGAACCACATTTTCTCCTCTTTCCTTCAACTAATATCCGAAATCCAATTTATTTTAGCAATTTTCAGGTTGTTTTCCCAGGACTTTCAGTGTTTTATGGTATCCGGCAGCCCCGGCCAACATTTCCCCAAAATCTATGTTTATTATTACGAGCAAGACTCTTTCTTCTGACAGCAGTTGGTTTAATTCCGTTTTGCCAGCGCCGGTCAACTCTTGCCCGGCGCTTGCTCCTGGTCGGCGCAGCTTTCGATCTCCCCCGTTACCCGCTCCCAGCGGACGTAGGCCAAGTCTAATTCTTCTTGCAGGCGCTGGTATTCCGAACTATAGCTGCGGGCCTTTTCGTTCTCGGTATAAATGCCGGGATCGGCCAAAATTTTCTCCAGCTCCGCTTTTCTATCTTCCAGCCGGCCGATTTCCTCTTCTACCGACTTCAAGGCATTTTGCAGCCGTCGGGCTTCTCGCTGCCAGTTTTTCTGTTCCGTACGAAAATGCTGCTGTCGGCTGTTCTCTTTGCGCTCATTCTTAGCCGGAACTGACTGACTGGCCTGCAACTGCTTGATTTTTTCATAATAATAGCTGTAGTTTCCAGGGTAGAAAGCCAGTTTTTTATCATCCAGGGCCGCGATCCGGGTAGCCAATCGGTCAATAAAATAGCGGTCGTGGGAAACCAGCAGTATGGTGCCGGTATAGTCACAGAGCAATTCTTCCACCGCCTGTCGGCTTGCGATATCCAGATGGTTGGTGGGTTCGTCCAGAACCAGGAAATTGGCCCGGCTAATAATCACTTTTAACAGGCATAAACGGCTTTTTTCCCCCCCGCTTAAGCTGGCTACCGGCTTAAAGACATCATCTCCCTTAAACAGCATACGCCCCAGCAGGCTGCGGGCTGAAGCCAAATCCAGGCTGGAGTTGTCCATGATTTCATCCAGAGCGGTATGGTCCGGATCCAAATCTTCAAACTCCTGGGAGAAGTAGGCAGTCTTTACCCTGCTTCCCAGCTTGACCTCACCCTGATCAGGTTCAATAATTCCCAGTATGATTTTTAACAAGGTGCTCTTTCCACACCCATTAGGGCCTATAACCGCTACCCTTTCCCCCTTGTGCAGGGTCAGCTCTATCCCTGCCAAGACAGTATGCGGTCCGAAAGATTTGCTTATACCCTGCAGCACCAGTACCTCCTGCCCGCTTTCCATCTCCGGTTGCAGGCTCCAGACACCGATGTTTTCGTCTGCGCCGGGCTTTTCCAGCCTCTCCAGGCGCTGCAGTTGAGATTGTCTTCCCCGAGCCTGCCTGGATTTAATCCCGGCTTTATATTTTCTTATATACTCCTCGTTTTCCCGGATAAATTCCTGCTGCTTCTCATATGCCCGCCGTTGGGCTTCCTCGTTTCCGGCCTTGAGCTGCTGATAATGCGAATAATTGCCGGAATAAGAGATAAGGACGCCGTCTTTTAACTCCACCACCCGGGATACCACCCGATCTAAAAACATCCGGTCATGAGAAACCAGCAGTACTGTGCCGGGATAATTGTTAAGCCATGCTTCCAGCCATTCCACCGAAGGCATGTCAAGATGATTGGTAGGCTCGTCCAGCATTATTATATCCGCCTGAACTGCCAGTAAACGTCCCAGGTTGAGACGGGTTTTCTCCCCGCCGCTGAGGGTTCTGAAGGGTTTCGACAGCTCCTCTTCCTTAAATCCCAGTCCCAGCATAATTCTGCGGGCAGATGCTTCACAAACATATCCTCCTGCCCTTTCATACTGTTCCAGGATACGGGCATAATCTCCCATGATTTTATCCATCCGGGTCTCTTCCTGACCCATCTGCCGCTCCAGTCCGCGAAGATGCCGGCGCATCTGCAGAATATCGGCAAAACTGTCCATCATCGCTTCCCAGGCAGTGGCATTATCTTCTACCTGAGGCAATTGCTCCAGATAAGCCAGGGTAAAAGAATTGGATTTGCTGATTTCCCCGCTGTCAGCCTCTATTTCACCGGTCAGGCATTTTAAAAGGGTCGTTTTCCCCGAGCCGTTGATACCGACCAGACCTACTCTTTCTTTTTCCTGCAGCACCAGTACGGCTGATTTTAGCACCTGATGCTCGCCAAAAGATTTATTTATATTGCTAGCCTGAAAAATAATCATAAATCCACCCACCATTTTTACTTCCGGACACATAAAGTAATTATAGTAAAGATGCGCTATTTCGCCAAGGAAGAACCGTGCCGGCCGCCGTCATCCCATCTCATCCGGGAACAGGCAAGATATCGGTTTACACTCATTCCAACTTCTTAACCACCGGCGAGTATTTTTTCCGCCTTTGCAGACAATAAGCTATAACCAACAGACAGGTGGGATAAATGTGTTTGAGCAGTGGCGGGATTTCAATCCTGGAAGATGGACGAATGAAATTGACGTACGCGATTTTGTCCAGAGAAATTATTCTCCCTATGACGATGACGCTTCATTCCTTTGCCCCCCTACGGAGAGGACCGGGAAACTGTGGGGTAAATGCCAGGAATTACTGCGTCAGGAGCATCTCCGCGGCGGAGTGCTTGAGGTGGATGCCGATAACCCGATTACTATCAACAGCCATCCCCCGGGCTATATTGACCGGGAACTGGAATTGGTGGCGGGCCTGCAGACTGATCGTCCCTTGAAACGGGCAATCAATATTTATGGGGGATTACGTACCAGTGTCAAGGCTTGCCGGGCTTACGGCTGCGAGCCGCCCCGGGAAATGCTGGATTTTTTCGAGAAACACCGGCGTACCCACAATGACGGCGTGTTTACGGTTTATACCCCGGAAATGCGGCTGGCCCGCAGGGTAGGTATAATAACCGGCCTGCCTGATTCCTACGGCCGGGGCCGTATTATTGCCGACTACCGCCGGGTTCCCCTTTATGGGGTTGATTTTCTGATCGGCAGTAAACAGGATGACCTTAACAGCCTTAATAAAACCATGAGCAACGATTCCATCCAGCTGCGGGAGCGCATGGCAGACCAGGTCAGAGCTCTGCAGGCCTTGAAGGAGATGGCTTTCTCCTATGGTTTTGATATTTCCCAGCCGGCAGCCGACGCCCGGGAAGCTGTGCAATGGCTCTATTTTGCCTACCTGGGGGCAGTTAAGGAGCAAAACGGAGCCGCCATGAGTCTGGGACGGGTGGCCAACTTTCTGGATATTTATCTGGAGCGGGATCTGGCCCGGGGAATTATTAATGAAGAACAGGCCCAGGAATTAATCGACCAGTTGGTAATCAAACTGCGCCTGGTACGCCATCTGCGTACCCCGGAATACGGCCAGTTGTTTGCCGGCGATCCTAACTGGGTAACAGAATCCATAGGAGGTGCAGGTGTGGACGGACGCCACCTGGTAACCAAGAGCAGCTACCGCATACTGCAAACCCTGTATAATCTCGGGGCAGCTCCGGAACCGAATATGACCGTGCTCTGGTCTATGCATCTGCCTTCACCGTTTAT